>JAEYYV010000315.1 GCA_023428295.1 Pseudomonadota bacterium
GGCCTGACCGCCGCCGACATCGCGCACACCATCCACGCCCATCCCACCCTGGCTGAGGGGCTGTACGAAGCCGCCGAAGGCTGGCTGCGCGGCTGATTCCGGCGGTCGCGGCACACGAAACACACAATCCCGCGCCAAAGACGCGGGCATAAGGATACCATCATGAGCGATCTGACTTTCCCCGAAGATATTCTCTACCATCCCGAGCACACCTGGGTGCGGATCGCCGCCGACGGCACCGCCGTCGTGGGCATCACCGACTTTGCACAGGAACAGCTGGGCGAAGTCGCTTTCGTCGACCTGCCCGCCGCCGGCTCTAGGTTCGGGGCGGGAGAGGAATTCGGCACAGTGGAGTCCATCAAGGCCGTCAGCAGCCTGCACATGCCCATCGAAGGCACCGTGACCGAGGTGAACGAAAACCTCGGCTCCGACCCGGCCCTGGTCAACACCTCCCCGTACGGCGAGGGCTGGATGCTGCGCATCACCGTGGCCGACGGAGCCGACAGGGCGCAGCTGAAGAGCAGCGGGGACTACGCGGCGCAGGTCGCCTAGACGTCACCGGCGGCGCATCGGCGACTCGAAGCCCTCCCGGCGGGGGGCAGCATGACGGGCGGTTTCCTTGCGGGGAAGCCGCCCCGTCATTTCGGGTCGCGCGCATCGTCACCCGGCACCGAACGCGTTGGAGCGGAACTCAATCTATCCACACGGCTATCGATGGCTCCGCGGCAAGGGGGCGGGTTTTCCGTCCCAGGCGTGCCCGAAAAAGGAGCCCGGAAGGATCGCGACATGAACTGGAAGACTTTCAAGACAACGCAGATCGCAGGGTACCTCTTCATCACCCTGAGCATCGTCAACTGGAGCGGCAATTTTGTCGCCTCGCGGGGACTGGCGGGCATGGCCGAACCGGGCACCCTGAACCTGATGCGCTGGGCGCTGGCCTCGGCTCTTTTCGCGCCTTTCGGGTTGGCCGCATTCTGGCGCGAGCGGGCAGAGATCCGACGGCAATTTCTGCCCCTTTTCGCTATCGCCCTGTGCGGGATCTCGCTTTTCGACACCCTCATCTTCCTCGCGGGGCACACGTCCGACGCCCTGAATATGACGCTCATATCCACGCTGTCGCCCCTGCTGACGGCCCTTGCGGCGCAGTTCTTCCTGCGCCAGCGCATCGGACGGAATATGTACATTGGCATCGCCGCGAGCACCTTCGGAGTCTGCCTGCTGGTAACCGACGGCGATTTGGGGCGGTTGGCCACCATGAGCCTGGCCCGCGGAGACCTCCTTATCCTGCTGACCGCCGTGATGAGCGTGGTGTACAACCTCGCCGTCAAGTCCGTCACCGGTAGAATCAGCCAGACGGCGCTGCTCATGGCCTGCTGCCTTTTCGGCACGGCCCAGCTCGTACCCATCGCCCTGTGGGAGGGCGGCGGTACGCTCTCGCTGCCCGACATGACTCCGACCCTGGCCTGGGCCCTCGCCTATCTGGCCGTCTTCGCCTCGATCCTTTGCTACCTGTTCTGGAACATGGCGGTGGAGGTGCTGGGGGCGACCAGAACATGCCTGTTCTACTACACGCTGCCCCCCGTCAGCGGCGTGACGGCCTGGCTCGTGCTGGGTGAAACGGTGAACGGAGTCCAGATGTTGAGCGGCGTCATTATCCTTGCGGGCATCATCTTCGCCTTATATGCTGACACGCTCACGACAACGCTGCGGGGGGCTGTCAGGAATGGGGCATCGTCTGAAGTCGATCACTGATTCTCTAGTCTGGAACACTTTTTTGCTGATGCTTGGAGCTTTTGTCTTCATCGTCGGCTACAACGGCATTGCGGCCCACTACAGTTTCGTTCCCGGCGCGCTCTACGGCCTGGCCGTGGTCGCCAACGATGCGGTTCCCGCAGTGCCGCTGTCCAAATGGTATTTCCTGTTCAACGTTCCGCTTTTCATCGCGGCCTGGAAGGGCGTCAGCCGCCGTTTCTTCTTTCTGAACCTGCTGACCATGAGCGCCATCGCGCTGATGACCTCGTACGTGCATCTGGACTTGGGCATCCGTGACGGCATGCACGCCGCCATCGCCGCCGGGGCCATCATGGGGGCGGGCAGCGGCATCATCCTGCGCTCCTACGGCGGCGGCGGGGGGCTCGACGTGCTTGCGGTCATCCTCAACCGCAAGTACGGCCTGCGCTTCGGCGTGTTCTACTTCGTGGTCAACGGCGCGGTCATGCTCCTGGCCCTGTCGCGATTCACCCCGGACACCATCGTGGCCTCGCTGCTGATGCTCTTCATCAGTTCGGTGGTCACCGAGTATGTCCTGTCGCTCTTCAATCAGCGCAAGGCCGTGCGCGTCATCACCCGCAAGGCGGACGAGATCGTCCGTCAACTCACGGAATCCAACAAATTCTACGCTACGGTCATCCCGGCCCGGGGCGGGTATACGGGGGAGCCCATCGACATGGTCTATTCCGTCACCGACAACCTGCGCCTGCGCTCCCTGGAACAGACGATCCTGGACATCGACCCCGACGCCATTCTGGTGGTCGAGAACACGTTCAGCGTCATCGGCAGGAACATAGCCCGGCCCAAGGCGTACTGAGACGGTCAGGATTTTTATGTCAGCGGCTGTCAGGCT
>JAEYYV010000326.1 GCA_023428295.1 Pseudomonadota bacterium
CGTGGGCTCGTGTGGCTTGTTCGAGAGCACCGCGAGCTTGCGACCGACTGCGATCGCGTCGAGCACCTCGCCGAGCTCGTCGAAGACGCGCGAGTGGACGACCGGTCGCGCGCGATAGTGGGCGCGAAACTGCGCGAGCGCGTCGGCGACCTGCTCGGGGTGTGGGATCGCGCGGATGACCAGGTTCTCGGCGCCGTAACCGACCCACGCGGCGATCTCGTCGATCGGACGGGCCGCGAGGCCGCGCTCCGCGAGCATCGTGTTCAAGTGCAGCGCGATATCGGGGAGGCTGTCGATCAGCGTGCCATCGAGGTCGAAGACGAGAGCTCGCGCGTCGCGTAGCGCCATGGCCGCCTAGAGTGTCCGATCTTTCGCTCGAGCGCGCCGAGCCTTGGTCCGTTCTTCCAGCCACGCGCGCTCCTCCGCGGACTGCCTCCACGTTGCCGGGCGCCAGCGCGCGACCAGGTTCATGGCAAACACGCAGTTCGCGACGGCGGTGGAGTACAGCTGCAGATCTGCCCACCGCGCCGAGACGAGGAAGCCGACAAAGAACCCGAGCGCGCCCGGAATGAATCCCACGTCGAGCGTGAATGCGAGCCACGCGGCGCACACGCCCCACATGAACTGCACGGCGAGCTGACCGTGATAGACGTCGCTGCCCGCGAGCCAGAAGCCACCGACGAGCCACGCCTCCGCGGCGAACATGAAGATCGCCGCCGCGCCGACGCGACGATTGATCGAGGTCGCCATCATCGTGTCGCGCGCCCACCAGACGACCAGTGCACAGACGAGGCACGTGATCAGGCTGAACAGCACGTGGTTGCGCAGCGTGAACGGAACCGTCTCGGGCATCCACTGCACGATCAGCGGAACGATCGTGAAGACCGGCCCGAGCAACAGCGCCAGGAACGTGCGCGTGCGTCGGCCGGGCGTCGGGTTGTTCGCGTCGAGCAGCTCCTTCGCAGCCGCGTCGCGCCGTGCGTGCTCGGCCGCGACGTCCTTGGCGCGTGCCAACAGCGCCGGTGGCTCGTCCAGCTCGCTGAGGAGCGTGACCGCCGCGGCGGGATGTCCCGTGGCGAGCTCGAGCTCGGCGACCGCGATCGTCGCGCGTGCGAGCCCTGCTTTGGCCTCGGCGTTGTCGCGCCACATGGCGAGCGACTCGTGAAAGCCGAAGCGACACGCGCCGAACACTCGATAGACCTCTTCGCGAGAGGCGTCACCCTTCGCGAGCGTCGCGATCAGCTGATCCGTGCGCTCGAGTGCGCGCTTCCCGATCTCGGCAGAGCCGCGGTGCTCGAGGTATCGCTGCAGCTCGATGCGCAGCTCCTCCACGGACGCGAAGCGATGCTCGGGCTCGGTGTGCATCGCGCGCAGAACGATGCGCGCGAGCTCCGCGGGCACGTGCGAAGGCAGCACCGGCTTGGACTCGATGACGCTCGCCAGCACTTCGATCGCCGATGCGCCCGCGTGCGGAGGCTTTCCCGCGACGAGCTCGAACAGCACCGCGCCCGCGAGGTACACGTCGGTGCGCTCGGAGATCGCGGGACCGCTCTCGCGCCCGAGCATCTCCGGCGCCATGTAGCACGGCGTACCCGCGAGCGCGTTCGACTGCCCGACGAGCGGCAAGCGGCCGCTGCTGTCGTCGCGCAGCGAGACCGCGATGCCCCAATCGAGCAAGTACACCTCGCCGAAGTCACCGATCATCACGTTCGATGGCTTGAGATCGCGATGCACGATCCCGCGGTGGTGTGCGAAGCGCAGCGCGTTGAGCGTCTGCATCAAGATGCCGAGGTTCCACGCCAGGAGGTCCGTCGCGCCGAACCGGCGCTTCACCTCTGCGGCGTTGCCGAGCAGCTTGTTCCACTCGACTCCCTCGACGCGCTTCATCACGATCAGCGGCGTGCCGTCGGGTTCCGCGCCGAGGTAGTGAACCGGCACGACGTTCGGGTGCTCGACGGTGCCGGTCACCCACGCTTCGCGAAGCAGGTCGAGCGCGGACGCTGCATCGCGACGCCGATCGTCCTTGAGCGTCTTCACCGCGACGGTGCGGCCGAGCGCGACCTGCTCCGCCGCGCGCACGATGCCCATGCCGCCCTCGCCGATCACGACGCTGCTCCGCAGCTGCAGGCTGCTCGATCCACTCGAGCTCGCGAGCTCCTTTAGCAGCGCGAGCGCCCGAGAACCGCCGCTGTCCCGCAGCTCGGCGGGCACGATCGTCTCATCGGGCCGCGACTGGATCGTCTCCAGTACGTCGTCCGCAAGCGTCTCGACCCATGCATCCGCGGCGCTGATATCGAGAGTCTAACGCGACCGCGTCACTTGCGAGCGTGCACGAGCGGCTTCTTGCCGTCGGCGAACTCGACTTCGATCCGCTGGCCCGCGGCGGTGACCACCTTGCCGCGACCGAACTTGGGATGCTCGACGGTCTCGCCGATGGCAAACGTTTGGCTCGCGGCATACGGGCGCACGACGGCCTCTTCCGGGGCCCACGCGATCTCGGCAAGCTCTCCGATGCTGTCGAACAGCGAGCGCGTGATCGCGGCCGGCAGCTTCTCGACACGCGCGTCGAGCACGCGGCGGATCGCGACGTCGCGGCGCGTGGCGGTGTCGGACACGGACTCGTCCATGCGCGCCGCCGCCTCCGGGCTGACGTTGGCGAGAACGGACAGCGCGCGATCGAGCGCGTCGCGAGCAGCGTTTCCGACCACCTCGGCGCGCGCATCGCTCAGGTTCTGTTGTACCGCCTGCGCGGCGTCGAGCGGCACTTTGGGCTGCTTCGTGATCTTGAGGCCACGGTCGTCGAGCTGGGCGACGATCTTCTCGAACGTCTGCAGGTTCTTCTCGTCGATGCGAGCGCGCGCTGTATCGATGATCGCAGTACGCATCTGCGCGAGCGAGAGCGTCCGGTCGATCACTGCCTGGATCGCGCCCGCCACCTCGAGGCGCAGGCCATGCGGCAGCGTCATGGTCCGGTCCTCGCTGTCTGCCGGCTCGAGACCGACCACGCTGATCAAGCAGTCGACGAGCTGGCCGGCCTTTGCGTTGCGCGGGCCCCGTGGATCGTAGTTGGTCTTGACGCTCAGCTTCGTGACGAGCTGCTCGTGGAGGCCGTGATCCTCTTCGAGACCGGCTTCGAGCTCCGCGAGCGTGCGGTCGAGGCCGGAGAGCAGGCACACGTCGGCGAAGCCTTCGAGCAGATCACCCGCGATCGAGCCGAGGTCTGCGTCGACGGGGTACCTCTCGATCACTCGAGCAGCGAGATCCTGGAGCGAAGCTACATAGCGCCGGGGAAACGCGATCGAAGGCACGGCCTCACTTACCACCATTTCTCCCGTATGGTCCGCGCGTGAAGCGCGGAAAGCAGCATGAAGGCCAGCTCGCACGCCTGACCACGTTGGGTGGCTTGCTCGGGATCAAGACCGCCCCGATCTTGCCTCGGTTGGCCCCGTTCTCGGCGGCGTGCGACGAGGGGATGCGCGTCACCGTTCCGCATGGCTTCGACACGCTCGCGATCACCACGCGCGTGTCCCGGGATCTCGCGCAGGCGGCGTGCCCGTGGCTCGACGCGCTCGCCGGCGACACGCTCGACCTCGCGATCGATGCGACGTCGATCACGGCGTGGTCCGAGGACGCCGCGTTGCCACCCGACGCGCCCGATGCGGTTCGCGCGCTCGCCGATGATCTCGGCACGCTCGGCTTCGACGGCGCAGCGTGGACCTTCACGTTCGAGCAAGGGGACGCCGAGCGGGCGCTCTCACTGATCGACGAGCTCGCCGCCGCGCGCTCGGTGACCGGACCGCAGCGGCGCATCGTCGCAGAGCTGCACCACGCGCTCGCACGCGGCATGACCACGCGCATCTCGCTGCGCGCAACAGATGGCGCGCTCGAGCCGACGGTCATCGTCGCGTGGGATCGCGTCGAGTGGACGCCGATCCAGAGCATGCTGCGCGGCTTCTATCCGAGCGGCCAAGGCGTCGACAAGATCGCGCGCCTCGCTCGCTCGTCGGACGCCGAGGACGCCACGGTCGAGCTCGTGCTCGGCCCGATCGATCCGCCCGGCGTTCGCTTCACGTTTGCCGTGTAGTCGCGCTACTCGCTCAGCGTGATGACGCCGCAGGCGACGCGTCCACCGGCGTTGCCCGTGGGCTGCGTCTTGAAGTCGTCCTTCTTCTCGTGAACGATGAAGCCCTTGCCGACGATCGAGGTCGGCCCGTCGGAGAGCGTGATGCCCTTCATGACGAACGTCTTCGTCGCCTTGCCGTCCTTGCCGGCGGTCAGGTTGCCGAAGTCACCCTCGTGGCGCTCTTCCGCATCGGGCGCGCCGTGCTTCTTGTTGTGCGGGTTGAAGTGACCACCGGCGCTCGACGCGTCCGCCGCCGAGCAGTCGCCCTTCTCGTGGACGTGATACGCGTGGTCGCCGGCCTTGAGGCCCTCGACGTTTGCCGTCACTTCGACGCCGTCCTCGACCTCTTTGAACTCGATCGTGCCCTTCACCTTCGACTTCGACGCGGGCGCGAGC
>JAEYYV010000372.1 GCA_023428295.1 Pseudomonadota bacterium
GTCGCCGCGCGCGCGCGTCTTGGGTCTTGCTGATCTCCGCCTCGATCGCCGTGGCGCCCGCCGCACCACGCTTGGCGAGCACGGCCTCCGCGTTCCGCGTGTCGCCACCGGCACCGACGATCTGCGCGAGCATCGCCTCGGCACCACCGCTGCGCTCGCCCTCCGCGTACACGCTGAGCTCGCTGATCGCGGTCTGTCCGGTTTGCGGACCGTACGTGTCCTCGAGGATCACGGTCACGCAGCCCGCGATCGGCTGCGGCAGATCGATCGAGTACGCGGCGCCGCTCGTGTCGTCGGGGAGCTCGACGCGATACGCCGCCGATGCGCCGACGATGGCGAGCGTCTTGGGCCGATTGAACGCTTTGCCCGCGCCCGCGACGCGCACGTGCCGCGCTGCGATGCCCTGCGCGCGCGCTTCGAACGTGAAGAACTGCCCCTCGCCAGCGCTGCGCGTGAGCTCCTCGCGCCACATCGTGGACGGCTTGCCGTCGTCGAGCTCCGTCGGAATGCCGAGCCCGCCCGCATCGCCCGCGCCGATCTGATGTGACGAGAAGCGCGCCGCGTACAACACCGGCTGCGCTGCGCTCGGGTCCGCCTTCGCCGCCAGCTTCGGCGCGCTCGGATCCACACCCACCGGCAACTTCGTCACGCGGCCAAACCGCTGTCCGTTCCAGCCCTCGGCAAACAGGAGCGCCGGCTTGCCATCACAGCGGCGCAGGTTCGCGCGCTTCTGATAGCGATACACGCCGCTCGGCGTCGCCGTCACGTCGAGTGCGTAGTCCGCGTCGAGACCGACGCCGCCGACGCTGGTCTTGGCGGTGACCTTCCACGGTCCCGGCTCCACGACGAACGCTTCCTTGTCGTCGACCACGACGACGATCGGTTTGCCGTTCCACGCGCCGACCTCGATCCGTGCCTTCGCGATCGGGCCGACCTTGACCGTTCCCTGTCGTCCGAGCGTCAGCGTGCCGTCCGCGTCGAGCGTGATCGCATCCGTCGCGCCGTCGCCATCGATGTCCTCGCTCGCGGTCGCGATCGGGGCGGCATGGGCGACAGTCGTCGTCGCGAAGAGAGCCAGGTGAGCTCCGAGGAGGCGTCGCATCGGCGTGAATCTAGCAGACACACCCTCCCGCGACGGATTGCACGGCGCCACGGTCTGACCATGCCGCTCGTCGCGAGCATCGACGTCCCCGACATCGCGCGCGAGATCGCGCAGGAGTGCTAGCGTGCGCGCGTGTTCGCGCCGAGTGACTATCGCTTCGAGCTACCGCCCGAGCTGATCGCGCAGGAGCCAGCGGCCCAGCGCGATGCATCGCGGCTCTTGCACGTGCACGCCGACGGTGCGCTCTCCGATCACGCGTTCGCGGACATCGTCGAGCTCCTGCCCGCGGATGCGATCGTCGTGGCCAATGACACGCGCGTGATTCCCGCGCGCGTCCTCGGACGCAAGGACACCGGCGGTGCGATCGAGCTCTTGTTCCTCGAGCCGGCCACCGAGGTCGCGCCGCACGCGTGGCGATGTCTCGCGAAGGGCACGCTGCGTCCGGGCATGTTCGTCACGGTGGGCGAGCAGCGCTTCGAGGTGCTCACACCGCGCGCCGAGAATGGCTCGCTCGTCGTGAGCGCGCCCGAGGATCTGCTCGCATTCCTCGACGCGCACGGGCACATCCCGCTGCCGCACTACATCGAGCGTGATGATCGGCCCGACGATCGCGAGCGCTATCAAACCATGTTCGCGCGCGTACCCGGTGCCGTCGCCGCACCCACGGCGGGACTCCACATGACTCCGGCGATTCGCGAGTGTCTCGTCGCGCGTGGCATCACACTCGCGACGCTGACCTTGCACGTCGGGTGGGGCACGTTCGCGCCGATCCGCGTCGACGACGTGCGGCAGCACGTGATGCATCGCGAGCGCTACGCCATCTCCGACGAGCTCGTCGCGATCGTCGCGTCCGGTCGCCCGATCGTCTCGCTCGGCACCACGGCGTTGCGCGCCCTCGAGTCCGCAGCGGTGGGACCGCGACAGCTACGCGCGGGGCAGGGCAGCACGGACATCTTCATCTATCCGGGCTCGGGTCACGCGTTTCGCGTGGTCGATCATTTGATCACCAACTTTCATCTGCCCGAGAGCACGCTCCTCATGCTCGTCTGCGCGTTCGCCGGGACCGAGCGGATCATGACGGCCTACCGCCACGCGGTCGCCCAGCGCTATCGCTTCTTCAGCTACGGCGACGCATCGCTGTTGCACCGCGCGTGACCGCGCCCGTCGCATGTCCGCGCCCACGCCACGCGGCGATGGCGCGCGCGAGGCGCTGCACGCCTTCGGCGATCCGCTCGCTCGGTGCGCTCGAGAAGCTCGCGCGAAACGCGACAGGCCCTCGCGCGTCGCGCGGACGGAACAGCCGTCCCGGATCGACCGACGTGCCGTGCTCGATCGCGGTCTCGAGGAGCGCGATGTCATCGCCGTCGTCGTCGAGCTCGACCCATACCGCGAACCCGCCGCTCGGCTCGACGAAGCGCGCGTCGGGCAGCTCGACCGCGAGTGCATCGCACAACCGCTCGCAGCGCTCGTGATACGCAGCGCGCAGTCGCGCGAGGTGCGCGTCGTAGTCGAGGCGCTCGAGCAGGCGCGCGGCCGCGACCTGCGTGATGCTCGCCGCTTGAAGATCCGCAGCTTCTTTCTGCTGCAGGAGCTCGTCGTGATCGCGCGCCGGCGGCACGAGCCAACCGACGCGGAGTCCCGGGCACACGGTCTTGGACAGCGTGCCGACGTGCCATACGCGGTCGGGGGCATCGGCGAGCAGCGGCCGCGCGACGAACCCATCGAAGCGCAGCTCGCTGTACGCCTCGTCGGCGATCAGCGCGCCCGTCCGCAGCCACTCCTCACGCCAGGGCTCGACGAGATCGATGCCCAGCGGGTTCGCGCAGCCCGGCATCACGTAGTGCGCCACCTCGGGGCTCGCCGAGGACTGCGCGATGACCTCGGCGCCCGCTCGATCGAACGCGGCGATCGCCGACGGATACGTCGCATCGCCGACGACGATGCGCGCCCCTCGATGGGCCATCGCGATCAGCGACAGCGCTTGCTGCGCGCCCGACGTGATGATCACGCGCGCCGGATCGATGTCGACGCGTGGCGCATCGTCGTTGGCGTGCGGGTCGCGCGCGCCGATGCAGCGCGCCGAGAGCCGGCGAGCGATCCAGGTTCGCAGCTCGTGCATGCCCTCGGGCCAGCCGTACTGCACCGCATCTTCCTCGCGCGCGACCTCGGCCAGCACGGTCGCGAGCAGATCGCGCGGCACGAGGTCCGTCGCGGGCAGGCCGCCGGCGAGACCGATCATGTCGCGCTTGGAAGCGGCGGCTCTGTGCATCGCGACGACGAGGCGGTCCATGCGAGGCGTGGATTTCACGCGCAGTGCCAGCGCGCTGGCCTCGCACGCGCGGTGTGACGGCTCGTTCGTCGACGAGCGCGCACGATCGCGCGCCCGGCGCGTGCGCGAACGCGCGATCTGGGTGCGCCGAACCCTACCCGACGGTCGAGGGTGCAAATGGCGGAGGCAGGCCGCACCGTGCGCGAGCGCGTGTATAACCCCGCGCCTGCATGCTGTTCGAGCTCCCCACGCCCGGCTTCTCGTTCGAGGTACTCGCCACGCTGGGCAAGTCGCGCGCGGGCGTTCTTCACACGCCGCGCGGTGACATCCCGACCCCCGTGTTCATGCCCGTCGGCACCGCCGGCACCGTGAAGGGCATGACCGCAGACGAGCTCCGCGCCGAGCCGCTCGACGCGAAGATCATCCTCGGCAACACCTACCACCTGTATCTACGTCCGGGCCTCGAGGTCATGGAGATCGCGGGCGGGCTGCACGAGTTCCAGAAGTGGGACCGCCCGATCCTGACGGACAGCGGCGGCTTCCAGGTGTTCTCGCTCTCGGGCATCAACGAGATCGACGACGAGGGTGTCACGTTCCGCTCGCACATCGACGGCAGCAAGCATCGCCTGACGCCCGAGGTCAGCATGCACATCCAGAAGGTCCTCGGATCGGACATCGCGATGTGCTTCGATCAGTGTCCGCCCGGCGATGCGCCAGCCGACGTGCAGGAGGTCGCGCTCGCGCGCACCACACGGTGGGCCGCTCGCTGCAAGGCGGCGCCGCACGCGGTGGGGCAGGCGGTGTTCGGCATCGTGCAGGGCGGCGTCGACATCGAGCGGCGCAAGCGACACATGGCGGAGATCACGGCGCTCGACTTCGATGGCTATGCGCTCGGCGGTCTCGCGGTCGGCGAGGCGGTCGAGGACACGTATCGCGTGCTCGACGAGGTCGCGCACCTCATGCCCGCGGAGCGACCGCGCTACCTGATGGGCGTGGGTACGCCGACGGACATCGCGACCGGCATCGCGGCGGGCATCGACATGTTCGATTGCGTCATGCCGACCCGCAACGCTCGTAACGGGTACCTGTTCACCCAGTCCGGCCAGCGGGTGAACATTCCGAACGCCGCCAACCGCACCGACCTCGGCCCGATCGACCCGGAGTGCCCCTGCTCGACGTGCCGGACGCACTCGCGCGCGTACCTGCGACATCTTTACCAGGCCAAAGAGATCCTCTACGCGAGGCTCGCAACTCTGCACAACCTCACGTTCTATGCGCGTCACGTTCGCGCGATCCGCGAGCGAATCCTGGCCGATGGGGAGCGGGTGTAGCGATGGGTCCTATGTGCTTGACCCCCGAAACCCCCAGTGCTACGAACCCCTGCGTTTTTCGGTGCCTAGGGCACCATTCTGTTTTCCTACGAAGGAGCTCCGATGCAAGGCGGCGGTATGTCGATGATCGTGATGATGCTGGCGATGTTCGGCATCTTCTATTTCCTTTTGATCCGCCCGCAGGTGAAGCGTCAGAAGGAGCACCAGGCGATGCTCGGCAAGCTCGGCAAGGGCGACGAGATCATCACGCGCGGTGGCATCATCGGCAAGATCACGGGCGTGACCGACGACAACACGATCCTCGTCGTCGAGCTCCAAGAGAAAGTTCGCGTGCGCGTTCCGCGTGCGTACGTCGAGGCGCGCTGGGAAGGCAAAGTCCCGGCGGACGCATCGAAGTCTTCGGCAGCGTAGTTTCCGTTTTGGTTTCGGCTCCGTTCGAGGTGGTTCATGGACCGTAGTCTCAAGTGGCGTACGCTCGGGTTGCTCCTGAGTATGGCCCTCTGCGCCGGCGTGCTAGCGCCGAGCTTCTTGCGAGATGGGCAACTCCCTTCGTGGTTCCCGTTCTCCAAGAAGATCAACCTCGGCCTGGATCTCCAGGGCGGATTGCACATCGTCTACAGCATCGATCTCGATCGGGCCGTGGAAGACCGCGCCCACGAGATCAAGCGCGATCTCGATGCGCGCTTCGCGGACGACAAGATCAAAGCGACGGTGAACACCCCCGTCGTGCCGATCGGCTCCGTCGAGGTTCACCTCGAGGACGCGACCAAGAAGTCGCAGGTCGAAGCCGCCATCACCAGCGACTACGGCAACATCACGACCGCGGTTCCGTGCTCCAAGGATCCCGAGAAGTCGATCTGCTTCCGCGTGTCGTCGAGCTTCGCCGACGGCATCAAGAAGTCGGCGCTCTCGAACGCGGTGACCACCATCCGCGACCGCATCGACGAGAAGGGCATCGCGGAGCCCACCGTGGTCGAGAAGGGCGACGAGATCCTCGTCGAGCTTCCGGGCCTCAACAAGGATGTCATTCAAGAGACGCGCGACATCATCGCGCGCACCGCGAAGCTCGAGTTCAAGGTCGTCGATAACGGCTCGGAGTTCATGCAGCGCGTCTACGCGAAGCTCGCGCCGCGCGGTGGCGATGCCGAAGAAGAGGCGGGCAAGGCGACCGATCCGGAAGCCGAAGCGCTCGGCATCTACGCTGACATCGATCAGTGGCAGCCCGAGGACGGCGGCGCACGGCAGACCGACTACTTCATGTTCGCGCACGATCGCGAGGAGTACGTCGATCAGAGCGTCGCGAAGAACCTCGGCTGCCTCAACCGTGGCACCGCCAACCCTGCCAAGCAGGCCGGCGACAAGATCGCGTGCAACGTTCCTGGCCGCGTGATCATGGAGCGCTATCTCGCGTCGCTCGCCGCGAAGGACCCGTCGTTCAAGCTCCCCGACAACCGCGAGGTGAAGTACGAGCTCGTCGAGCCTCCTCCGGGCGCAAAGGACAAGCGTACGTTCTGGCGCAGCTACTTCCTCGACCGCACGGTGCGCTTGACCGGCTCCGCGATCCAGGACGCGATGCCGAGCTACGACCCCAACACGAACCGTCCGATCGTCCTGCTCGACTTCAACCGCTTCGGAAGCCGCGCGTTCGGTGATCTGACGGCGGAGATCGTCGGCAAGAAGCTCGCGACGATCCTCGACGACAAGGTCAAGTCCGCGCCGATCATCAACGGCGCCATCCGCGGTGGTCGCGCGTCGATCACCATGGGCGGCAGCGATGTTCGCCGTCAGGAGGCGGAGCGCGACGAGCTGGTCAACGTGTTGAAGACCGGTTCGCTCCCCGCGCCGCTCAAGGAGGAGTCGGCGTCGGAGATCGGGCCCACGCTCGGCATGGACGCCATCGAGAAGACCCGCTTGTCGTTCGGACTCGGCGTGCTGCTCGTGTTCCTCATCATGGTCGGCATCTACAAGTGGTCGGGATGGATCGCGATCTTCGCGGTCCTCTATCACATCGTGCTCACCATCGCGGTGATGGCTGCGTTCGGCGCGACGCTGACGCTGCCCGGTATCGCAGCGGTCGTGTTGTCGGTCGGCATGACCGTCGACGGCAACATCCTCATCTACGAGCGCATACGAGACGAGCTGTTACTCGGAAAGTCTGTACGTGGTGCGATCGACCTCGGGTTCTCGCGCGCATTCAGCGCGATCCTCGACGGTCAGCTCACCACCGCCGCCGCCGGTTGGGTGCTCTTGCAGTACGGCTCTGGCCCGATCAAGGGCTTCGCCGTGATGCTGCTCGTCGGCGTGTTCACCACTCTCTTCGTCAACACGTGGGTCACCCGCATCTTCTTCGACTGGTACGTGTCGAGGAAGAAGGGCACCAACGCAACCATCTCCATCTAGGCGCTGACGATGAGCGAATCCAAAGACAAACAAGCGCCGGCGCATCCGCACAAGTTCCGGTATCTGCTCCCGCCGGGAAACAACTTCTCGTTCACGACGAAGTTCAAGGCGTGGCTGATCTTCTCGTTCATCACGATGGGCGCCTCGATCGGCATGTTGTTCGTGAACAAACAAGTTCGCGGCGACTACATGAACTGGACGATCGACTTCAAAGGCGGCACGGAGATCATCCTGTCGTTCAAGAAGCAGGGCGCCGACGAGTACACCAAGATCGATCTCGGCACGGCGCGCGCCACGCTCGAGAAGGCCGATCCGCACATCGAGATCTCCAACCTCAGCTGGACGGGCGAAGACTCGAGCGGCAAGGAAGTTCCCATCAACGGTCTGGTGCTCCGCACGACGCGCTTCTCCGCGTTGACCCCCGAGGCAGCGGAAGCGGTGGTGAAGGACTTCGAGACCACGTTCAAGGATCGCGAGGTTCACAAGGTCGCGTGGTCCGGTGATCGCTTGAGCGCACGCTCGGTGAAGCCGATCACCGACGAAGAGGTGAAGACGCTCCTCGCCAAGCACGATCTCGAGGGCAAGCTGTGGGGGGTGGAGGAGAAGAACCTCTACACGCGCGCCGATGAGGGAACGGGCGAGATCAACGCGTGGTACGCGATCCGCGGTCTCGATCGCCAGTACGAGCAGCTGCTCGAGAAGACGTTCGCGGACACGGACGTCGTCGTGGTTCAGAGCTACGGCGTCGGAGCCAAGGCTGGCGACAAGCTGCGCAACGACGCGTTGAAGTCGATCGTCTACGCGATCTTCCTCATCATGCTGTACCTCGCGTTCCGGTTCGACATCCGGTACGCGCCTGCCGCGGCGTTCGCCACCATCCACGACGCGATCCTCGTCGTCGGCGTGTTCGCAGTGACGTGGACCGAGGTCTCGCTGACGTCGGTCGCCGGTCTGCTCACGGTGATGGGCTTCTCGGTGAACGACACGGTGATCGTCTTCGACCGCATTCGCGAGAACCAAGCGAAGCTCAAGGACAAGAAGATCGAGCGCATCGTCGACCTCTCGCTCAACGAGATGCTGGTGCGCACGATCCTCACGTCCGCCACGGTGTTCGCGACCACGCTGATCATGAACATCTTCGGTACGGGCCTCGTGAGGAACTTCGCCTTCACGATGAACATCGGTGTCGTCGTCGGCGTTTACTCGTCGATCTTCCTCGCGACGCCGGTGTTCGTGGCGATCTCGAAGAAGTGGTACTCGGGCACCTCGGCGCGGCGGCGCGTGATCTCGACGCCCAAGGAGCCGAGCTCCGACGAGTAGTCGGCTGTCCGGTTTTCGGACAGAGGCCGCACGATCCCGGGATCGCGCGGCTTTCGCGTTTTCGGCGGGATCTGCGAGGTCGGGTGTCATACCTCTCGCGTAACTTGCGGGTGTGCAAGTTCGCCTGCGTCCCGTCGACGAGCAGCTCGTCTCTCAGCTCGCTCAGGCGATGCGGATCCGGCCCGCCACGGCGCGCTGCCTCGTGGCGCGTGGCGTCGAGGGCCCCAATGACGCGAAGGGCTTCGTGGACCCGCGCCTCGCCGCGCTTCGTCCGCCCGCCGGACTCGCGGGGCTGCCCATCGCGGTCGCGCGCATCGCGGATGCGGTGCAGCGCAAGGAGCGCATCGGCGTGTTCGGCGATTACGACGTGGACGGTGTCACCACCGCCGCGCTGCTGACCACGTTCCTGCGCTCGGTGGACGCGGACGTGATCGTGGCGGTCGCGCGTCGCGACGCGGGATACGGCTTCACCACCGCGGCGGCCGCCGACTTCGCGCAGCGCGGCGCCAAGCTGATCGTCACGGGAGACTGCGGTACGAGCGATATCGACGCCATCAACGCGGCCGCGGCGCTGCAGATGGAAGTCATCGTCGTGGATCACCACACGGTGCCGTCGGCGGACACGGCGCATCCGTCGTTCTCGCTCGTGAACCCGTTCCGCACGGACTCTACGTTTCCGTTCCGCGGCATGGCCTCGGTGGGGCTGGCGTTCTACGTCGCGGCCGCCGTGCGCACCGAGCTGCGCGAGCGCGGACACTTCCGCACGCACCCCGAGCCGGACGTGCGCGAGCTCCTGGATCTCGTAGCGCTCGGCACCGTCGCGGATCTGGTACCGCTCGCGTCGGAGAACCGCATCCTCACGGCGCTCGGCCTGCGCAAGCTGCAACCCGGCATCACGGACTCGCACGCAGATCCACGCATGGATCCGCGCACGGGCACGCGAGTGCGCACCGGCGTCCGTCCGGGCATCGCCGCGCTCCTCGCCGTGGCCAACGTGGATCCCGAGCGCGAGATCGACGCGCACACCATCGCGTGGAAGCTCGCGCCGCGGCTCAACGCGCCCGGGCGCCTCGGCGCCGCGGAGCCCTCGCTGTCGCTGCTCCTCGCAGACGAGGCCTCGGCCGCCGAGCGCGCCGCGGTGCTCGAGGCGGCCAACACGGAGCGTCGCCAGATCCAAGAGCGCGTGCTCGGCGAGGCGCTCGAGCAGCTCGGCGATCGCGATCCGGGGCCCGCCATCGTCCTCGCAGGCGAGGGCTGGCCCACGGGCGTCGTCGGCATCGTCGCCGCCAAGCTCGTCGACAAGTACCAGCGTCCGGCCTTCGTGATCGGCGTGGATCCCACGACGGGCCTCGGGCGCGGCTCGGCGCGCACCGTGCCGGGTGTGAACCTGTACAAGGCGCTCACCGAAGCGGCCAAGAACCCCACCATCCTCGGTCGCTACGGCGGTCACGCGGCCGCCGCGGGCTTCACCATCCAGCGCGAGAACATCGAGGCGCTCACCGAGGCGCTCGGCTCCGCGTGCGCCACGCTCGCCGAAGGCTCGGGGCCCACGCCCACGGGACGCGAAGTCGACGCGGAGGTCCGCCTCGCCGATGTCGACGAGCGCCTCGCCACCGAGCTCGCCGGGCTGGGGCCGTTCGGCCAGCAGAACCCGGCGCCGGTCCTGGTCACGCGCAACGCGCGCGTCACCGCGGTGCGCCGCGTGGGTCGCGACAAGCACCTGAAGCTCACGCTCGAGGATGATCGCGGCGCGTCGCGTGGCGCCATCGGCTTCAACCTCGGCGATCGCGACGTCCCCATGGGCGCGCGCCTCGATCTCGCGTTCGTCCCCACCATCTCCACGTGGCAGGGGCGCCGCAGCGCCGAGCTCACGCTGTTCGATGTCGAGGTGATGGAGCGTCCCGCGCCGATCGAGGTGACATCCGCCGAGTCGCCCGCGGACAGCGCGGGCCGCACGTTCGCGGAGGGCTCGGGCCGCACGCGGCAGCGCATCGTCGATGGCGATCCGCTCGACGCGCCCGGCGTGGACGCCGCCGTCCGCGAAGTGCTCGCGATGCGCGCTGCTGCCGAGCTCGGAGGCGCGACGCCATCGTCGCTGTCGCCATCGCCGTCGTCGTCGTCGTCGTCGTCGTCGTCGTCGTCGTCGTCGTCGTCGTCGTCGTCGTCGTCGTCGCCGCAGCTCTCGTCATCGGTGGATTCTCTGTCGGACGGCGCGCCGCTGCCGCCCGATCCGCTCGCGCTGAGCTAGCTCCGCTCTCGCTGTGGTGATCGAGGCGTGGTGATCGATACGTGGTGATCGACGCGTGGTGATCGACGCGTGGGGCGTTAGTTGCCGCTGCTACCGCTGGCGCTGCCGCTGTCCCCGCTGCCGCTGCCGCTGGCACTGCCGCTGCCCACGCTGGCATCGCCGCGCGCCTTGGCCATCGCTCGCTCGTACGCGGCGCGATCCTCTTCGGGCGTGCCGCCCATCTTCTCGTACTGATCGAGCCCCGGCTCGAGCTTGTCGACGTTGCCCGGCTTGGGCATCGTGTTGCTCGCCGAGCCCTTCTCGTCGAAGTCCGTCACGAACTTCGAGGTCGCATTCGCGCACGGGCGCGCGGTGAGAACGATCAGCACGAGCAGCACGACCGTCGCGCCGATGCGGAACATCATCGCGCCGTCGAGCTTGAGGCCACGACCGTACGGAATCTTCGGTACGGGCTCGTCGTCGGTCGGCTCGGTCTCGGCGCTCACGAGAGGGAGATACCGCGTGCCAGCCGAGATTGCACGAGCTCAGAGGGAATCGCGAAACAGGGCAGGGAAGACGCGCGCGATCTTGCCCATCAGATACTCGCCCCACGTGCCGTCGAACGCGTGAACGCTCGCGCGGTCCCAGCGGGCGGCGGCGTCGTCGTCGGGCGGCGGCGCGTTCGGCACGCGGGTCACCCGCGCGTCCCACGACGGATCGAAGAACAGGGGGAACGAGTAGCGGTCGCGCCCGCTCGTGTTGCGCACGCGATGCGGCGTGGAGCGATAGACGCCGCCCGTCATGCGATCGAGCATGTCGCCGATGTTGCACACGAGCGCGCCCGGTTGTGGCGGCACCGCGATCCACGCGCCACGCGACTTCACCTCGAGCCCGCCGACATCGTCTTGCAGCAGCAGCGTGAGGATGCCGTAGTCCGTGTGCTCGCCCACGCCCCACCAAACGTCGCTCGTCCGTGCGTCTGTCGGCGGATAGTGAAAGATCCGGAACAGCAGCGTCGGGTCCTGCATGCAGGTCGTCGCGAAGTAGTCGGCGGGCAGAGCGAGCGCGCGCGCGATCGCGGACATCACGAGCGCGGCGACACGCGCGGTCGCGTCGATCCACGCGAGCACCGTCGGCTGGAGCGCCGGCACGTCGGCGGGCCACAGGTTGGGCCCGTGCAACGGCACGCCGGCGAGCACACGGGGATCGTCGCTCGGCAGCTCGCGCCCGAAGTAGATGCCTTCTTTCAGGTCGGGAACGCCAGAGGTCAGCTCGCCGCCGACGGGAAAGAAGCCGCGCCAGCGACGGCCGGCGTG
>JAEYYV010000082.1 GCA_023428295.1 Pseudomonadota bacterium
GCTCGCGCTCGAGCGACGAAGCACCGTGGCCGGCTTGGGTGGAGCGGCCGGCGCCGTGATCGGAGCGACCTCGCCCGTCGTCGACGCGGCGGCGCCGTTGGTGGACGGCAGCGCCGGCGCCGGTGCATCGATGCGCACCACGCGCGCCTTGATCTCGCGCTTCGGGCGAATGTCTGCCGTGGGCTCGTCCTCGAGCTCGCGCGTGAGCAGGGCGCCGAGGCGCGTGGCCTGCGTCGATGCAGCGAGCGCGTCTTCCCGCGAGCGCAGACAGTTATCGCAGCGTCCGCAGCGCGGCGGCTCTGGCTCGCCCAGGTACTGGAGGATCACCTGATTGCGACAGCCCGGTGCCTTCACGTAGCCGAGCAATGCGTCGAGGCGCTGGCGATCGGCGATGCGCCGCGCTTCGTACTGCTTCGCGCGCTCCATGAGCTCGCCCATGTCCGGCGGCGGATCGGCGACGAAGTAGACCCCGCCTTCTTCTTCCGTGACGAAGCCTTCGTCCTTGAGCAGACCGAGGACGGTGCGCGTGCGCTGCTGACCGACGCCGCTCGAGAGCGCGACGTTCGGCACGGTCGGCGGCGTCTCCGCGGCGAGGCGATTGCCCTCGCGATGGAGCTTCGTGAACGCCTCGAGCGCCTCGAACACCATCTTGACCTGGCGCTTCGTCGGATACGTGCCCGAGAGGAAGTACTCCTGGATCGCCACGTCGTCGGGCGAGAACAACAGCACGCAGCGCGCGGGCTTGCCGTCGCGACCACCGCGTCCCGCTTCCTGCGCGTACGCCTCGAGCGATCCGGGAACGTGATAGTGGAGGACGTTGCGCACGTTCGGCTTGTCGACGCCGAGACCGAACGCGTTGGTGGCGACCATGATGATGTCGCTCGCCGGATCCATGAACGCGTTCTGCGAGTCGTCGCGTTCCTTCTTGTTCATTCGACCGTGGTACTTGCCGACCTTGATGCCCCAGCGCGTGAGCGCTTCGTAGAGCTCCTCGACCTTCTTGACGGTCGCGCAGTACACGATGCCCGGTCGCGGCAGCTTCTTCAGCAGCGTGACCAGCGTCTTCATCTTCTCGTCGTCGTCGCTAAAGACGATGACTTCGTAGTGCAGGTTCGGACGATCGAAGGTGGTCGTGACCGTGGTCGCGCCTTCGATGCCGAGCTGGAACAGGATGTCGTCGCGAACGTGCGGCGGTGCGGTCGCCGTGGTGGCGAGCACGGGCGGATGGCCGACGTCCTCGAGCGCCTTGCGCAGCGAGAGATACGCCGGGCGGAAATCGTGTCCCCACTGCGAGACGCAGTGCGCTTCGTCGACGACGAACCTCGACACGCCGACGCCACCGCACGCTTCCTTCAAGTATTCGCGGAACTCGGGCACCGCCATGCGCTCGGGCGTGGTCAGGAGCAGCTTCCCGCCGGGAGCCTTGATCAGCGCGTCCACCTCGCGCTTCTGCTTCACGGTCAGCGTCGAATCGATCTTCGCGGCGCTGACGCCCTTGGACACCATCTTGTCGAGCTGGTCTTTGATCAGCGCGATCAGCGGGCTCACCACGACGGTCACGCCGGGAACGACGAGCGACGTCAGCTGATACAAGAGCGACTTGCCGCTGCCCGTCGGCATGACGGCGAGCAAGTCTTCATTCGCGAGCAGGTGCTTGAACGCTTCCGCCTGTCCGGGACGGAACGACTTGATGCCGAGCGCCTTCTGCGCCACACCGAGCAGCGCGCCCACCTTCGGCGGGAGCTTCGCACCTTCGGGCGGCACAGGACCGTCGAGGTTCCATGCTGGCGTGGGCGGCGGCGTGGGTGCGGCCTCGACGGACTTCTCTCCCTTCCCGGTCGCCTTCCGCGATGACCTCTTCGGGGCCTTCTCGACGTCAGCCTCGCTGACCACCTCGTTCGCGTTCTCGTTCTCGTTCTCGTTCTCGTTCTCGTTCTCGATCTCGTTCGCGATTTCGTTCTCGATCGGCTCTTCTCGCTTTGCCGCTCTGGCCGGCTTCTTTGCGATCGGCTTTTCGGTCGCCTTCTCCGTCGCCTTCTCGGCCTTCGTCGACTTCTCGGCCTTCTCGGGCTTCTTCTTCGCTCCCGCCTTGGCTTTGGACGCAGGAGGGTCAGCAGCAGCTCCGCGCTTTGGCTTGGCGGGGGCTGCTTCTTTAGATTTGGTACTGCGACGCTTGGTCGTTGCCATGATGCCGGACCGCTTCCGGCAGTTGGGGCGCTGGTCTCCACCTGGAAACGCGCGCCTGCTCAATGAAGACCACGGGCCGCTGTGGAGAGCAAGCGGGATCGCCTCGAAATGCCCTCTTTCCCTCCGCACGTATCTTCGGCAGTGCTACGTGCCGCGCGTTCACAGGCCCCTTAATTCTCTCGTAATGTAGGGGAAGTCATGGCGAGCGACCGCCCGGTACGGGAGGCAGAAAACCGACTCGAGAGGTTCAACGCCGAACGCGAGAAGCTACTCGCGGAGGTGGAACGGCGGGTCGTGGCCCATCGGGTAGCGCAGAGCAAAGCGGGCGGCGATCTATCGCTCGAGTACGTGCTCAACGACGTTGCCTACAACGAGATCAAACGGCTCGACGGCAAAGGCAACGGCGCCGCCGATCGCTGGAAGGACCTCTCGCGCCGCTTGCTCGCGATGAGCGAGGAAGAGAAGACGGCCGAGCTCCGAAACCTCGTCCACTACTTCGGCAAGGACGTCGTCGGAAACTTCGATCCGCGCGTCTACAAGTTCGCGACCGGCATCGGTCCTTCGATCCTGGGCTTCGTGTTCAACCCGATCACGTCGATCAAGCAGGGCATGGACACGCTGCGCAACCTCGATTCGCGCATCAGCGCCGACGGTGACCTCGACGTCGTGCGTGCGTGCGCCGAGCGCGGAACGATCGTCGTCACGCCGACGCACAGCTCGAACATGGACTCGCCCGCGATCGCCTTCGGCATGTTGCGCGCGGGCCTTCCGCCCGTGACCTACGGCGCCGGCAAGAACCTGTTCACGAACCCGTTCATCTCCTACTTCATGCGCAACCTGGGCGCGTATCGCGTGGATCGCCGGCTGCGCTTCGAGCTCTACAAGGACGTGCTGAAGGAGTACTCGACGGTCCTCCTCGAGCATGGCTATCACTCGCTGTTCTTCCCTGGTGGCACGCGCAATCGCTCCAACATCCTCGAGAAGCACCTGAAGCTCGGCCTCCTCGGCACCACCGTCACCGCGTTCAAGAACAACGTGCGTGAAGGCGCGCCGAACAAGCGCATCTACATCGTCCCCGTCACCATCAACTATCGCCTCGTCCTCGAGGCCGAGACGCTGATCGCGGACTACCTCGCCGAAGCGGGCAAGAGCCGGTTCATCATCACCGACGACGAGTTCTCGCGCGTCGGCCGCATCGTCGAGTTCTTCCGCAAGATCTTGGTGCACGAAGGATCCGTCGTCGTGCGCTTCGGTCGCCCGCTCGACGTGTTCGGCAACGACATCACCGACGAGGGCGAGTCCATCGATCGCGCCGGTCGCATCGTCGATCCCGCGAGCTTCATCCGCGGCGCCAATGGCGAGGTCACCGACGACGATCAGCGCGATGCCGAGTACACGCGCTCGCTCGGTCGTCGCCTCGCCGCCGCATATCCGCGCCTCACCGTCTTCCACTCCACCAACCTCGTCGCGCGCGCGCTCTACGACTGCATCACCAAGGCCGCCGGCACGCGCGACATCTATCGCTTGCTGCGCGCGCCCGCGAGCATCCTCGCCGTGAAGGCCAGCGATGTTGTCGCCGAGCTCGTCCGGTTGCGCGAGCGCATCGCGCAGAACCCCGCGCTCGGCGAGGAGCATCCGCAGTACGCGAACGAGAGCGCCGAGGAGAAGCTCGACGACGCGGTCCGCGGCCTCGGCACCTATCACACGCGTCCGGCGGTCATCCGCCAAGGCGACATCTTGCAGGTCGACGACGTGAAGCTCCTCTACTACTACCAGAACCGCACCGCACACATCGGCGGTGCTTCGTGAGCCGAGGTGACACCATCGGCATCGTCGGCGCCGGCACGTTCGGCACCGCGCTCGGCTCCGTGCTCGCCCGTGCGGGTAAGCGCGTCGTGCTGTGGTCTCGCGATACGTCCGTCGTCGAGTCGATCGAGAAGACGCGTGTCTGCCCTCGCCTTCCCGAGGCTCCGCTGCCCGCGCCGCTCGTCGCCACCACGGATCCCGAGCGTCTCGCCGCCGAGGCGCGCTTCCTCGTTCTCGCCGTCTCCTCGACGGACGTCCGCGATCGTTCCCGCGAGCTCGGCGACGTGCTCGACGGTTCGCACATCGTCGTCCACGCGATCGGTGCGCTCGCGTCACCGGACAACGAGCGCGTGTCCGAGGTGATGTCGCTCGGCCTCCCGACGCTGAAGGTCGGATGCATCGCCGGTCCCGCCCTCCCCGAGGCGCTCGTCACCGGCGCCTTCTCCTCGATGGTCTGCGCGTCGGCCTTCGACGAGGTCGTCGCCGAAGGGCGCCGCCTCTTGAACGCGCCACCCGCACTGCGCGTGTATGGCTCGCGCGACCTCGCGGGCGTGGAGTTGGCCTCCGCGCTCGCCGGTGCCTACACGATCGCGCTCGGCCTGTGCGACGGGCTCCAGCTCGGACCCGGTCCGCGCGCCGTGCTGATCACGCGCGGGATCGCGGAGTCGTCGCGACTCGGGTGCGCCATCGGCGCGGACGCAAAGACGTTCCCGGGCCTCGCCGGCTTGGGCAACGTGCTCGTGCGATCCGCGTCGGAGAGGAACCCGGACTATCTCCTCGGCAAGCAGATCGCGGCTGGCGTGAGGATCGCGGACTCCGCACGCACCGAGGGCGCACGCGCCTGTGCGGCCGGCGATGCGCTCGCGCGCAAGCACAAGATCCGCATGCCGCTGTTGTCGGGCGTCGCCGCCGTGCTCGCCGGCAAGATCGATCCCGAGGACGCCGCGAAGATCGCCGGTGAAGCCGTCGCGTCCGAGGAGTAGCTCAGAACTCGGACTGAAAGCCCGCGATGAACCGCGGGTAGAAGCGCTCCGCGCCGTCGAGGGGGAACGCGAGATCGAAGCGAAACAGCTCGCGCGATGTCTGCGGCAAGAGCGAGCGCAGACCGATGCCCACGTCGTGATGGATCGCGAGCTCCCGGATCGTGTCCGCCGCACCACCCACGTCATAGAACAACACGCCACCGACGCGAAGCACCCACAGCGGCACGGGCGAGGTGCGGAACTCGATCTGCGACGACGCCAGGCGCTTGCCGAAGAACTCGTTGATGTCGAAGCCGCGCAGACCGTTGTCCGATCCGATCGAGTAGAAGCGTGGCACGCGCTCGTTCCAGCGCGTCGCGAATGACACCTCGGCGACGAGGCGCCCGTACCCTCGGAATGACGGCGATACGAAGCGTCCGTTCACGCTGACGCCGTTGTCGCGAAACTCCTCGTTCTGGTAGCGGAACGAGTAGCTCGCCGATCCGCGCATGGATCCGTCCTTGCCCCACGGCAGCGTGTAGCCAGCGCCGATGCCGCCGCGCTGGAAGTTGTTGGTGGCTCCGAGCAGCTTGAGCCCCGCACCGAACGAGACCTCCGCGTCCATGCCGAGCCGCAGATCCTCGGCGAGGTCGTACGTCTGCACGTTGCGGCGCGTCTTGTAGCGCGGTTGGAAGAACGCGTACGCGATGTAGGGTGCGGAGTCGACCTCGGTTCTCGGCAGCACCGTGTCGATGAACAGCTGCTGCTGGAGCGCGGTCCCCGGAGAGCCATCGAGCAGCGTCGGACGCACGACGTCGACGACGTGTCCGATCGAGAGCTGATGCTTGATCTTCGTTCCCCACTGCCGCGTCGCCGCAGCGGTCAGCGACCACTTCTTCTGCCGATACGTGAGATCGAGCAGATCGGTCTCGGGCAGCATGTCCGCTTGTGCGCGCGACACGAACTGGCAACGCGTCGCACTCGGATCGTCGGGGCAGTACACGGGGCGCAAGTCGAGTCCGAGAAACGATCGCTCGATCGCGTAGCGATGCGAGAACGTCATGGATCCGCCCCACTGCGATGACAGCCGCCACAGAACCTTGGACAGCCGGACCTCGCTCGACGAACCTTCCGTGTCCCAGTTTCCGTCGAAGAACTGGTCGCGATTGACGATCGTATTGACGCGCGCGCGCAGCTCGAGGTGTTGACCGAGGAGGTTCTTGTCGATGAACAGCGGGCCCGCGAGGATCGCTCCTTGATCCATCGTCAGCGCCGCCGCGATCACGGTGCGGCTCCCGAAGAAGTTGTTCTCCGAGAGTGACGTCGCGAGGTTGGTGAGCGTGCCTTGCTGGAACGTGTACTGCGTGTTGAGGCGCAGGCTCCAGATGTCGCGCGTGACGACGAGCAGATCGACCATGCCCTCCGTGCGCGACTTCACCGGGATGATCGCGATCACCGAGCTGAACAGCGGATCGCGCAGGCGACGCGCCGTCTCCTCGACGATCTCCTGGCGGTAGACCTGCCCTTCCTCCGCGACGAGGTCCACGCGGATCGTTCGTTCGCGCGTCGTGTAGTGGAAGTAGTTCAGCAGCTGGAGCCACCGATTCTTCTCGGCGAACACATCCTCGTTGTAGATGTGGATCCGCTCGATCACCTTCTCCCACGGCGACGGCTCGACGACGAAGCCGCGCGCCTCGATCGCGCGGCGCATGCTGAGCCGCTCGAGGCTCGACAACGTCGCGATCCAATCGCAGTCCGGCGATCGCGACGCGCACGCCGCTTCGGCCTCCTCGCGCGCCGCTTTGTCCGCTGCGCGCTTCTCGGCCGCCGTGAGCTTCTTCGGTGGAGGCGGCACCGGAACCACCGGCGGCGTCGGCGGGGGCGATGGATCTCGTGCCGGCGCCGGTGCGACGGGATCGAGCGCCGGCGACGAGTCCGGCGCCGGTACGGGCGGCGCTTGCGCGATCGCGAGGCGCGCGCTCGCGAACAGCACGCAAGCGAACGGGATCACGCGCACGACTCGCATCGTATCCGATAAGATGGCCACGTGTTCTGCCCGGTCTGTCGATCGGACTATCCAGGTGACTGGAAGGTCTGCCCGAAGGACGCGACAAACCTCCTCGCAACCCCACAGGTCGGCAAGTACACGATCGAGGGGCTGCTCGGTGCCGGCGGTATGGGCGCGGTCTATCGCGCGATCAACCCGGACACCAAGGGACGCGTCGCGATCAAGCTGATGAACCCGCAGGTCGCGAACGCGGAGTCCGCGCGCCAGCGGTTCCAACGTGAAGCTGCATCCGTCGCTGCGCTGCGCACCGCGCACGTCGTGAAGGTCTACGACTTCGGCACCGAAGCCGACGGCACGCTCTATCTCGTGATGGAGCTGCTCGACGGGCATCCACTGCGCGACGAGATCATGCCCGGCCCCGACTTCATGGATCTCGCCCGCGTGCAGATGGTGATGGACGGCGCGCTGAAGGGGCTGGCCGCGGCGCACAAGGCCGGCATCGTGCATCGCGATCTCAAGCCCGAGAACGTGTTCGTCGCGGACACCGACGACGGCGAGGTGCCCAAGCTCCTCGATTTTGGCATCGCGCGCGTGCGGACCAAGGACAGCGATCTCACGCGCACGGGCAGCATGATGGGCACCGCGGCGTACATGGCCGTCGAGCAAGTCGCCGCGGGCTCGGGCGAGATGGGACCGTGGAGCGATGTCTACGCGATGGGCGCGATCCTCTACGAGATGCTCGCCGGCGTTCCCGCGTTCGGCGGCTCCACGCTGACCGAGGTGCTCGGTCGCGTGCTCCGCGCGGATCTCGTGCCGCTCGTGCAGCTGCGTCCGGGATTGCCGCCCGCGATCTATCAGCTCGTCGAGAAGTGCATGTCCATCGACGGCGCAGAGCGACCGCAGGATGCCGAGCAGATGCGCGCGTTGTTCGCCGCGGCGAAGCTGGTCCCCCTCGGCGCTACGGTGCCGCCGGCGCGCAAGCATACGGTGCCGTCTACGAGCCAGGTCGGCCTGCTCGAGACGGAGAACCACACGCCGAGCACGCCCGCGAATCCGTTCGTCGCGACGACGCCGTCGCAGCCGGGCGTTTCGCGCGTCGCGCCGCCGCCGCGCGCGCGACGCGTCGTGCCGTTCGCTGTCGGCGCGGTGCTCCTCGCCGCCGGTGGTGTCGCCGCGTATCTCGCGCTGCGCGATCCGAGCGGCACGCCGACGCCGCGTGATGCAGCCGTGATCGCGGAGACGCAGGATGCCGCCGCTGCGTCCGCGATCCCAACCGATGCCCCCATCGATTCCGCGGCGGTGACGGCATTCGACGACGCTGCCACCGATCCGATCGACACGGCAGCAGCCGTGCCCACCGACGACGGCGTCGCGATCGCGGCCGGCACCTACGAGATCGGCGAAGCGACAAAGGCGCATCCCGACTCGCTGTCCTCGACGCAGGTTACGATCAACGACATCGTCATCGATCGCATGGAGGCGACCGCGCCCGATGGCATGCCGCGCCGCAAGGTCACGTGGCGAGAGGCCGTCGATGCGTGTGCATCGGTCGGCGAGCGCGTGCCGACGGCGGCCGACTGG
>JAEYYV010000148.1 GCA_023428295.1 Pseudomonadota bacterium
GTCCGCTTGCGGCCATTGGTATGGGTTGCGGCGTGATAATCTATCAGCGCCGCCTGAATCCTTGCCAGTATATCGTCCGCATACTCCATGGACCGGTCCGCCCTTGCAAGGAAAGCGCGAGGAAACACCACGTCTTCCGGTGACACATTCTCATGCAGGTCAGCGCCAAACAAGGCGCAACCCAAGGAGAACGGTCATGAACGCGATTGGGAAAGTCTTTGAGGGCGAACCCCGGACGGACATCACGGTCGAAGGTGGGCGCACCACCATCAGCGTCGCCCTCCGTCACCTTCGCCCGTTTGACGCGCAGTCCGCCGATGAAATGGCGAGTGTTCTGGCTGTCGCCGCTGTCGGGATTGCGGGCTGGATCAGCTACGAGGCGATGGCTGTGACCGCCCCCGCCGTCGGGTTTTTCCTCAGCGGCCTGTGCGGACGCCCCTTCATGCAGCAGAAAATCCGGCACGTCGCGCAGGTGACGGCGACGGTGAAATTCACCGAAAACGCCATCCTGCTCCAGAAAATCAAGAAAGCTCCCTCCTGGGAGCCGGAGCAGGAATGGCACAAGTTTGATCGCTCGCACGAACACCGCTTCGTGCTGTACCAGCATGACAAAGCGCAGGCTGAGAAGGACGAAATCGACCACCAGATCAGGACAAAACCCGGCCTGCGCGTGGCACGCTATTACGGGGAGTCCTACTACGTGGTCCTCGAATATCTTGGCCAGCGCTTCGATGTGGCCGAGGTCATGGGCCAGCGCCGGGCCAACGCCATCCTCGACCGGCTGACCTTCTGCGACAAGTACATGGACAGCCTGACGGATGCCCACAAAAGGCTGCCGATCCGTCCGCAAGACGTATGGCCCGGGCCGTCTGGCTCGATCCCGCAATAGCGTAGCGGGAAGGACGACGGCCATGACCAGCAGCTTTGCATCGGGGAAGAAAGGCTGCCGCTCAGGCGGCGGCCTCCAGCGGGCGACTGAATCGCCCGAGATAGTCAGCGGCACGCTGCGCGTGCGCAGCGGCGGCGAATACGGCGCGCTTGTCGTCCTTCAGGACGGACAGCCAGTGGCCGATATAGGCGGCATGGTCGGCCCGGTCTTCGAGCATCAACCCGAGGTCGGCGCACAGGAACGCCGCGCCCAGTTCGGCCACCAGCTCTTCACGGGCATAACCGTCATCGCCAAACTTCTTGCGCCCGAAATCCCGGTCCAGCCGGGTCGCATGGCGCGTCCAGTGGGTCGCCTCATGGGCGAGCGTTGCGTAGTAGGCCTGCGCGTCGCGGAACGCCTCGAAGGGCGGCATTTGGATGTAATCCAGCGCGGGGCTGTAATAAGCGCTGTCACCGCCATGCCGGATATCGGCGCGGGTCGCGGCGAAGAAGGTTTCAGCTTCGGCAATCCGCTCGTCGGGATTGCGGCTGGCGTGCGCCAAGGCGTGGAAGTGTTCAGGCAGGCCTTCGATCTGCTCGACATTGAAGACCGTGTAGGCCTTCAGGAACGGAATGGCCCGCTCGGTCTCATCGCCGGTGGCGTCATCGGTCTCGGTGCGGCGCATCGTGTCGGCGTAGACGACGGGGGAGCCCTTCTCGCCCTTGCGGACATGGCCACCAAGCTCGATGGCCTGCTTGAAGGTCATCCAGATAGGCGCCGCGTAGTGTCCCGTCATCGCCGACGCCCAGAGCGTCAGGACGTTGATGCCGGCATAGGGCTGGCCGTTGTGGCGCAGCGGCCGGGAAACGTGCCCCGCCGCGTGGGCGGCGTTCCAGGGCTGGGTCCAGGGCTTCACGCCCTGCTCAAGCGCTTCGATGATCTGGTTGGTGATGCGGCTGTAGACATCCAGACGCGGGGTTTCGGTGGTGGTGGTCGTCATGACCTTGCTCCTTGCGTTGCGGGTTTTCCTCAAGACGCGGGCAAGGAAGGGCGGGCGGTTGAGCCGGCGGGTCAGGCCCTAACACGGTCCCGCCCCTTGAAGGCGGGAGTGGTGCGGGCGGGGTTTGACCGGACGGCGCGCCCGGCCAGACCTCAGCGTCAATGGATGAGGAAATCCGCTACGGGAGCGGTCACGCGCGCCCCTCCGTAACCGCTGCTGCGGACGCCACAGAACAACCCGATGACAGAGAAAGGATTGACCATGCGCTATCAGGACTGGAAGAAGCACTCAGCACGGCGCAAGGCCCTGTGGCCTAGCGACATGAAGGGCTATCTGCACCGCCAGCACAAAGTTACCATCAGCATAGATGCGGACCTTGCCGAATGGCTGGTCGAGAACATCGTCGGGCGGTCGTCCTACACGTGCGACCTGGAAGAAACCATTACGACGGCGCTGCGGATGCTGCGGCGGGATGCCGGTGCGCCATCGCGATGATGGGTAGGCGCCATCAGGCGGCAAGCCTGTCGACACTGGTCTGATGGTGCTCGCTGGCCAGTTCGATGCCGATATAATCGCGGCCGCATTGCTGCGCGGCCACGAGCGTCGAGCCGGAACCGCAAAACGGGTCCAGCACCATCCCGCCTTCGGGGCAGAATGCCTCGATCAGCGGGGTCAGGACCGATACCGGCTTTTGCGTGGGATGCAGGCGGTTGCCTGTGTAGGCCCATTTAATCACATCGGCCGGGGGCGTTTCCGGCAATGCCGGGCTGCCCTTGGCAAGGACATAGGCGCATTCATGCCGGTGTGAGAGGAAACGGGCGCTGGCCGTGTAGGCTTTGCTGAATACGAGATGCCCGACGATGCGGAATCCCGCCTTGCGCCAGGCGTCGATGAACAGGTCAGCGGCTTGCCAGCCATAGAAGCTGACGCACAGGCCATCGCGCTGCAGGAGGCGGTACATTTGCGACGCCGAAGGAACGAGCCAGTCGGCCTGGTTATCGTTCATTACGGTGTGCCCACTGCGCGGGCGGTAGTTCACCAGATAAGGCGGGTCGGTCAGGACAAAGTCCACGGAACAGGACGGCAGGCCTTGCATGACTTCAACGCAGTCACCCTGAAATACGCGGTTTCGATAATATTCTTTCGTCATTGAGATTGCTCCTCCTCTTGCTGTTTCAGATGCGAGGAAAGGACAGGCCGCCAAGCGGCGTCCGCACCGGAGGAAAACAGCCAACACGGGAGGCGTCAGCCGAATGGAGCGGGCGGCTGTTGCGGAGGCCGCGTGGCCTGTCAGCGCGAGCAAGGAAGGTGAAACGGCAGAGGTGGGCAGTATTGATGACTTGCCGTAATGCGGCTTGAGGGGCTCCTGCTACGAAGCTCGCTGCTGGGTAGGATTCGCCACAAACTTGCCACAAGCTCAGACGGGCCACGCCAGACAATCAAGGATTTCTGCGGGCTCCAGCGGACTGACGACTTGTGGCAAAAACAGGCGAATATTGCCTATTATCGAAAAGATAAGCACCTAAGTGATTGTTTTAAAAGGTGGAGCGGGTGAAGGGAATCGAACCCTCATAGCCAGCTTGGAAGGCTGCTAGAAACTCAGCTATTCTGCGGCTTCCAGCGCATTTGCCACAAACTCGCCACATGGCTGCTCGCCAAGTATCTGAGCGGCAAGCTTTTCTGCCGATTCACGGTAGTGCTCTTCGCGCCCACGGATCAGGTGGCCGTATATGTTGAAGGTGATTTCAATCTTCGAGTGGCCCATAGCCTTCTGAATGAATTTCAGGTCGTGACCGCCTTCGATCAGCTTGGAAGCAAATTAGTGCCGAAGGGCGTAGGGCGTATAACGCGG
>JAEYYV010000238.1 GCA_023428295.1 Pseudomonadota bacterium
AGCCACCACAGCACGATGCCACTCGCGACCGCGACGCCACCGCCGACATACGCGATCGCCGAGCGCCGCTGGTAGCGCTCGCCATCGCGATCGAGCGCGTCTGCTTTGGGGCGCGTCGCTTCCCACACGCAGCCATCGGCACACAGCGCCTCGCGTGCCGCTTCGGTGTCAGCCACCTTCTTCGTCGCGAGCACGCCGACGACGAGCGAGATCGCACCGACGGCTGTGAGGCCGATGCCGGTGTAGCGAAGCGCCGGGTTGCCCTCACTCCAGGTGTGCCGAGACGGCGCGACGGGCTCGACGGGCGTCACGGTCGGAGCGGGCTCGACGCGCTCTTGCGCCTTCGCGCACGCGTCCATTTGCTGCACGTACTGCTCGACCTTCGCGACGTTGGGTCCGGTCGACACGATGCCCAACAGCTTGCGATACGCGTTCGCTGCCTTCGCGCACGAGTTACCTAGGCGATACGCCTGCGCGAGGTTGAACAGATACGCGGGATCCGGATCGAGCGAGTACGCGAGCTCGAAGCGCTCGGCCGCGCGATCGAACTCGCCGGCTTGATAGCGCTCTTGTCCTTCGCGCGCGGCGGCCTCCGCGCTGGTCTTGTCGGGCTGCGCGAACGCGACGCTCCCTAGCAGCACCAACACCACGAGAACGCGCATGCGCCCGATCCTACACGAGCTTCGGCTCGATGAGCTCGATCGACCGCCAGCGCCCCGTGCGGAACCGATACGCGAACAGGCCCGCGAGGATCATCAAGTAGCCGACGAGGCAGAGCATCGCGCCGACGGCACCACCGTCGAAGTAGCGCGACACGATGTACGCGACGGGAAAGAACACGCCCCACGCGAGGATGATCCGCGCCGCGGCGGTCCACGTGGTGTCGCCGGCAGCGCGCAGCGTTTCGGACAGCGTGATACCGACCGCGTCGAACAGCTGCCACGCGGCGCTGATGAGGAGCATCGTCACGCCGACCTGCACGAACGTGTCGCCGCTCTCCTTGCTGTCGAACAGACGCAGCAGCGGCTCGGGGAAGAACAGATAGAGGACGCCGATGAGCCCCATCCACGCGCCCGTGCAGACGAGCGTCAGGCGCACCTGCGGCCACACCTTGTCCTTCTCGTTCGCACCGATCGCTTGCCCCGCGAGGATCGCGCCCGCCGATGCGAGACCGAACGCCGGCATGAAGCCGACCGAGTTGAGCGCGAGCACCACGTTGAACGCGGCGAGCGTCTCCGCGCCGAGGTGACCGAACACGATGTTGACGAACAACTGGAACGCGCCGAACTCGGCGAGCCAGTTGAGCCCGTTCGGCAAGCCAAAGCGGACCACGCGGCGAAGCTCGCGCCACGACAGGTTCAGCGGGTTGCCGTCGCGATGACGCTTGGGCGCGGGCCCACCGATCGCCATGCCCCATCGCCGCCAGTACGCGATCAACAGGAACGCGAAGCCGGCGAAGCTGCCGATCGTCGTCGAGAGCGCCGCTCCGTCGACGCCCATCGCGGGGAATCCGAAGTTGCCGTCGATCAGCGCGATGTTCAGGACCAGATCGATGCACATGGTGATGACGCTCGTGATCATCGCCATCCACGTGTTACCGAGCCCGCCGTACCAGTTGTTGAGCACCTCGATCCCGACGACCGCCGTGATCGAGAACAACCGGATCTTCATGTACGACGACATGAGGCCTTCGACCTCAGGCGCATAGCCCACGGCGCGCAGCGCGGGATCGATGAGCGGCATCATCGCGATCGACACCACGCCTGTCACGAGTGCGATGCCGATGCCGTACCACGCGTAGCGTGGCGTCGCGTCCCGCTGCCCCGCGCCGACGAGCTGCGCGACGAAGCTCTGCACGATGAAGACGAGCCCCGTCGGCAGCATCATGAACAGGTACACGTTGAGGCCACCGGTCGCCGACGCGACGATCTCTTCCTTGCCGAGATGCTCGACGAGGAACACGTCCGCAAAGCCCATCACCGATTGCGTCGCGCGCGCGAGGACCATCGGAAACGCGAGCGCGAGCAGCATCCGTAACGGGCTCGCGGTCGACATGGGCCCGACACCATGAAGGACGGCGCTGGTTCGTGCAAGGATCCGCTCGTAGCGAAAGAACCGCGATGGCGAAAGCGACGAAGGAGATCCTGACGCTCGACGGACACGAGGTGACCATCTCGAATCCCGAGAAGGTCTACTTCCCGAAAGCCAACATCACGAAGCTCGAGCTCGTGCAGTACTACCTGTCCGTCGCCGACGGTGCGCTTCGCGGCGTGGCGCGGCGGCCGATGATCCTGAAGCGCTTCGTGAACGGCGTCGAACAGGAGGCCTTCTATCAGAAGCGCGCGCCGGTGAAGCGACCACCGTGGCTCGGCATCGCGACGTTCCGGTTTCCATCGGGGCGCCACGCCGACGAGATCGCGATCGATAGCCGCGCGGGCCTCGCGTACGTCGTGAACCTCGGCTGCGTCGATCTCAATCCGCACGCGGTGCGCGCCGAGGACATGGATCGCCCCGACGAGCTGCGTATCGATCTCGATCCGGTGCCGGGCGTCGAGTGGCCGCAGATCCGCGAGGTCGCGCGCGTGGTGCGCGAGGTGCTCGCCGAGGTGAAGCTCGTCGGCTGGGTGAAGACGTCCGGATCGCGCGGCGCGCATGTCTGGGTACGCATCACGCCCGAGTGGCCGTTCACCACGGTGCGCAGAGCCGCGCTCGCCTTCGCGCGCGAGGTGGAAGCGCGCGCGCCGTCGATCGCCACGGCGAAGTGGTGGAAGGAGGAGCGCCACGGCGTGTTCCTCGACTACAACCAGAACGCTCGCGATCGCACGACCGCATCGGCGTACTCGGTGCGCCCGCTGCCCGACGCGCGCGTGTCGATGCCGCTTCCGTGGGACGAGTTCCTCGTCTGCGATCCGCGCGACTACACGCTGCGCACGGTGCCCTCGCGGTTCGCCAACGACGGCGACGCGCACGCGGGCATCGACGACGCCGTCGGTCGCCTCGAGCCGCTGCTCGAGCTTGCCGATCGGCAAGAGCACGCGGGCGCCGCCGATGCACCGTGGCCGCCGCACTACGCAAAGGCGGAGGGAGAGGCGCCGCGCGTGGCGCCGTCGCGCGCGAAGACGCCGGTCGCGAAGAAGCCGCCGCGACCGAAGCTGCCGGTCATCACGATCGCGCAGGCGAAGCAGAAAGCCGACGCGCTCGCGGGCCTCGAGAAGTGGAAGCAGAAGTACCCCGACGTGTTCGCGAAGCTCGCGCTGGAGCACGTGCTCGTCGACACGAATCGCGGACGCGCGACCGCGTGGTACCGGATCCGCATCAATCTCGTGAACGTTCCGGAAGCAGAACGGCCGCCGCCGGAGCCACCGGATCCCGATTACGACTTCAGGATCGAGTGGGCCGACATGCGGCCGCCAGAGAACAAACCAGACAGCGAGAGCGACTAGCGCTTCGCGACGGTCGGATCGCCGACGGGATCCGGCGTCGAGCTGCCGCCGCCGAACGTCGCCGAGAACATCAGCGACGCGACGAACGCCTGCAAGCCGTACGTGCCTTTGTAGACCGGCGAGTACATCGCGTCGCTGGTCTGGCGATCCACCGGGGTCACCCAGAGGAGACCGAGGTGGAGGCCGTACTGCGGCGTGAACTGATAGCTGCCGCCGAGCGACACGTTGATGCGGTTCGCGTCGGGGAGCTGCGCCGTCTGCGTGGTGTCCGGAATCGGCGTCGGGTCGTAGATGAAGCCCGCGCGCACCGCCGCTTGCTCGTTGATGTCGTACTCGGCGCCGAAGCGCACGGTGACCCTGTCCTCGTAGTTCTGCGGCGCGACGGAGACCTGATCCGCCGGGAGCTTGATGCGAAGCTCGTTGAACTTCGACCAGTCGATCCACACGCCGTCGAGCTCGAGCTCGAGCTGCGGGATCGGGCGGAACGCGACGCCGCCCCACACTTGCTGCGGCAAGGTGATCGCGGTGGAGATGTCGCCGTCGGGCGGCAGCTGATCGCGATACGGCTGCGCGATGTCGAAGTCGCCCTTGCCCTCGAAGTCGAGCTGCACCTTGCTGCGGTACATCACGCCGATCGAGAGCTGCTTCAGCGCCTCGGGGCGATACATCGCGCCCGCGCGGAAGCCGACGCCGAACGCATCGCCGCCGAGCTCTGCCGAGCCCTCGGTCTCGCCGAACACGATCGCGCGCTTGAGGAGCACGGTCGCGGGAACGAGATCGACACCGCCGCCGAGCGAGAGCCCGGGGACCTGCTTGTCGAGGTTCACGCCGACGGACGGTGTGATGAAGTACGTGCGCAGCGTCTGATCCGTGATCGTCGTCCGCTGCGGATGGTTATCCGGCCACGAGATCGTCGCGCCGAATGGGAAGTGCAACGCGATGCCGACACCGATCATGTCGTGCACGCGCGAGGTCATGTAGATCGACGGGACCGGGATCGGAGCCGTGTCGGTGTTCACTTTCGCGCCGCCACCTTCGGGCTCGTAGTACGCCTTGGTGACGTAGAGCGAGCCGTTGATGGCGACCTGCGTGCCCTCGCTGACGGGGATGCCGCCCGGGTTGAACACGACCGACGACGCGTCGGTGTTGGACGCCGCCGTGGCGCCGCCGCGACCGCTGACCTTCGCGTCGTGCTCGTTGATGTTGAACGCGTTGCCGTGCGCTACGCCGCCGAGTCCTGCGACGAGAAGCAACGAAGTAGTTGTTGTCTTCATTAGTTGGGTTCCTCGTCGAAGCTAGCGGTTGAGAATCAGGAAGGTGATGGCGTCGGTCTGGAGGCGACGCGTGCCGAGCTGGCCGCGCGCGACCGATGCGATGTCACACGTGCTCGCGTTGCCGCCGTTCTGCGCGGCGCACTGCGCGTCGCCGACGCCTTGCGTCGTCGAGGTGCACGTGTGGCCCGCCGTCGAGCAGGTGCCCGCCACCGGGCGGAGCAGCGATGCGTGCGCGTACTCCGTGCCCGCCGACGGCTGATTCGTGCCCGTTGCATCGGGGCACGACGCGGTCGCGGTGAGCGCCGAGTAGCTCACGAACTTGTTCGTCGCCATCGGCATCACGACCTGCGGCGTCGGGCCGAACGGTCCCGCCTGTGGCGCGCACGCAGCCGCGATCGGGCTGGCCGCGAGACCGACGAGCGCGGCCTCGTTGTCCGTGGCGTAGTTGGGAACGACCGCGTCGCCGACGACCTTCTGGATCATGAAGCGGCGGGTGGCGAGCTTCTGCGTGAAGTTCGCGGGGTCGGCGGGATCGAGGATCCAGCGCGCGATCGTCGAGAACTGACGATACGCCGGCTGCGTCTGCCAATCGTCCGTGGTGCAGAGGCCCGTGGTGAGCGTCGGGTTCGACTTGTCGCCCATCAGGATGCCCGCGTCGATGAGGCCGTTGACGAGCGGGCACTTGATCGCGCGCGTCTCGGTGCGCTCGAGGATGTCGATCCAGCCCGCGCCCGGCACGTTCAACACGCCGGCCTTGAAGTCCGGCTTGGACGCCACGGCGACCGAGCCGATGATTCCGCCGAGCGAGATGCCGAGATACGAGATGTGCGCGGGGTCGACCTTGAAGTTGCCCGCGCCGAGCGCCGCGAACTGCGTCGCGCACGCCTCGGCACCACAGGACTTCAGCGTCTCGACGAGGCCATGGATGTCGAGCGCGCTCTGGCGGATGCCGTCGCGCGTCGCGCCGAGGTTCGTCGAGAGGAACGGCGCGAAGCACTGCGGCGCCGATCCGAACGTCGGCGTGCCGTCGCATCCGAGCGCTGCTGCATCGGAGTTGCGGATCGCGCGGCTGTCGTGCGCGACGAAGTCGATCGCCACGGTGATGAAGCCGCTGGTGAAGCCGAGCCCGGCTTGCGGAGCCGTGAGCTGCGGACCGATCGCGAACACCGTCGTCTTCGAGCTGCCGAGGCCGTGGCCGTACACGACCACCGGGTAGCCCGTGGCCGGGGCCGGCGAAGCCGGAACGATCGCGATGAACGAGATCGCCTCGTCCTTCACCTTCGTGGGCTTGACCGGATCGCTCCACGGGCCGGGAATCGCGGCGCCACCGGCGAGCGGGTTCGGCGTCTCGATCGTGTACTGCGGCGAGTTGAACGCGCCGCCGAGCACTTCACCGACGGCCGCACAGCCAACCGAGGCACACGTCGCATTGCCGGTCGCGTAGATCGTCGCGGGCGGCGAGCCCGCCGGCGCCGACGCGCTGCCGAGCGCAATCTTCAAGAAGCACTGGACGTTGTTGTCGCCAGTTCCAGCGCCCGCGTCGAACGGCGTGCACGCGTTGTACGGCGGCGCGTCGCGATTGATCGTCGCGGTCAGCGAGCCGACCTGGAGCGGCGCCGCGCTCGGCACCATCGCCGCCGGACCGTCTGCGAACGCGGGATCGAGCGGATCGGTCGTGGTCTGCGTGTTGAACTCCCACGCGAGGAGGATGTCCGAGCGCGAGTGGTTCTTCTGCGTCAGGAACGCGAGTCCCTGCGCGTGCGCCTTCCACAGAAGGTCGAGTCCCTGCAGCGTCGCGAGATCCTCGGCGTCGCGCGGATCGAGCGGCGTGTTGTTCTCGGTGACGTTGCCTTGCGCGTCGAGCGTGACCGGCGACTTCTCCTGGCGAACGAGCGACCAGGTGAACGACGGCTTGTAGTCCTTGCCGCTCTCCGTCTTGATGCCCGCGAGGATGCCGGCGACATACGTCGACTTCTGGTCGAGCGGACGACCCGCGACCGCGATCATCTGCGGGATCACCGTCGGAGCTCCGCTGCAGTCCGCCTCGTAGCGAAGCGTCATGCTCGGAACGAGCACGACGGGGATCGGCGTCGACATCGCGGGGTCGACGGTCGTGCCGCCGGCCGCGCGCTTGTAGAGGACGACTTTGTTCTCGAAGCTGTCCGCGTCGTACGCCTCGGACAAGGTGAAGGTCATCACCGTCTCGTACGTTCCGAATCCGTCGAGCTTGTTCAGCACGCCGGTGCGAGTGGCCGTGGTGGCCGGGCCCTCGCCGCACGACATCGGCACGTTGACCTTGCCCGTCGCGGGATCGAGCAGGAGGTTGTTCGGGAAGGGGACGACTTTATTGCCAGGATCGAACTCGACCACCGGCCCAGCGTTCCCCAGCTCGTCTTGGGGGTCGTCCACCTTCACGTCGGGACAGCCGCTCGCAGCGATCAGGAGGCTGGGTACGACCAACCAGCGCCATTGGATGTGCATGCAATTCTCCGTTAAGAATCGAAAGTGATTCGGAGTATAGGCACGTCCGAGGAGGCGTCACGGAATTGGCGATGTCCTTTTTCCGCGACTGTCGATCGCGTCACGCCATGCCCGATCCGTTCGTAGCGCCGGCTACGCGGGTTTCCGCCCTACCTGTCGGATTCCCGTCCGGTCGACTGTGCGTCTAGCGAACGTACGGTCTCCTCGGCGAGGAACGCCTCGGCCTTTTCCTTGCGCATCGTCGCCAGCACGTCGTTGACCTCCGCACCGACGAGCAGCGCGATGTTGGACAGCCACAGCCACGTGAGGAACACGATCGCGCCGCCGAGCGCGCCATACGTCGTCTCGTAGCTGCCGAACCTCGACAGATAGAAGTTGAAGCCGAGGCTCACGACGATCCACATCGCGATTCCAACGAACGAGCCCACCGTGAACAGCCGAAACGGTCGCTTCGTATCCGGCAAGAAGTGATACGCGATCGCCCACACGATCATCACCAAGAGTCCCGCGCCGACCCAGCGCCCGATCGCCCACGCCCAATCGAACATGGCGCCCAAGCCGAATCGATCGGCGATGTAGTGTCCGACGGGCGGCCCCAGCACCAACAGGCCGAGCGCAGCGACGACCATCAGCGCGACGCCCACGGTCACGGTGATCGCGATCAGCTGTCGCTTCCACCACGGCCGCGTCGCGGGACGCTTCGCGATGCGATCGAGCGCGAACCCCAAGCTCGCCGCGCCACGGCTCGCGCCCCACAGCGCGAACACGAACGAGCCGATCGCGAAGCCCGCATCCGCCGCGTTGATGAAGTTCGTGACCTGCTCGGAGATCATCGCTCGCGCGCTCTCGGGCAGCGTCCGCGTGGCCATCAAGACACCCTCGTGAATCGTCGCGGGATCGATGACGAGGAGCGCCATCGTCACGATGAACACGAGCATCGGGAACAGCGAGAGAACGGCGTAGTAGGCCATCATCGCGCCGTAATCGAGGACATCGTCGTCGACGATCTCGCCGACGATGCGGCGGACGACGGTCAGCTTCGGGACCCGTGCGCGCCAGCGATGCAGCGTGCGCTTACGCTCGCGCACGTCTTGCGCGCGTTGCGCCGGGGGAAGCGTTTGCGTGGCCACCCCCTCCACCACAGCAGCGGATGTGCCAGCGAGTGCGCCCAGCAGGACTCGAACCTGCGGCCGTCCGGGTAGAAGCCGGATGCTCTAATCCAACTGAGCTATGGGCGCCTGTTGGAGGAGGCACTCTGGCCTATGTCGGGCTCGGCCTCAAGGTGCGATGACGAAGCTCCCAGGCTCCCTTTGTTCTTCGTGTGCTGCGGCCGGATGGAGCCCGAGTCTCGCAGCGCCGTGTTAGGTTTCGCGAAATCATGCGCGCTCGAATCGCGAACGTCGTGTTGGCTGCGGCGACCCTCGCCGCCTGTAGCAAGAGTGAAAACGCGGGAGCCGAAGAGGCACGCAAGGAAGCCGAGGCCGAGCAGAAGGCCAAGGAAGCCGCGGGCCAGGCGGCCGTGAAGATCAAGCCGCCCGTGCCCGGCCAGCAGACGGTCCCGTGCGAGACGCTGATCGATCTGCCGAAATTCCAGGAGGCGCTCGGCGAGGTCGAGCCCTTGGTGGTGAAGGACACGCGCAAGGGCGAGCCCGAAGCGGCGAGCTCGTGCGGCTTGGTGCGCGGCGGAAAGCGCCCGACCGAGGCCGAGCAGAAAGCGATCCTCAAGAAAGAGGGCCGCCTCGGCGTGATGCCCGGCGACGAGCTGTGCAACGTGACGGCGTACTGCTGGACCATCGAGGATCCCGAGCGCTTCAAGACCAAGTGCCAGCAGCGCAAGGATATGGACGACGAGTCGATGGGCACCTACGCGTGCAAGCAGGTGGTCGCCGTCGGCGCGGATGACGTCTTCGTGTTCCGCTTCTTCGATGCGGACACCAAGTGCATCATCCAGGTGAAGGGCGGCCCGAGCGCCGTCGACAACGAGATGATCCGCAAGTGCGCCGTCACCGCGCGCGACACCATCACGCCCGAGCGAATCACTCCGGGCGCGAGCCCAGCCCCGAGCGAAGCGGGCAGCGCGGCCAGCGATTCGGCGAACTAGGATAGGATGGTGACATGCGTCGCTCATCGTTTGCTACGGGCCTGTTCGCGCTGTGTCTCGCGTCGTCAGGGATCGCGCGTGCGGAGACCACGGTCTCGACGGCGGTCAGCCAGCTGATGGTGCTCGAGCCGGGTGATGCCAGCTACAAGCTGTTCCACGGCGCCGTGTGGCTCGATCACGACAAGCAGACCACGAACTATCGATGGGGCGGGCTCCAGTGCAAGGGCCGCGAGCTGTCGGACACGAGCGTGCAGCTCCTGTTCGCCGCGTTCCGCTCCGAGTATCAGGTCGCGATCGAGTACGTGTTCAGCGAGTACAAGGGCAAGCAGTACCGCTGCGTCACCGGCTTCACGATCTCCCGCGGCTAGCGACGGCGACGGCGCGTCACGAACACGAGGCTTAGCAGCGACAGCGCGGCGGCACCGATCGGTGCGCTCGAGCCCGACGTCACCGACGAGTTACAGATGCCGTCCTCGACGGGCTGCTTGGGGAAGCACACGCCCTTCGTCGAGCCATCCGAGATGCAATCGAAGCCCTGTTCGCAGCTGTCGGCCACGCCCGCGACGCACTCGCGCGTGCAGATCGACTTCTCCGCCGTGCCCGTGCAGAGGCCGCTCAAGCAGTACTGCGGGAAGCTGCACTCGTCACCGAGCTCGCCGGTCGGTGCATCCCAGAAGCACTTGCCCGCTTCGCACTTCTGACCGTCGAGGCAGGTATCCGCGCTCGTGCACGGCGCGCCTTTGGTCACCGTGATCGGCGTGGTCGAGGTGCTGATGTCGATGTCGTCCTTCGCTTTGAGGACGATCTCGATCACGCCGTCGGGAACGTTGGCCGGAAACGTGAGGCCGTAGTCGGTGGTCGGCTGACCATCGCGGCCCCATTGGGCACCTTGCGCGCTGGCCCACTTGTAGCCGTTGAGCCAGAGCTCGACCTCCTTGATGCCGCGCTGCGCGCCCGCGGTAGCGATGACCGTGTAGCCATTGCTGACGGTGGTGACGCCGGCCGCCGGCTGCTTCACTTCGATCGTCGGCGGCGCCGTGGTGGGCGTGCCCGGACCGAACACGTTCAAGAGCGAGAGGTGTGCGTTCTGCGTGGCGCCGCACGCGCACGGCATCGGCGAGTACTCGCCGCACGTCGCTTGATCGTTGCGGAAGAACTTCTGGCCGCCGCAGTCACCGCGATACGTCATCGGATCGATGCACGCCGAGCGATTGCCGAACGCGTACGAGTGATCGAGGCCGTACGTGTGCGCGGTCTCCTGCGCGACGATCGCGCAGATCTCCCAGATGCGGCGATCGCCCGTGCCGCCGACCATGTTGGCGAACGTGTACGTGATGCGGTTGTCGACGGGCGTGCAGCCAACGCCTGGCGAGATGCCGAGGATGCCGTTGGACAGGCCCACGTTGCGCGAGAGACCCGCGACGATGTCCATGTGATAGGTCGGCGCCGTTGGCTTGACGTCGGTCACCTCCACGTCGAACGGCGAGTAGACCTCCTGCACGCACTTGAGGACCTTGGCCCAGTCCGCGTCCGCCGCCGCACCGATCTCGCCCGCTTCGTTCTCGAACTCGGCGATGAAGTACTCGGAGGCCGTGCCGCTCGGGATGCTCGACGTGTACGCGCGCGCGTCGTCGGTCCCCTTGCGCATCGTGCAGCCGCCCTTGCAGCGCTCGAGGTAGATGATCTTCGAGACGACACCAGCGTGCTCGACGGGAGATGCCTCCGGCGCGGGCTGGACGACCAGCCTGCCCTGCTCGCGCAAGATACGATGCGGGAGCTCCGCGTATGCCGTCGACGCGACGAGAAGCGACACCCCGACGAGCGCGGCGCGCATCTAGCGGCGCCCCCGGCGAACGACGACGAAGCCGAACAGACCGAGGCCGAGGAAGATCTGGATCCAGGGCATCGACGACGTGGTGCCGCCGACGCTGCAGCAGCCGCCGCTCTCCTCGACGGGGAAGCAGATGCCGCGACCTGGAGCGCTCTCGACACACGTGAGGTCGAGGCCCGCGGGGCAGCTATCGGACACGCCCGGGATGCAGTCCTGCGTGCAGATCTGCTTGTCCGCGGTGCCGTTGCACTGGCCCGAGACGCAGAACTGCGGGTACGTGCAGTCATCGCCGATCTGACCGACGGGCTCGGACCACAAGCAGCGGCCTTCGCCGTCACACGTCTGGCCCGCGGCGCAGCTCGCGTCGCTCGTGCACGGCGCGCCCTTGGTCACGCGGACCGGCGCCGAGTCGGTGTAGTTGCCGAGGTCGTCGTATGCGCGGAGCACGACATCGATCACCGAGCTCGGCACGTCCGCCGGAACCTGGACCGAGTACGCCGACGGGTTCGGCTGACCGTTCGCACCGAACAGCGCGCCCTTGGCCGGCGTGCCCCACTTGAAGCCGTTCAACAACAGCTCGACCTTCGCGACGCCGCGCTTGCTGCCCGCGTTTCCGGCGACGATCGCGCCGAGCGTGCCACCCGATTGCGGCGTGGTGACCGTGATGGTCGGGTTCGGGATGATCGACGTGCCCGCACCGAACACGTTCTGGATCTTCAGGTGGCTGTTCTGGTTCGCACCGCAGCGGCATGGACGCACTTCGTTCTCGCCGCAGTTGGCGACCTCGTTGCGGAAGAAGCGCTGGCCACCGCAATCGGTGCGGTAGGTCATCGGGTCGTTACACGCCGAGCGACCGTCCTGATACGAGAACTCGTGGTCGAGACCGAACGCGTGCGCGCTCTCCTGCGCCGCGGTCCAGCACAGGTTGTAGACGCGCTGCGGATCGAGCCGGCTGTGCGCGTTGGCGAACGAGAACGAGATCACGTTGTCGATCGCGCTGCAATCGCCCGACAGCGGCGCGATGCCGAGGATGTCGTTTCCGAGGCCGACCTCGGGAGGCGTGCCCGCGACGAGCGCGAGGTGATACGAGACTCCCGGCGCCGGCTTCACGTCGGTGACCGTCACCTGGTACGGCGAGTACACCTCTTTGACGCACTGGACGACGGCGTTCCATTCCTCGTCGGCCGCCGCGCCGTCCATGTTGTCCTTGTTGACGAACTCGGAGACGCGGCACCCTTGGCCCGTCGGATCGCCACACAGTCCGCCCTGCGACGGAATCGTCGACGTGCTGGTGCGGGCATCGTTCATGGTGCCCTTCTTGATCATGCAGCCGCCGACGCAGCGCTCGAGGTAGAGCGTCTGCGAGATGGTGGCGTGCGGCGTCGCGAACGCTTCTTTCGGCGTCACCACATAGCCACGTCCGTTGGCCATCACGGTCTCGGGATCGGAGCTGATCGGGGGCGACGAGGTCGGCTCGGCGGACGCCGTGGACGCCAGCAAGCTAGCGATTCCAAACGCGACCGCGCGTACAGAGAGACGGATCATAAGGGTCGCGAATACTACAGGTGGGACAATTGCGTCAGCAGGATTCGTCACGCCAGTCCCGGCCCTGTCCTGACTTCTGTTGTCGGGGTGCTGCGCGACGTCGATCGGTGCCCGCTACATGTCGATCTTCTGGGGCGGTGACCGGTGCGACACGACCTTGATCGACCGGTTGAGCATCAGCGGCGTCCACTCGATCAGCACCTCGAGTGAGAGGATCTCGGGGCCTCGCGGGTAGGTCTGGCGGCTCATCGCGTCATTGATGCACTGCTTGAGCGCGATCGACGTCTCGCCCATCGTGGCCACCCCGGAGGCGATCCCGTCCGGCAGGATCTCCATTTTGATGAGCAGCCGCGCCTCGCTGTGCGGGTTCCCGTTCTCGTCGGAGCGTTCGCCCCACTCCATGAAGCAGCCGTCGAGGTTCACGTCGGCGACCGCGCTGTTCACGACCGACGCCTGATTCTGCGCGCGACGCGGCGACGGGTTCTTCAGCTGCTCGATGTTCGCGACGAGCTGCTGGATCTGTTTGTCCTTCTGCGCCATCTGCAGCGTCGTCTCTTCCAGCTTCTGCTTGAGCGAGGCGAGGTCGTTGGCGGTCGGCAGCTCGTTCAGGATCTTCTCGCGCTCGCGCGTCAATCGCCGGATCTCTTCCTTCAAGCGATTGATCTCCTCGACGAGCGCCTTGGTCGTGTCGGCGCGTGCACCCTCGTCGATCGACGACACCGGATCGCGCTGCGACCCGACGACGGCCGCCGTGCCCACCCCCGCGAGCGCGATCGACGCGACCGCCGCAAATACATAGCGCTTCACCGACACCGGCGGCGGCGGGACGAGCTCGGACATGAGCAGCGCCATCGTCGGCCAGCGCTTCACGCGATCGCGCTCGAGCCCGCGCAGCACCGCACGCGCGATCGACGCCGGGATCTTCGTTCCGTCGGGTGGCGGCAGCGCTTTGTCGCCTTTCTCGTGCATCGACACGCTGGTCGCGCCGGGCAGCGGATGCTGGCCGTACAGCGCTTCATACAGCGCGACGCAGAAGCTGAACTGATCCGCGCGCGCGTCGATGTCCGGCCCGGTGAGCTGCTCCGGGGGCATGTAGCGCGGCGTTCCGAGCACCGTTCCCGTCGCTGTCAGCGACGAGGACAGCGTGCTCGCGAGGACCGGCGTGGGGCCCCGTCCCGACTCGGGATCCACCATCATCGACCGCGCGAGACCGAAGTCCGTCACGCGCACGCGACCGTCGCCACCGACGAGGACGTTGTCGGGTTTGAAGTCGCGATGGAGCAGGCCCGTGCCGTGCGCGGCGACGAGGCCTTTGCCCGCTTGCAGGAACACGTCGACGATCTCGCGCCACGTGCGCGGATACTTCTTGAGCCACGTCGTCAGCGTGTCGCCCTCGACGAACTCCATCGCGATGTAGAGATCGTCGTCCTCGGTGCCGACGTCGTAGACCGCGACGACGTTCGGATGCGAGAGCTGCGCGATCGCCTGCGCTTCTCGACGCAGACGCTTCTGCGCGTCTTTGGTGGGGATCTGGAGACCCGCGCGGAGGAGCTTCAGCGCCACCTTGCGATCGAGCTGCGGATCGTACGCGCTGAACACGACCCCCATGCCGCCGGTGCCCAGCGTCGACAGCACGAGGTACCGACCGACCTTGTCACCGACGGTGTAGTTCTTCGTTGGCAGGTGCGTGACCTGCGAGGGCGACAGCTTCTCGTGGGGGACGGTCTCGACGTTGGAGTCGGCCGCGGCATCGGCGGCCATCGCCGCCACGAGGGCCCGGCAGTCCCGACACCCCGCCAGATGGCCCTCTATTTTGGTCAGGGCGGACGCTGCGAGAGTGCCCGAGACGAACTCGCTAACGTCGTTATCGTCGAGACATTCCACAGGAAGCGCTAAGGGTAGCAAACCGGCCACGAAGACTGGGACACACCTGACGAGTCACCACTTGCATTGAAACGATAGACAAGGTAGCAATCCCGCGCCCTTATGCTGACTGACCTCTCGAAAGTTCGGAACATCGGGATTAGCGCCCACATCGACAGCGGCAAGACCACGCTGACCGAGCGCATCCTCTTCTATACCGCCCGAATCCACGCGATTCACGAGGTCAAGGGCAAGGATGGCGTCGGCGCCAAGATGGACTCGATGGAGCTCGAGCGCGAGCGCGGCATCACGATCCAGTCTGCGGCGACGTTCTGCCAGTGGCCGCCCGACCCCAAGGCGAAGGCCGTGATGGCGGTGCCCAACTCGCCGATCAAGGTCCAGCACCACATCAACATCATCGACACCCCAGGACACGTCGACTTCACCGTCGAGGTCGAGCGCTCGCTGCGCGTCCTCGACGGCGCGATCATGGTGCTCTGCGGTGTCGCCGGCGTTCAGTCGCAGTCGTACACGGTCGATCGCCAGATGCGCCGCTACAAGGTTCCGCGCATCGCGTTCGTCAACAAGCTCGACCGCACGGGTGCAAACCCGTTCCGCGTTCGCGATCAGCTTCGCGAGAAGCTGAAGCTGAACCCGGTCATGATCCAGTGCCCGATCGGCGTCGAGGACAAGCTCACGGGCGTCGTCGATCTCGTCGAGATGGTCGCGTACACGTTCCACGGCGACAACGGCGAGCAGATCGAGCGCGGCCCGATCCCGACGGACATCAGCCACCCGCTCGCGGCGCACGGCGCCACCGGCACGCTCAAGGAGCTGTGCGACAAGATGCGCGAGGAGATGCTCGACGGCCTGTCTCTCGTCAACGACGAGATGGCCGAGGCGATCCTCGAGGACAAGGTCACCCCGGAGCTCATCCGCAAGTGCCTCCGCGACTCGACGGTCGCGCTCAAGTGCACGCCCGTGATGTGCGGTTCGGCGCTCGGCAACAAGGGCGTCCAGCTGCTCCTCGACGGCGTCTGCTCGTACCTGCCGGAGCCGCGTGACGTCGAGAACGTCGCGCTCGACCTCGACAAGGAAGAGGCGCCGGTCGTCATCTCGTCGGATCCGACCAAGCCGCTCGTCATGCTCGCGTTCAAGCTCGAGGATGGTCGCTACGGCCAGCTGACGTACATCCGCGTGTACTCCGGCGTCGTGCGCAAGGACGAGTTCATCGTCAACTCGCGCAACGGCAAGAAGTTCAAGGTCGGCCGCCTCGTCCGCATGCACTCGGACGACAAGGAAGACATCACCGAGGCCGGCGCGGGCGACATCTGCGCGCTGTTCGGCATCGACTGCAACTCCGGCGACACGTTCACCGACGGCACCGTCAACTTCGCGATGACGTCGATGTTCGTGCCCAAGCCGGTCATCTCGGTCGCGATCAAGCCCAAGGACAGCGGCGCCGAGATCAACATGTCGAAGGCGCTCAACCGCTTCACGAAGGAAGATCCCACCTTCCAGTGCTACGTCGATCCCGAGTCGAACGAGACCATCATCGCCGGCATGGGTGAGCTCCACCTCGACGTGTACATCGAGCGCATGAAGCGCGAGTACAAGGCCGAGGTCGTGACCTCGCCGCCGCAGGTCGCGTATCGCGAGACGATCGGTTCGAAGACCGACTTCAACTACACGCACAAGAAGCAGACCGGTGGCTCGGGTCAGTACGGCCGCGTCGCTGGTTACTGCGAGCCGTTCGACGGCGAGTTCGAGTTCGTCGACGAGATCAAGGGCGGCGCCATTCCGCGCGAGTTCATCCCGTCGTGCGAGAAGGGCTTCAAGTCGATGATCCCGAAGAGCCCGCGCCTCGGCGTGCCGTGCGTCGGTATCCGCGTCGTCATCAACGACGGCCAGAGCCACGCGGTCGACTCGAGCGATAACGCGTTCCAGGAAGCGGCTCGCGGTGCATTCCGTGACTTCTTCCCGCGCGCGAAGCCCAAGATCCTCGAGCCGATCATGAAGGTCTCGCTCGAGGGTCCGGCGGAGTTCTCCGGAAACATGCTCGGCCTCATCATGCAGCGCCGCGGCATCGTCATGGGCTCGACGGAAGAGGACGGCGCGGCGCGCGTCGACGCCGAGGTCCCGCTCGCGGAGATGTTCGGCTTCTCGACGCCGCTCCGTAGCTCGACGCAGGGCAAGGCGGAGTTCACGATGGAGTTCGCGAAGTACTCCGAGGTTCCGTCGAACGTCGGCGAAGAGCTCCTCGCGAAGGCCAAGAAGGCCAAGGAAGAGGCGTCGAAGCGCTAACCACGGCGCTCGTTGCCAACCGGCCCGCACGCTCGCGCGTCGCGGGCCGTTTTCGTTTCGGCGGCCTCGCGAGCTTCTGATTCCGTAGAGGCGAGAGCCCTAGATCGCGCGCAGCGCGGCGAGGATCGACGCGGGATTCGGGAGGCGCTTGCACGCGTCGACGAGATCCGTGACGCGGCCCGGCTGCGCACGCGCGAGCCGCTCTGCGTTCTCGGCGAGCCACGCGGGATCGCCCTCGGCGAGCGCGAACAGCACGGCGCGGCTCGAGCGTGTGGGATCGCCGGCGACGGTGCGCGCGACATCGCGCAGCGCAGCGTCCGTCTCGAGCGCGCGACCCGCGAGTCGCCACAGCGCGTGCTCGAGCGTCGAGTCGCCTTTGACCTCGGCGGTCGGATTCACAACGCCCACGAATGCGTTCGCGTGCTCCGTGAGCAGCGCGACCATCGGCATCTCGTCGCGGCGCGACGGCACGTGCTGGAAGAACTGAAGCGCGCGCACGCGCACCGCGAGATCGCTCGAGGTCAGATGCGTCGCCACCGCGCGCACGAGCGCGTCGGCGTGCGGTGTCTTCGCGAGCCGGACGTAGAGGCGCGCGAGCCAATACGCGCGCGAACGATCGGCCGCCGCGGCGCCGCTCGGCAGCTCACCGGACAGCGCGCGCAGGGCGATCGAAGCGAGGTTGTCCGCGGTGATCTCCCAGCCGTCGAACGCGTGCGGCAGAATGGTGATCGGATGCCCCGCGCAGCTCCACTGCGTCGCGGCTTGCGTCGCGCTCGACGGATCTTCCTCGACGAGCGGATGCTGCGTCGACTCGAGGTGCACGAGGCACGCGCACGTGTAGAGCCGCGTCGTCTGGCTCGGCTTTGTCAGCGACGAGCTCGCGAGATCGGCGGTCTCGTACAGCGCGCGCGCATCGACATTGGGGTTTGGCTGCGCGAGCGTCAGCTCCGGCGCACTGCGTACGGGCTTCATGCAGAAGCCGCAGCGCAGGTTCGTGCAGCCGCGGATCGGCGCGAGCTCGCCATCGTGATCGTGGTCGTCGTCAGGCAGCGGTCGTCGATCCACGACCCACCCGCCGTTGGCACAGAAGTTCATCGTCGTCCGGATCGGTTCAGCTCTTCGATAGACACGCCCGCCTGCTCCGCGATGGCCGCGAGCACCTCGGGCGGCAGGCCCAGGCTCTCCGGCGTGTAAGGTTGAGCGACGTTGTAGCGCGCCCCCGAACCGTCGGGGAAGTAGCCGTTAGACGCGCTCGCGATCTCGTGGAAGCTGTGCGCCTCGATCGAGGTCAGGTGCGCGGTGAGCGCGAGACGTGCCATCGCCGGATCTGCGCCGAGCACGTCGAACAGGCCCATCGCGCGCGCCGTCGTGCCCGAGATGCCGGCCTTGAGCGGCATCGAGGCTTCGCGGGCGGCCGTGATGAACGGCGCATCGGGCTGCACCATGTTCGCGCGCGAGCCCACCACCCACGGCAGACCGCCCTCGGGATCCACGGTGGCTGCTTGCGCGATCTCGCGCGGGCTGAGGCCGAGGCCGAGCTCTTGCGCGGCGTCGATCGACAGCTCGCTGCGCGCGAGGATGCTGCCCTCGCCGACGCGCGTCGGTGCGGTGACGCCCTCGATGCCCATCGCGGTGACAGCCTCGGGGGTGAACGAGGGCAGCTTCGTGTCGTGGCCCTCGGCCTTCGCCGCCGCGTAGCCCGCGTGGTCGTCGCCGAACGGCGTGAACAGGCCCTTCGCACTCGGGCGACCGTCGGGCCCGATGCTCTCGAGGTACGCCGCGCGACGCGCCTCGAGGCGATCGATATCGGCCATCGTGAACGCACCGTCCTCGCGGTCGGCAAAGCGCGCGCGCATCTCCTCGATGCCGCCCTCGCGAAGCACCGCGTCGCCGAGGATGCGCTCCTGGAACTCGGCCATCGCGACCATGCGCTCGCGAACGTTGCCGCCCTCGAGCACCGCGCGGATCGTCTCCGGATCGTTGCCCACCGCGCCCGCGTAATTGCGCTGCGACGGGTGCTCGCCGAGCATCGATAGCGACGCGTCGAGCGAGTCGCCGTGCATGACGGAGAGGTAGTCGAGCACCTTCTGGCCCATCGCGTCCATCGTCGGCGTGATCGCCTCGTGCGTCGCGGGGCTCATCGCGAGCGCGCTCTCGAACGCCGCGCGTTGCGACTGGAGCGCAGGATCGGCGCCCACGCGTGCAGCGTCGGCCGAAGCGAGTACGCCCGGGATATCCGCCGACAGCGCCGGGTCGACGGTCTTTGCCCCGTTCGCCGCACGGGCGAGATCGAACACGGTCTGGCTGTCCGGCGTACCGGGCGCCGCGGGGAGACGCGCCGACTCCGAGTCCCATTGGTGGAGCGCTGCGCCTTCGGAGCCCGTGATGACACCGTCGGCGTTCGCCTCGACATGCAGCGCAGCGAGCGCTTCGCGCATCGGCGCGGGGTTCGCCGCATCGATCTCGGCAGCCCACCCGGCAATCGTGGCGCGCTCCTCGGGCGTGTGCGCTTGACGCGACAGCTCGACGAGCGCGGCGCGATCGCCTGCGTCGGCCGCGTCGCTCGCACCACCGCCACCGCCGCCACC
>JAEYYV010000243.1 GCA_023428295.1 Pseudomonadota bacterium
GCTCGCGACAGAACGCGAGCTTGTCGTCCGAGGATGCCGCGGCGATCACCGTTGCGCCCATCGCCGCGCCGAGCTCGACGGCAGCGATACCGACACCACCGGCAGCACCGAGCACGAGCAGCGTCTCGCCCTCGTGCAGCGACGCGCGATCGGAGAGCGCGTGCAGCGTGGTCGCGTACGTGAGCAGCGTCGCCGCGCCGACCTCAAACGAGATGCTGTCGGGCAACTTCACGACGCCTATCTCGGGAACGACGACGACCTCGGCGAAGCCGCCCGACATCATCGTCGCTGCGACGCGATCGCCGACGGCGACCGAGCTCACGCCCGCGCCGATCGCGCGCACGATGCCGGCGACCTCACCACCCGGCGAGAACGGCGGCGTCGGCTTGAACTGGTACATGCCTTTGGTCATCAAGATGTCGGGGAAGTTCACGCCGGCAGCCTTCACGTCGATCAGCACGTGACCCGACGACACGACGGGCTCGGGCACGTCGGTGTCGAGGCGAAGTGCGGCGGGTCCGGTGAGCTCGTGAATTCGAACAGCGCGCATGCCGCGTTATACGTCGGTTCCGACCTCGGCAGCCGCGTACGTTCCGAGCACGCGCAGCTCCGTCGTGAGCGGCTGGATATCGGCGAGCGCCGCGACGAACGGCTCGCTCGCTGCGTGACCGAGCACGTCGGCGTAGAAGCGATACGTGAACGGCGCGTCGGGGATCGGGCGCGATTCGATCTTCGTCAGCGAGAGACCGCGCGCCGCGAAGCGCATGAGGATCTCGCCGAGCGCACCGGGACGATCCGCGAGCGAGAGCACCATCGATGTCTTCGCCGGCGTTCCATCGGCGACGGGCGCGGGACGCAAGCCGATCTCGACGAAGCGCGTCGCGTTGCCGGCGGCCGACTGGATGCCCTTCGCGAGGACGACGAGCCCGTAGCGCGACGCCGCCGCAGCGCTCGCGATCGCCGCGTGTGTCCGGTCGCCGGACGCTGCCACGTGACGCGCGCTTCCCGCTGTATCGATCTCGGCGCGCGGCGTGAGATGCGGATGGCGCGCGAAGAAGTCGTGACACTGCGCGAGCGCCTGCGGGTGCGAGCGCACCACGCGCAGCTCGTCGAGGGTCACGCCTGGCAGCGCGAGCAAGCAGTGCTCGATCGCCGCGACCACCTCGCCCGTGATGTGCAGCGCGCCACCCGCGAGCAGATCGTACGTCTCGTTGATCGATCCCGCCGTCGTGTTCTCGATCGGCAAGAGCGCGAGGTCCGCCGTCCCGTCGAGCACGGTCTGCGCCGCCGCACGAAACGTCTCGCAGCCGGTGAGCAGCGCCCCGCCCGCACGTCCCGCGTAGCGACGCCGCGCCGCGAGATGCGAGTAGCTGCCCTCGACGCCCTGATACGAGATGCGCAGCGGAACGTCCTCGCGCGCGCGTACGTGTGCTTCTTGATGCGCGACCGACATGTCCATGATCACGCGGTACATGCGCTCGACCTGATGCGGATCCACGCCCGCCTCGACGGCAAAGCCGCGCAGCCGCGTGATCAGCGACTCCTCGCGCTCGCGATCACGAAACGGCGAGGCGCTCGCGAGCTTGGCCTCGATCACGCCCTCGACGATCGACAGGCGTTCCGCGAGAAGCGCGATGATGCGGCGATCGACGTCGTCGATACGATCGCGGAGCGCCAAGAGATCAGGAGCCGGCATCCCCGCACTGTACTAAGCTCCGTGGCGTGACGGATAAGCGCGACAGGCCGGACGTAGAGGTGATCACGCGCGAAGCGCCCGGCGAGCTCCGCGAGGATGTCGAGCCGCCCGTCGTGGCACGGCTCGTCGTCGAGATTCGTAGCGACGGGACGCGCACCATCGCGCGCGGCGCCCTCGAGGACACCACCAACGGTGCGCGCACCCAGCTCGAGGCGCGCGGTGACTCACCGCTGTCGCTCGCACTCCAGCTCGCCCGAGCGCTCACGCAGCTCCCGCGCCTCACCGCACGGTCTGCAGTGCGGAATCTGCTGGGTCGTCGTCGCGACAAGCGCCAATAACGCGATCTTACGTCGGGGCACGGAGCCTGCAGCCGATGGCCACATGGAGAGCAACTGGTCACGTCTGAGGCAAATCCTCGTCGGCGCGGGCTGGGAGTGGCGCGATGAAGCGCTCCACTCTCCCAACGACACGATGTGGTTCTCGCCGAACAGCGAGAACCCAGATCACGCGAGCTTCCGCGACAAGATGTCGGAAGCGCTCGTCGCAGCCGGCGGTGACGCGGTCGGAGGCGACGGATTTCAGGTCGCGCTGCACGAAGACCTGGTCAGCCTCGTCGCGGCGCTCGACGTTCTGCTCGACGGAAACTGAGTCGCGTATCGAAGCACGTCGCTAACCGAGCGCTACCGCGTCGAATCAGGCCCTCGGCGAGAGGGCGTACTACAATTTCCCGTGATGGAACGGGGCTTCATCGGGCTGGATGTCGCCGTCCTCGCGGTATCCAACGCGGCGACGAACACCGATGACGTTCCCGCGCGCCTCGTGGTCGAGAAGCTCGAGAGCGCAGGGCATCGCGTCGTCGCGCGCGAGCGCATCGTCGATTCTCCCGATGATTCGCCCGAGCTGATCACAGCGAAGTACCGCGAGTGGATCGCCAACCCCGAGGTCGATGTGGTGCTCGTCATCTCGAGCGCGACGTCCGAGTCCGCGAGCGATGCACTCGTACCTCTCGTCACGAGGCCCGTCACCGGATTCGCGGAGCTGTTTCGCTCGATCACCTTCGCCGAGATCGGAACCGCCGCCATGCTCGTGGACGCCGCCGCCGGTCAATGCACGTCGACGTTCATCTTCGTGCTGCCCGCGTCCGTCGGCGCGGTGCGCACGGCACTCGACAAGCTGCTCCTGCCGCAGCTCGATTACCGCACGAAGCCGATGAACCTCGTGATGCGCATGCCGCGCCATCACCGCGGCGCCACGACCGACACCGAAGCGCCTGCGAAGACACCATGGATCGTCCCGAAGGATCCGAAGACCGCGGCGCAGGATGCGAGCGCGCCCGCCGTCGCTCCACCTCGAACCACGAAGCCTCGCGCCGGCACCGAGCCCGGCACGCCCGCCGCCCTCGCCTCCGTCTCGCAGCGCATCGCCGTCGCCGCCCTCGCGCGTCCCGAGCCCGTCAGCGTCTCGCAGCGAATGTCCGCAGTCCTCGAAGCCGCAGCGGCGCCGATCTCCGTCATCGAGAACGACACCACCGACGTCGGCATCCCTCCGCCGCCGTCCCCACCGACGCGCGCGAAGGTCATCACGGCCAAAGCGAACGTCCCGCTCAAGCCTCCCGCGCAGGTCATCCCGCTCGCGCAGCTGCTGGCCAACAAGCCCGCCCCCGCCGACGAGCCCGTCGAAGAGTTGCCGGCCGCCGAGCTGAAGGAGATCGCACCTGCCCAGATCGTCGACGACGAGCCGCTACTGACGCCGTCACCGACACCGACGCAGACATCGACGCCGACGCCGGTGACGCCGGTGTCGCCGGTGTCCAGCGAAGAGCTTCCGATTCCCGCCGCCCTCTCGACGAAGATCCCGACGGGTCCGATCCGCATCGAAGACGAATCCACGCGCCAAGCGATCCTCACCGCACAGAAGCGCGCGGTCACCGAGCGGGTCACGCCGATCGACGAGCTGATCGACGACGAGCTACCGCCGCGCTCCGTCGCCATCCCCGCCCGCCGCAAGCGCGACAGGAAGCTGATCGCGATCGGGTCGGTCATCGTCCTCGCGTCGCTCGTCGTCGTCGTCGCGATGTTCCTTCTCGCGCGCGACCGTGATCGCCGCGCGCGCGCCCTCCTCGAGCAGCAACGCGAAGCCGACACGCTCGTTGCCGACCTCGCGCCGCCCGAGCCGCCACCGCTTCGTCCGGAGCCACACACCACCGCGCGTCCCGACCCAGGCGCCGTCCCCGACGAGCGCCCCGAGCCCGCCGAGCCCGCCGCCCCCGCCCACCCCGACCACGAGATCGACATGCGCGCGGACCCGAGCGTCCTCCCCACGCGCACGACCGACACGCCGG
>JAEYYV010000280.1 GCA_023428295.1 Pseudomonadota bacterium
ACCAGGCGCCGATCGCGGTCTCGCGACTTTCCCGCGCGGAGCTGTGCGCGGACGCGAACGTCGTCGAGCGCGTGCACGCAGCGGCGGCGATCGAAGCACCGCTCGCGGCGCGGCTGGCATCGCTGCAAGCGCGTGCGGCGCTGCGCAAGCCGGCCGCGATCGCCCAGAACCTCGCGCAGCTCGCGGAGGACGCACGCGCGGCGAACGCGCCGCAGCTCGAGGCCGAGGCGAAGCTGCTGCTCGGCGAGATGTACTCGCGCCTGCGCGACGACGCGAAGGCACGCATCGTCCTCGAGGAGGCCGCGCAGGCAGCCGCGCGCGCGAAGGATGATCGCGTCGCCGCGCTCGCGCGTCTGTTGCAGGCCGGCCAGGCGGCGCTGCAGACCGCAAAGCGCGAAGAAGCCGAGACGCTCGCCAACGTCGCGCGGGCCGCGGTGGAGCGAGCGGGCAGCCCCGCCGAGCTTCGCGCGCAACTCGAGAACGTCCTCGGCGGTCTGGCGTGGGCGAGCGGCGACTACGCGACGGCGCTCGCGCACTATCAAGCGTCGGTGACCGCGCGCAGCGAAGCGTTCGGCGCCGACGATCCGCGCGTCGCCGCCGCGCATCAGAACGTGGGCGGTACGCTCCGCAAGCTGGGCAAGAATGACGAGGCGCGCGTCGCCCACGAGACCGCGCTGGCGATCCTCGAGAAGAGCCTCGGCCCCGATCATCCCGATCTCGCGAACACCGTCTCGTCTCTCGGCATGCTCGCCGCCGACGAGCAGCGCTTCGACGACGCACGAGCCTATCTCGAGCGCGCGCGCGAGCTGCGCATCGCGAGCGTCGGCCCCGATCATCCCGACATCGCCACCAGCGAGAACAACCTCGGCAAGCTTGCGAAGTTGCGGGGCGACCTGCCCGCGGCACGCGCGCACTTCGAGCGATCACTCGAGATCCAAGCCGCCAAGTTTGGCGCGGATGCCGTCGAGCTCGCGCTTCCCTTGTCAGGTCTCGGCGGGGTCCTCGGCGACATGGCGCTGTGGCCCGAGGCACGCCGGCACCTCGAGCGCGCGATCGCCATCAACGAAGCGCACCGCGGCAAGGATCACCCCGCGCTCATCTCGATGCTGTTCACGCTCGCGAACGTGCGCGGCCACCAAGGCGACCACGTCGCCGAGCGCGCGCTGCTCGAGCGCGCGCGAGCGATCGCGACCACCAAGCTCGGCGCGGATCACCCGCAAACCAAGGACGCAGCCTCGCGGCTCGCGGCCGTGAAATGACGGCGCCGACCGACGACACCACCGCGGCGGCGAGGCTGGCATGACACCGACCGACGCTGCCCTCGCGGACGCGCTCGCGCCGTACGCGCCGCTCTCGGTGCCCGGGTTCCGTGCGCATCTCGCATCGCTCGAGAGCTACGAGACTGGCGCGCTCACCGATCTCGCGCTCGCCTACGCGGCGCAGGCGGGCCACGACGCGGCGACGCGCGCGCTTCACGCGCGACTCGGCGGCGCGATGCGCAGCGCGATCACGCGTGCCGGGTACTCGAGCGCGATCGCCGACGACGCGGCGCAGGAGGCGCTGATCGTGATGCTCGTCGGGACGCCTCCGGTGCTCGCGACGTACAAGGGTCGCGCGCCACTCGTCGCGTGGGCCAAGACGATCGCGCTGCGCATCGCCGCGCGCGTGCACGCCGCGCACGCGAAGGTCGCGACGCTATCGGGTGACGAGCGGCTGACCGGCGTCGACGAGCTCGTCGGTCGTGGCATTCGCGCCGAGCTGCGCGGCCCCGTGATCGCCGCGTTCGACAAAGCGGCCGCGAAGCTGTCGATGTTCGATCGCGAGCTGTTGCGGGCCGTGGTCGTCGAGGGACGCGGCATGGAGCAGCTCGCGAAGGAGCACGACGTACATCGCGCGACGATCGCGCGGTGGCTCGGGCGCGCGAGGGAACAGCTCGATCGCGCGATGCGCGCGGAGCTCGCGGGCGCGTTGACGCTGAGCGAGTCCGACGTGTCGAGCGTCTTGCGCACCATGCACACGAGCTTGGTGTTGCCCATCGAGCCGCTGCTGCGTCCGTAGGAATTCTCGCGAGTTACACGAAACTTTGCGCGAGATGCGCACAGACTCGCACCAGGCAGCATGAACCACTGGCTCGTGCTCTCTCTGTTCGCGGTCGCTGCGTGTGGCGGCGACGATGCCCCGACGGGCCCTGGCCCGCAGACGCTCCCGCCCTCGACGCAGCCGCCGCCGGGAGCCGAGACGACCAACGTGAGTTGCTCGCCGAACGATCCGTGTGACTACTGGTTCTGCCGCTGCGACGACGGCGCCGTCGTCAACGCGGCGTTCTGCTCGAACGGCTCGTGCTCGGCGGCGAGCGCGATCTGTCCGACCGCGTGCGAAACGTTCCAGCATGGCGGGTGGACTGGCGTCGCAGGTGGCGGACCGAATCAGCCGCCGCCCCAAGACACGTGCGGTGGCCTGGGCTCGTCGAATGCGACGTGCGATGCGTGCTTTGTCGACAACTGCTGCTCGCAAGGCGAAGCCTGCGAGGCGACATCGGGTTGCTACTCGTTCTGGGACTGTGTCGTCGCGTGCGATGGCGATCCGAGTTGTCGCGCGAGCTGCGAGAGCGGCGCCTCGCGGTCGGCGATCGACGCGTACGAGACCCTCGAGTCGTGTGTGGTCGGTCGCTGCGGTGGAGCGTGCTCGTGAGGGCCGCACTCTTGGTCGCGCTCGCCGCGTGCAGCAGCGACGGCGCCGCGCCCGCCGACGGCGGCGTCGACACGACGGTCATCGATGCACAGCTCGTCGACGCGACGCCCGACGCGCCAGCCGCGCCGGTCACGCGCACGGGCGGCGTGATCGCGATCGCCGAGCGCCAGGCGTTCTGCACGTCGCTCGCGAGCTGCGGCGAGCTCGCCTACGCGGACTGCATCAACGCCGTCGACGACACGGCGACCGTGCAGTTCGCGATTCCCGGATGCACCGCGGAATCGCAGCTCGTGGCCGCGATGAGCTGCATGAAGAACGGGACGTGCGGCTCGTGCGCGTCGCGACTCGATGCGTGGGCCACGGCGTACGCATCGGCCGCGTGCGAGAGCGAGGTGTACAGCGTCGGCACGGGCGATCGGTTCCCGCAGGGCTCGTCGGACTCGACCTGCACGAACGGTATCCGCGCGGACGGCGGTTGGTGCACGCACGCGTGCTCGACGGCGCAGGGATGCGCGGGCACCGGCCCGAACGGAAAGAACCATTGGGGCACCGAGAATGTGTGCGCGCACGACTCGCTGCCCGCCGGCTTCAGCTGCTATCCGACCTGCACGTCGACGGCGGACTGCCAGGCGTGGTTCGGCGAGACCAGGTTCGGCCTCCGCATCGCGTGCAAGCAGTTCGACGACGGCTCGGCACCAGCGGACACGCCGATCTGCGTGCGCGTCGGCGACGATCGCGGCGTCGAGCTGCCGTGACCACGCGTCAGGTCAGCTGTGGCGCGGTGCTCGGTGCCGAGCGCGTCTCGACGTAGAGCTCGATCTGGATCGTTCCATCGACCGCGCGATCCCAGCGCAGCGACGTGAGCAAGAGCTCGTCGAGGTCGTGACCGTAGATGCCGTACGCACCGTCCGTGCGGTTGCGATTCTTGAGCGTGGTGCGCTCTTCTCGCGGAATGGGCTTGGTCGACGCGGTGGTCTCCTCCACCTCGTAGACGTTCGCGTACTCCTCGCACACGGCGCGTACCAGCTCTTGGCGCGTGAAGCCGACGGACAGAGCGGCGCTGATCTGGATCTTGGCCGGCGTGGTCAGCGGAAAGTCGATGACGAGGATCGCGGTCTCGTAGGGAACGACGATCTCCTCGGGGTTTCGCAGATCGACGAGCGAGGTCTCGACGTCCGCGATGCGGACACCTTGTCCCGCAAAGTGAACGCGTTGCGCGACCATCGCGACCGGCTCGGGTGTCACGCGAAGGCGCTGCGTGATGTACCACGCGACAGCCAGCGCGATGACGAGGAGGAGGAAGCTCACAGCGCGGTGAATCTACCAAATCGAGGCGCGCGGACGAAGAATTCGGCCGGGCTCACCAGCCCTTCACGAAGTACGCGATCGCGATGGTGGTTCCACCGACGAGAATTCCCCAGCGCAGCACGTTCGCGGGGATCCGGCTCGCGAGCGCTCCGCCTGCGAGGCCGCCGACGAGCGCCGCGCCCGCCATGATGCCGGTCACGGTCCAATCGATCGGCGCGCGTGCGACGAACACGGTCGACGCCGTCACGTTCACGGTCAGCGAGATGATCTGCTTCAACGCGTTGAGCCGCGTCAGCGAGTCCGCGATCACCACACCGAGCGCGGCGAGAATGATGACCCCGACTCCAGCGCCGAAGTATCCGCCGTACACCGCCGCGGCCGTGACGGGAATCGCGACGAGCACCTCCGAGCGCGCCCGGCCGTCGCGACGCTCGAGCCAGCCGCGCATCCTGCCTTGCAGCCCAACCAGGATCGCCGCGAGCAAGATGAGGAACGGCACCACGGCGACAAACGCTCGCTCGCTCGTGGCCAAGAGGAGCAGCGCACCGCCCGCGCCCGCGATCGCACCGAGCGGCAGCAGCAGCACGAGCCGGGAGCGCTGTCCCGCGAGGTCCGCGCGCTGCGCCAAGGTCGCGCCGAAGTACCCCGGGCACAGCGCGACCGTGTTCGTGACGTTCGCGATCACCGGCGGAATGCCGAGGGCGATCAGCGTCGGAAACGTGATCAGCGAGCCGCCTCCTGCGATCGCGTTGACGAACCCGCCCGCGAACGCGGCGAGCACGACGAGAGCGATGTGAGTAGCGTCGAACGTCATCCCTTGAACGCCGACGGTTCCGTCAGGTCGTCCACGGGCTGACGTTACTGCGACGGCGAATCCACGTCGACGAGCGGCGGCTCGTCATGTGGATCGATCCGGATCTCCTGACCGAGGTCTGGCCGCTTGCGCCGAGGAATGGGCTCGATCGGCACGGCGCGTCCGAACCGCGCGGATTGCTGCAGCGCTTGAATGATGCGCACGTCCGCGAGCCCTTCGCAGCCGCTCGGCTCGGGATCGATGTCGTCGCGAATGCAGCGCGCGAAGTACTCGACCTCGGCAGCGATCTGATCGCGCTTCTGGAACGTGCGCGTCTTTTCGCCGTGCGGTCCCTTCACGTGGAGCCGCATCTCGTCGGCGACATACTCGTACGCGTTGTCGAGCGTGAGCACGCCGTCCGTTCCGACCAGCGTGTACGTCGAGCGATCAGCCGCGCCGAAGCTACACACGAACTGCGCGACGCGCTCGTCGGGGAACCGCATCGACACGCTGTACGCCTCGTCCGCCGACGTGAACCGTGGATCGCGGCCCGCATAGCGCAGCGCGGTCACCTCGATCGGCTCCGTTCGGAACAGGTAGCGCGCGGCATTGATGCAGTAGATGCCGATGTCGTAGAGCGGCCCGCCGCCGCGGCGCGGCTGCACGCGGATGTTGCCGTCCTTGACCTGCATCGAGAACACGGAGTTGAACAAGCGCGGATCCCCGATCTCGCCGCCTCTCGCGATCTCGATCGCGCACAGGTTCGCCGCTTCGAAGTGCAAGCGGTACGCGATCATCAGCTTGCGCCGGCGCTGCTCGCACGCGCGGATCATCTGCATGCACTCCGCTTCCGTCGGTGCCATTGGCTTCTCGCACAGCACGTGACAACCGTGTCGCGCGGAGACCACGGTCATCTCCGCGTGTAGATCGTTGGGCACTGCGATGTACACCGCGTCGAGCTTCTCTCGCTCGAGCAATCGATCGAGCTCGGAGTAGTCGCCGAGCGCGCGCACGCCGTAGCGCTCGCCGAGCTCGGCGAGCTTGTTCTTGGATCCGGAGATCAGCGCGGCGATCTCGACGCTGTCGAGTTGCTCGAGGGCCGGCAGGATCGCCGCCTGCGCGAAGTGACCCTGCCCGATGACACCGATTCGAAGCTTCGTCGCACGAGCGCCCATACCTACATCGGCAGCAATCCCCGTTCCATTCGTGTCTGCGTGATCTTCGCGGCGTATCGATTGCACCGATCAGCGGGCATGAAGACCTGTGAATGCTGCGGCAACACCTACGACAAAGCGTTCGAGATCTCGATCGGAGGCACCACTCATGTCTTCGATTCCTTCCAGTGCGCGATCCAGACGCTCGCCCCGCGGTGCCAGCACTGCAAGGTCGCCATCATCGGGCACGGCATGGAGGCCCGCGGCCAGTACTTCTGTTGCGCGCATTGCGCGCGACAGGCCGGCATCACCGAAGTGAAAGATCGAGCCGCGGACCGTGGCGCAGCACACCCGTGACCGCACACCGCGCGTGTTCGCTCGTCGAGCATCGCGCGATCTGCGTCAGGTCCAATACGGAGTCGCGCCCCACTGTCGGTAAACGCCAGTCGCGTATTCCAGATCGTTCAAATCGGGCCAGTGCTCCTTGTCGAAGCCCGGCATCTTCTCGAGCGATTCGCGCGTAACGTTCACCACGAAGCGCTTCTTCGCCTCGTCGACGGTCAGCGCAGACCACGGCAGCGCGAACAGCTTGTTGCCGATGCCCAGAAATCCTCCGAACGAGAGGACCGCATATGCGACGCGTCCGGTCGTCACGTCGATCATCAATTCCTCGATGCGACCGATGTCTTGCCCGCCGAGATTCACGACCTTGTCGTGCCTCAGCGTGGATGCGCCCAGCGTGCGACGAAACTTGTGCATGTGTTCCTCCTCATCGAGGATGAGAACGCAATCGTCGCGCCAACGTCCGGGCGTCAGCGCCGCCGCCACTTGGGCGCGATCAAGCGTCGCTTGCCGTCGGCGGCGAGCTTCACGTCGGGGGCGTCCAGCGCTTCGCGATCCCACAGCTTGCAGGTCACCTGCTTGTGCTGCTGGTCGAGCGCCTCGCAGTAGTTCGTGAACTCGCAGCGACGGATCTCGGCGCCGCGGCCCTGGCGCATCTTCACGAACCAATCAGGATCCGCGAGTGATTGCCGCGCGGACGCGATGAAGTCCGCCTCACCGTCTTGCAGCACGGCCTCTGCTTGCGCGAACTCGCAGATGCCACCCGCGGCGATGATGGGCGTCTCGAAGCCGGCGTTGCGAACCGCGGTGCGGATCGTCGACGCGAGGCTCGTGTTGCGCGCGAACGGGCCCTTCTGATCGCTGTAGATCGTGGGCATGCACTCGTAACCGGATCGACCGGTGTACGGATACGCGGCCCAGCCAACCTTGGGCGGTTTTGCGTCCTCGAACTTGCCGCCCTTGGAGATCGAGAGGAAGTCGAGGCCCGCACGCGCGAGCTCCACGCCGAAGTACGCGGCATCCTCGACGCGATTGCCACCCTCGATGACGTCGTCGCCGAGGTAGCGACACCCGAGCACCATCTTGCGCCCGATGCGCGCACGCACCGCGGCGATCACCTCGAGCGGGAGGCGCGCGCGGTGATGGCGCTTGCCGCCGTATCCGTCGTCGCGCGTGTTCAGCGCCGAGAGGAACGACGCCATCGTGTACGCGTGCGCGAAGTGCAGCTCGACGCCATCGAAGCCAGCGGAGAGCGCACGCAGCGCGGCGTTGGCGAACAGATCCGGCAGCACCTGTGGCAGCTCGCGAATGTGCGGAAGGTGCGTGTCGGTCACGCGCTCGCGGTATCCGCGCTCGAGGTCCTCGAGCTCGCGCGCGGTCAACACGTAGGGCAAGTCGGAATCGGGGAGCGCAGCGAGGCGCGCGCGGATCTCCTCGTCGGAATAGAGCCGGACGTCCGGATCCGCGGACAGCACGCGCAGCGCTTCGCGGTGGCCCTCGGTGATCTGGAGGAAGCGCGCGAAGTACTTGTCGCGCGCGGGGCGGCGGCGGATCGAGAGGAAATCGATCAGCTGGATGAACACGAGCGTCTGGCCGTTGGACGCATCGCGCACCGCGTGGACGAGCGAGCGCAGACCCTCGATGAAGCGATCGTCACCCGCGCGCAGCAAGGGCCCCGATGGGATGTCGCGAATGCCGGTTGCCTCGACGACGAGCACCCCGGGCTTGCCCTCGGCGAAGCGGCGGTACCAATCGATCACGTCGGGCGTGACGAAGCCTTCTTCGTTGGAGCGCCACGGCACCATCGCGGGGATCCACGTGCGCGCGCAGGCCGTGCGCGGCCCGATCTCGAGCGGCTGGAACAACAGCGACTTCGCCGCTTGCTCGGACGTTGGCCACGCGGTGGCCGGAAGCTCGTGCTTGATACGCTCCGGCGGCTGCCACATGGCGGCGAATTCGTACCACACTCCATCGGGGGAACACGTCACTCGATGGAGCCGTCATCTGGGGCTCGCGTAGCTGGGCGGCTCCGTCCTCGCGGCGCTGTCGGGCTTTCCCACAGCACGTGGCGAATCCCCACAGGGCGCACGGCTGCGCATGACCGCGTGTTCACGACTGGCGGGGCGATCGTCAACCCGGGGTCACGGCGCGCCGCGTGCTCGAGCGATCGGCATGCGCATCGGTCTCGCCGTCCTGTCCACCTCGCTCCTCGCCTCCACCGCTGTCGCCGAGCCGACAGAGGCGCCGGCGGTCACCGCGTCTGCAGCGCCGACCTACGAGCTCGGCGTTCGCATCGGCGGCTATGGCTTCCGTCGCGAAGGTGATCCGCGTCCCGGCGAGGGCTGGACGGAGTGCCGCATGAACGGCCTCGGCGTGTTCGGAACGCGGACGCTACCCGGCCCGTTCTTCGTGGAAGCAGGCCTCGACATGTACAGCTCGGCCAACGTGACGAACGAGATGGACCTGCCGATCGATCGCACGAGCGGCCTGGTCAGCGGCGCGATCGGCGTCCGCACGAACGTCGCGTCGTGGCTGCGCGCGTACGTCCAGCTCGGCGCCGGCCTCGAGGTGACCAAGGTCAGCGTGCCGTACGGCGACCAGCGCATTCGCGACACGAAGGCGCTCCCCGAAGGCTTCTTCGGCATCGGTGCGGATCTCCAGATCTGGAAGGGCACGCGCATCGGCGCGACGTTCCGCACGCTCGTGATGGGCTCGTTCGAGTACGACAAGTCCCATCTCGATCCGAGCAGCGGCTGGGTCGCAGCGCCCACCGCCGACGAGGTCTTCGCGCCGAGCACCGGCGTAGCCGCGCAAGGCCAGTTCTACATTCGCCGCGATCTGTAAACGCCATCGTACGGTGTACCTTCGGCGCATGTCGGAGCTGAAGGTTGGAGATGCGATGCCGGACTCGACGCTGGTCGGCGAGAACGGTCCGGTGAAGCTGCGCGAACGGATCGGCAAGCCGCTCGTCGTGTACTTGTATCCCGCCGACGAGACGTTGGGATGCACGCGG
>JAEYYV010000300.1 GCA_023428295.1 Pseudomonadota bacterium
GGACCGCGCCACCCCGCGGCCGGTCCTATCCGCACGTCGCCACTCGCGTTTCCCGCGACACGCGACCGGGTCGCAGTGGCTGGCCGAGCAGCCAACTGCGCCACGGTGTCACGGCCGACGTGGTCGCGAGAAACCGCGCAACCATGACCTGTGCCCCGCGATGGGGGCGCGTCATGCAAGCACCCTCGTCGACGTCCTCCGCTCAGACTCCATCCACCCCCACCGCGCCGCCGAAGCGCGGTGGCATCAACGCCGCCGCGATCGGCTCCATCGGCATCGCGCTCGGCTTCTTCATCGTCGCGACCGCCGCACGGCGCAGCGACCTCGTCAGCGCCGGCTGGGTGCTCGGCATCTCGTCGTTCATCGTGTTCATGGGCGCCATCTCGTTTCCCAAGGGCGAGCCCGGCGCGGCCGTCGGCCTCGGCGCGGTCAGCCTGCTCGTCGGCATCATCAGCATGACCACGACGCAAGAGGTGCCGAACGCGCTGGTCGGGATGCTCGGCTTCGCGATCACGCGCCTCGTCGCGAAGCACTCGTCGACGTTTGGACGCATCGCCGCCGGCATCGCGGGGCTGGTCGCGATCGGCGCGCTCTCCGCGAGCCCGCGCGACCTGAAGGACATGCTGCCCGCGCTGGCGATCTCGTTCGCGGCGCTCGCGATGGTCGACAGCTTCGCGCTCTTCGCGCGTGCCTCGACGACGGCGCGCGCGACCGCCACGCCGGCGACGTAGATCAGCTCGCCGCGCAGCGGAAGCCCACGATCACGTGGCGCGCTGATTTCGGCCGACCGTGCGCGGACGCGCCGCGCCCGACGCCCGCGAAGTCCTCCCACCCCGAGCCTTTGACCGTCATCTCGTTCGGCGGGAATGGCGTGGACGTCCACTGGAACACGTTGCCTGCGGTTCCGAGCACACCGTGCGGGCTCTTGCCTTCGATATGCGAGCCGGCGGGCACCGTGTCCTTCGGGCCTCCGACCGCGGAGTTCAAGCGCTCCGGCTCGAACGTGTTGCCCCACGGATAGATCACGCCGTTGTCGCCGCGCGCGGCGCGCTCGAGCTCGTGCGCGGTCGGCAAGCGTCGAGGCTGACCGACGAGGTCCCCACGCCACTTGCAGTACGCGGCGGCCTCGTCCCACGTGACGAGCACGACGGGATGATCCTCGCGACCCGCCGGGGGGCGATCGTCCTTCCACACGAAGCGCGCGACCTCTGTCGCGTAGTCTTGCTGGAAGTCCTGCGCCTTCCACGCGGCCTCGTCGATCGCTGGAGCGGGCGCGCCGTTCGCGCGGACGAACTCGGCGAACTGCGCTTGCGTGACCGGCATGAGATCGATGCGGTACGCGCCCGAGGCCACCTGCTGGCGCTCCTCTTCGCGAGCGAACCACGCGTGCTCGCGCGCGGCGTCGGTGCCTGCGGTCGCGCGATAGTCGTCGTAGGCCTGCGCGCGCTCCTCGGGCGTCGAGCCCGCGATGAACATACCCGCGGCGATCGACACCATGTGCTCGTCGGCGGCGAGCGAGAGTGGCGCGCTCGCGGCGTGCGGGTGGACGGGCGGCGCATGCGAGCTGCATGCAGAGACGGCGGACGAGCTGCACGCCGCGATGGTGACGAGGAGGACGTGCTTCATGGTCGGGGGTCCTGCTCCTCGGGAGGCAGCGCTCGTTGCTCGATCGCGTTCGCCATGATCCTCGCCAGCTCGGAAAGATACTCGGGATCCTCGTGCAGCGCGCTCACGTCGAGCGTGCGCGCGACGATCGCGGGAGTCAGTCGCGCGACCGCTCCCGCGCGATCCACGAGCATACGAACGCGGCGGCGCGGCTCGGCGAGGTCGACATGGATCACCGACGAGAACAGCACGCCCTGCTCGCCGTTCATGACGCTCGTCGCGAACAAGAAGCGCCCGTCGCGCGACCACACGGGACCACCCTCGTCGGTCAGCGGCAGCGCGGCGACCGCGGTGGCGTCGGTCTGGCCGTAGGGCAAGAGCCAGAGCTCGACGTTCGCTCGCTGGTCGACGAGCGCGGGCCTCGCGAACGCGAGGAGCTTGCCGTCGGGCGAGATGGCGGGCGCGCTGTCGGCGGGTCCGGGCGTGAGCTGCGTGATCGTACCTTCGGGCGCGCGCACCTCGAGGTGACTCTCGAGATCGCGCTCGCCGATCTGCGTGACCGACGAGTAGACGATGGTGCCGTCACTCGCGATCGACGGCGTGATCTCGTGGCCCGCGCCGGCGGTGAGCTGCACGGGTGCGCCGCTCGAGTGTCCGTCGCGGATCGCGAGGCGAAACAGATCGAAGTCGCCGCCGTCGCGCGTGGACGCGAAGACGATCGCGCTGCCGTCCGTGGTCCACGTCGGGTGCGCGTCGATCCACGCGCCCTCGGTGAGCCGCACCGGCGTTTGTTCGACGCCGAGCTTCGCGATCCACAGCGACGTCTCGGACAGCGATCGCTCGCGGCTCGACGCGAACACGATCCACGCACCGTCGGGTGAGATGGCCGGGTGCGTGTCGCGCGCCGTGTCGCGCGGAGCCGCGATCAACGAGAACTGGCGATCGCCATGCTCGTCGATCGCGACGAGGCGCGCACCCATCGGGCCGCGCTCGGAAGCCACGATCGCGATCCGATCTGGATCAGCGCGTGGTGCATCGGTCGAAGGACGTTGTCCGCACGACCCCACCGGGATCGCGGTGCAGACAAGACAGACGAGACAGCTACTTGCTCTCGGCAGCCGGCGCGTCAGCTTTCTTGTCCGTGTCCTTCTTGGTGAGGTTGGACATGTTCATGTCCTTGGTGATGTCCTGGTGCTTGGGCTCGACGCCAAAGTAGATGACGAGCGCGAAGACGAAGACAACGCCGGCGATGATGCCGCCGAACGTCCACGCCTTGTTGGCGGACTCGCGGTTGCGCTGCTCGTAGACCTGGAAGGTCGCTTCTTGCTCGCGTGGCCAGGACGAAAAATCGGTGGACATCTCAACCTCCGGGTATCTCGATCTTTAGAGGAGAAGCAGGAACCATGCAATCACGGGCGACGTTCGGTTGTCTTGGAAGACACCGGGGCCCAACAGCTCTGAATCAAGCGCCTATGACACCAGGTTCCCGATTCGGTTCCCACATTTTCCTCCTCGTGATCTCGGTAGGTTGGACGGCACCCGTCCGCGCCGAGGAGGCCGCAACGCACGAGGCCTGCCTCGGGGTGCAGGACAAGGGGATCTGGAGCGACCTCGACGAGCAGGTCCAGCTCGCCCTCCCCGCGGTCACCCAGGACCGGGTCACTGCGACGATCGATGACAAGCGCGCCGTGCTGGTCCTCTCGATCGACGGGTTTCCTCGCAAGAGCTACCCGCTCGCGGGCGTGGCGCGCCTCCGGGTTGGCGACCGCGAGCTCGCGCTGCGCCCTGGCGACAAGAAGGAGCTCGCGCCGTTGCTCACGGCGAAGAACACGACGGCTGTCGGAAAGATCAAGGATCGCGACGGCGACGGCATCCCCGATCCCCTCGACATCCTGATCGGCGCAAAGAAGACCGTGCTCAACGCTGCCGCGTACACGGAGGGCTACGTCGACATCAAGTTCCCCATGGGCGACGTGCCGCGCACGATGGGCGTCTGCACCGACGTGATCATTCGTGCCGTTCGCAACGCGGGGCTCGATCTCCAGCAAGCGCTCCACGAGGACATCAAGAAGTCCCCGCGGTCGTATCCGATGGTCAAAGGCCGCGGAAATCCCGACATCGATCAGCGACGCGTCGCCACGCTACTCCCGTACTTCAAGCGCCAGTGGAACCAGCGCTCGACCAAGCTCGACGATCCAGCAGATCCGCTGCGTCCCGGCGACATCATCTTCATGGACACGTTTCCGAGCCGCTCGGGGCCCGATCATATCGGCATCATCTCCGACACCATCGGCGAGAGTGGCCTCCCGCTCGTGATCAACAACTGGACGAACGGGACGGTCACCGCGGAGATGGATCTGTTGACGTTTGTTCCAGTCCTGTATCGCTTCCGGCTCCCCCCCAACTGACGTGTTAACGTCGGCGGGTGAAGTGGATCGTCCTCGCGCTGATCGCGCTCGTGGCACTGCCCACGCGCGCGTTTGCTGACGAGGACGACGTCAAGCCGACGTACCGCGTGGTCGTCGATCGCGTCGAGCACGAGCCCGCGTCGATCACCGGATCCCGCCTCGCGGTCTTCGTGTCGGCGCTCTCGCTCCAAGGTCAGCAGCTGGACCTCACGCTCGAGCCCAACACGATCAAGACGATCGTCGGTTCGAGCGAGCTGCGGGTGCCGTTCGCGATCGGCAACTTCGCGGCGACCAAGCAGCAGCTCGCGCTCGTCGTCGTCGTGCAGGCGACGCTCGAGTATCAAGAGGTCCTGCCGATCCTGCTCGAGTCGCTCGGACAGTCGCTGCTCGCGCAGCTCGACGACAAGACGCTGTTCGCGATCCTGCCATACGGCGAAACGGTGGGCACGGGCAAGCTCGCACCGCTCAAGTCGTCGCGGTCGAAGGTCAGCGCGATCACGCAGGATGGGAGCGCAGGTGATCCGGCGCTCGTCGAGACGGTCGAGCGCGCGCTGATCCTGCTGAAGAAGGCGAAGACGAACCCCGAGGGGCTTCCGCTGCGCAAGTTGATCGTGCTCATCGGCGATGGTCGCGATCGCGTGGGTGACAAGGATCGCGTGACGCGCGTCGGCGTGCGCGCCGCCAAGGAGGGCGTTCGCATTCACTCGTTCGCGCACTCGCCCGCAGACCTGCGGCGTCCGCTGCTGCTGTTGGGCGAGCTGTCGCGCAAGTCGCTCGGCACGTTCCGCTGGATGCAGATCGAGAAGACCACGGTGGATGCGTGGTCCGCGAAGTTCGGCCAGCTGCTCGACGAGATCCAAAAGCAGTACGTGCTGACGTATTTCGTTTCTGCCGACGACGATCCATCCGGCAAGAAGCTGAAGGTCACCACCGTTGGCCGCATCGCGACGACGTCGAACGAGGCCAAGATCCCCGCGTCGCTGTGCAACGGCGAAGAGTGCGGTGGCTACTGCGTCGAGAACAGGTGCGTGATCCCGCGCGCTCCTGAGGGGCGCGGTGTGTTCGGGTGGCTCCTGCTCGTCGGTGGCATCGGCATCGGGGCGATCCTCGTGCTCGGGCTCGTCGGGTTCGTGATCTCGAAGCGACAGAAGCCCATTCCGCTACCGCCGGGGATGGAAGGCATGGCCGGTGCGATCTCGCCGGGTGTGCCCGCGATGCCGGGGCAGCCGACGGTGCCGGGGCCCAAGCAGAAGAAGCAGAAGAAGCAGAAGAACGCGCCGGTCGGCCCGCCGATGCCGCAGGGCATCGCCTACATGATGTTCGTGAGCGGGCCGCGTACGGGTGAGCGCGTGATGCTTCACAACAACTTCCTCGTCGGAAAGGTCCCCGGCAATCACCTGATCATCGAGGACGGCTACACGTCGAGCAATCACGCACAGATCGCGGTGGATGCGCAGGGCCAGTGGCACCTGTACGATCGCGGCTCGACGAACGGGACCTACGTCGACGGAAACCGTGTCACCGATCAGGTCCTGACCAGCGGCGTGACGATCAGGTTTGGAGGGACAGACCTCCGGTTCCTCGTACAATAGGAAGCTCGAAGCGAGACGAGATGGGCAAGTTTCCAATCAGCGGCAACATCATCATCGCGAACCAGACGTTCCACACGTCCGCGAGGGTCTCCAACTGGCTCGACACCGGTTGGAATGCAAAGTCGCCGTTCTGCATCCCGACGGACACGGAGCGCAACCCGCCGTGCAAGCCGGTGCCGGGTGGGCAAGCGCCGTACGCCGGTCCGTCGTTCGCGCAGCGCTACTCGCTCCGCCCTGCCCTTCGTCGCTATGGCGACAATCCGCCGCTCGAGGCAGCAAAGGCGGTCATCAAGCAGTTCGTCGTGCACCACGACGGCTGTGCGTCGAGCGACATGTGCTTCAACGTTCTGCAGAACGAGCGCGGCCTGTCGTGTCACTTCCTGATCGACAACGACGGCACGATCTATCAGACGCTCGATCTCGCGTACGCGGCGTGGCACGCGGCCGAGTGGAACGTGGCGTCGATCGGCGTCGAGCTCTGCAACTACGGCGACGCGAAGGCGCGCCCGGATTACTACTCGAGCGGCAAGCACGGCAAAGACCGCGACAAGATCCCGATCAGAATCAACGGACACAAGATCCTGTCCTTCGGCTACACCCCCGAGCAATACGTCGAGTTCGGCAAGCTCGTTCGCGAGCTCCAGCGCCTGTTGCCGAACATCCCGCTCGAGTATCCGCAGTCGAGCCCCGGCGTGCAGAGCTGGGAGACGCTTCCGCAGTCCGCGTCGTTCGCGTTCGCCGGCTACATCTCGCATTACCACCTGACCCCCCAAAAATGGGATCCGGGTCCGTTCGACTTCAAGGCGTTCCTCTCGGGTCTGCGCGGTCAGTTCTGTCTGCCGATCTGGTGGCGCGATCCGAAGAAGGACGAAGATCGTCCGCTCGTCCCCGAGCAGCGTGAAGATCTGATGGAGGCGACGAAGAAGCTGCACGCGCTCAATGAAGATCGCGCGGAAGGCGGCTTCTTCCCCGTCGGGCCATGGGGCGATTCGCGCTTGTGGCACGGCGGTATTCACCTCGCGGCCAAGCCCAAGCAAGCGGTGTACGCGCCGTTCCCCGGTCGCGTCGTGGCTGCGCGCATGGGCCCCGACGGACCGATCGGCTCGAACAACTTCGTGCTCGCGCGTCACGACATGGCGCTCGGCCAACAGAAGGTGCAGTTCTTCTCTCTCTACATGCACCTCGCGGACGGCACGAAGGAGCCCAAGCCCGTCGATTGGATGCAGAAGGAAGGCTGGACCAAGAACTTCAAGTCCGGCGAGGTCGTGCTGCTCGACGAGCCGCTCGAGGCTGGATCGATCCTCGGCCATGTCGGCAACGCCGGTCCGGGCGACGTGAACAAGGCGCAGCTCCACGTCGAGTTCTTCTCGACGGGCGATCTGTTCGCCGACATGCCGAACACGCCGTGGGAGGTCATCGACGGCACGGCCGGTGGACGGTTCTGCGAGGTCCAGCGCATCAACGATCTGATCGACAGCAACAAGAACGGCACGCTCGAGCGCGGCGAGCTGAAGCTGTTCTACGAAGGCGGCGGTGGTCAGCAGACGCGCAACTTCGTCACGTTCCACGTCAGCGAGTGGACAGCAGAGCCCAACTGGGCCGAGTCGCTGATGCTGCCGCCGGACTTCAAGCACGAGAATCCCGAGGCGATCAAAGCGATGGTCGCCGAGCAGATCACGCCGGGCCTGTGGTGGGACCAGCGCGTCGCTGCGCATGCGAGGTTGCCGATCGACGGCGTGGTCTATCACTACAATCCGGTCACGTTCGTCAGCTGGTTCAATCAGCAGCTGATCGAGGCCGCGGCGCTCGCGCCCAAAGAGAAGCTGACCGAGGGCGAGACGTCCAAGGTTCCGAGCGGCATCACCGACGACTTCGGCGACAAGGACGGCAGCTCGATGCGATCGGCGATCGATCTGTCGGATGACCCGTGCAACAAGAACCTGACGCTCAACGACCTCGTGCTCGGCTACGACACCCCGGATTGCTCACTGCCATGACCGACGACGACACCAAGAAGCGTGCACCGAGCTCGGCGCCCCCGACGCGTCGCGGATTCCTCGCGATCCTCGGTGTCGGCGCGGCGGTGATCGCGGTGGGTCTGCCGCCCGACAACGAGCGGCGGAGCAGTCCGTGGCGCGGGCCCAACGGCAAGGTCCGCTGGATCGGCCACTACTAGCAGCAGACAGCGTCCAATCGCCCACGGACGGGGCGAGCGATCTCCGAGATCGTGTATGGTCCGCACCATGTCGGCTCGCCGTCTTGGTTCGGTGCTTAGCGTTGTGTTGTTCGCATCTGCGACGGCTGCTGTCGCGCAGCCCAAAGGTGGCGCGCCGGCGCCGGCTAAAGAGCCCGCACCGACGGGACTCGAGAAGGAGGCCGCGCCTACCGACCCTGCCTCCGGATCCGGTGCGGGCAGCGCTGTCGAGATGACCGAGGATCCTCCTCCCGAGGACATGGAAGGCACCAACGAGAACCCCGATGCTCCGCGCGTGATCGGCGAGGACCCGCAGAGCGGCATCCCATCTGCGCCGCCGGTGCTGAAGAAGTCCGGCTACCCGGTCGAGGAAGTGCTCCGCCCGATCACGCTGCCGCAGAACATGAGCGAGATCGGGATCGAGATGCACGCGGCCGTCTCGCCGTACGCGGGCTCGAGCTCGCTGCGCGCACGCTACGGCATCACGCGCCAGGTACAGCTCGGGCTCACCTACCTGATGGCCGGCGTGTTCGCCGAGAAAGACTTCGTCATCGGCTCGTCGGCGGACACCAAGGTGCACCCCGGCAAGGCGGTCGGTCTCGACGTCACCATCCTCGCGCAGGACTGGGTCGGCATCCGGGTCGGCATCCCGGTGTACATCGATCCGGTCGCGGTGGGCCTCACGCTCGGCGCGCCGCTCCGCTTCGTGTTCGGCGACAAGGTCGCGATCGGCGGCCTCGAGGATCTTGTCGCGATCCGGCTCTCCGAGTTCGTGCCGAGCTTCTACCAAGAAGCCGAAAACGTCGCGCTCGCGCGTGCTGCGGAGAGCAAGACAGCCATGTCGAAGGGCTACCTTCGCTTCGCCGGTTGGGGTGCGTACCAGCACAAGCCGAACCTCGCGCTGATCGGACGCATCGGTGTGACCATGGACGACTTCTCGTCGACCAAGAGCGACGCGGGCGGAGGCCTCACCACGTTCCTCCGCGCGGGCCTCCAGTACACCGCCAAGAAGCGCATCGACATCGGCGGCTCGCTGGGCTTCGACAACCTCGCGCGCGGCGGATCGTTCAGTCCGCAGGTCTACATCAATGTCCGCATCTGATCCGTCGGGCGCGCATCGCCACCACGGCATCGACTACCTCGAGTTTCTCGCACCCGACCTGACCGCCGAGAAGGAGTTCTTCCACACGGCGTTCGGGTGGACGTTCACCGACTACGGCGACGACTACTGCGGCTTCTCCGACGGACGCACGCACGACGGCGCGCCCGTCGAATCGGGCGGCATCATGCGCGGTGCACCCGTGCAAGGCGGACCACTCGTGGTCCTCTACTCGAACGCGCTCGAGGCCACGCGAGATGCGGTCGTCACGGCGGGCGGGAAGCTCACCAAGGACATCTTCACGTTCCCCGGTGGACGTCGCTTCGAGTTCGAGGATCCGGCGGGCAATCGCTTCGGCGTCTGGTCCGCATAAGCACGAAGCACGGCTCGCGTTCGTTTCGCGCAGTCGTCGCTGCTATGGTTGACGCGTGAGCGCGAAGCCCGAGGCTGTCATCTCGCCAGGCGAAACGTCCGCTCCTCCGGGGCGCTTCAAGCGCATCCTCGGCAAGCTGTGGTGGTTTCACTCGTTCTTCGCGTTGTTCTTCGGCGTGGGCGTCATGCTGTTCGCGCGCGCAGGATTGGCGCACGCGGACAAAGTCCTGATCGCGCTGTTCGTCAGCTGGTCGCTGATGTTCGTCGCGCTGCGGTTCGTCGTCGGCCCGGCGAACCGCAAAGAGAACGAGAACATCGCGCGCAAAGGCGTGCGCGTCGCGACGAACTACATCATCAAGCAGTTCTTCCAGCAGATGTTCTTCTTCCTGACGCCGCTCTACGCGTCGAGCGCGACGTGGTCGCTGTCGTCGTGGAATTGGTTTCTGGCGCCCGTGCTGCTGATCTGCGCGGTCGTGTCGACGATGGACCTCGTGTTCGACAACTTCATCATGGAGCGGCGGTGGCTCGTCTCCGGCATGTACGGCATCGCGATGTTCGGCGTGCTGAACGTGATGCTGCCGCTCGTCGCGGGGCTCGAGCACATGACGAGCCTCGTGATCGCGGCGCTCGCGACGCCGCTGTCGGTCGCCCTGCTCTCCTTCAGCGTGAAGCAGGTGCTGTCCTCGCAAGGCGTGCTGATCACGCTGACCGCGTCGGCCGCGCTCGTCGGTGGCGTGTGGTACGGGCGCACCCTGATCCCGCCGGCGCCGCTCGCGATGCCGGAGACGTCCGTGGGTCACGGAACGCTCGGCTCGTACGAGTGCATGCCGGGCAGCAAGCACGAGATCCGCGTGACACAGCTCGACGGGCTGCGCTGCGGTTCGCTCTTGCGCGAGCCGGGTGGGATCAAAGAAGGCGTGGTGCACGCGTGGAGGCATGAGGGCGTGGAGCTCGCGCGCGTGACGCCGACGCAGCTGGCGGCGTGTGATGGCGATGGCGTCGTGTTCCGGTGCGCCTTTCCGGAGACGCGGTTGCCCAAGAACGCGGGCGGGAT
>JAEYYV010000316.1 GCA_023428295.1 Pseudomonadota bacterium
CACCCCGAAGACCCACCAACACGGCCCCACCGTGATCTCGATACGTCTTCACCCAACCGGTCAGGACGACCTTCTTGCCTACATCGGCGGCCCTCAGGGCCCCGGCACTATGGGTTCGGGTATTCGCGGACAAAAACGCGCTCATCTGGATCTCTCCTCGGCTCGGCTAGGTCGAGCACGATAGCGCAACGCGGCAGATCCCGGTGTGATCCCGTCGCAGAACTGGTTTTCCTAGTAGTTGCGATCAGATCCGATCCCTCTATCCACAAGGAATTTGATCCATCGCGAAGCGGCGCGTTAGCATTTTCTTCGTTGGCGGGACGGTCGGTTGGCGGGGTTTTCGACCCTCAAGGGCCCACCGGTTTCGGCGAGCAGATTGCTAGCCAAGTCGGGTGAGCCGCGCCCTGAAGACGCCCCACGCATGAATCTACTGATGTGCTTCAATAACAGGAGTCCTCGTTGAGTGAAGCCTTGCCGCTAACCCCTGCTGCCCCCTGCATCGATCCTTGCGCTGCGTTTGCATCCACCAGCGAAGGAACGAGTCGCGCAGTCGGGCTCGTCGAGGCGATGCGCCGCGCGCGCAAGGGCACGCAGCCCACGCCCACCGAGATCACGGAAGCGCAGGACTCCCTCGAGCGCCGCATTCGCGCGCACATGTCCAAGGGACGCGTCGTGGTCACGCTCACGGACAACCGCTACACGATGATCTCGGTCCGGCGCATCGCGCGCGAGAAGCGGTACGAGGTCCGCCTCCACCACATGTTCGCCGACGCGGATCCGGTCATCACGCGGGCGCTCGCGCGCTACATCGCGGACAACGACTCGGACGCGTCACGCATCCTGGGCGACTTCATCGACGACAACACCGAGCACGTCCGCGGTCGCGCTCGCAAGACGCCCACGCAGGTCATCTTCACAGCCGGCGAGCACCACGACCTCCGCCAGATCTTCGACGAGATCAACGAGCGCTACTTCGACAACAAGATCGACGCGTCCATCACGTGGGGCGCGCGGACCGGCCGGCCCAAGCGCCGCAACTCGATCAAGATGGGCAGCTACTCCGTCGAGGATCGGCTCATCCGGATCCACCGCTCGCTCGATCGCGCCTTCGTGCCGCGGTTCTTCGTCGCATGGATCGTGTTCCACGAGATGCTTCATCAAGTGCACGACATCCGCGTGAAGAACGGCCGCCGCGAGTTCCACTCAAAGGAGTTCCTCGCCGACGAGGCCCAGTTCGAGCACTACGACCAGGCCCGGATGTGGGAGAGGCAGCACCTCGACGCTCTCCTCACGTACTGACTGCAACGAAACTTCCGGTCTCACTGCACGAGTCGCGCACGCGAGCCCTCGTCGTGGGCCGCGTCTCACTGCGTCACGAAAAAAAGGATGATCGGTTCGAGGGGGAATTGCCTATTCTCGTCCTCGGAGGGATGGGAATGGACAAGCTGCGCAGGCCCCGTGCAAGTGGTCGCTTCGTGATCGTGGTGGACGACGAAGCGCCTCGCCGCACTCAGCTGATCGATCGTCTGGTCGCTGCAGGCCTGACCCCGCTCGCACCGAAAACGCCGCTGGACTCGTTCGATCTTCTCTCGCGAACACAGCCGGGCGACCCGGTCCTCGTGGCCCCCTCGTTCAGCGAAGCGGTCGCGGACACGTATCCCGGCTTCGACACGCACGACATCACGGACGACGTCGATGACACCGTCTCGCGCGCGATCGCGTCGCTTCAGCCCACCTGATCACGTGTCTCGGCGAGTACCGCGAGCTCCTGGCACATCTCGCGCGGCACGACGCGATTGACCCCATCGTGTCCCCACGGGTTCACGACGAACCCAGGAACACGCAGCGCATCGACCGCAGCGAAGAGGGTGCTGCCGTCCACGCGCACGAGCTTCCAGCCGGCCAGCTCGTCCGCGACGACCGTCGCCGAATAGCGATCGGTGAACACCACGCCGAACGGCAGCTCGCGCGAGTACACGGGGATCGCGCGGGTGTCGGAGCGGTACATCCAGAACACGTGCGAGAGCAGCCGCTCGCGAACCCCCGGAGCCCAGCGATCGATCGCGTGCGCGAGCGCCATGCCCTTCGCGATCTCCTGCACGCACTCGAGCGAGCTCCTCTCGCGAGTCGTCCACGCCGAATCCAGCCCGGGATTCACCTCGATCATCTGCAGCAGCACGGGCAACTTCTCGAACAGCTCGCTTCCGCGGATCGGCCCCACGTAGCACCCATCCTCGCCCACCTCCGTCACCGCCTCGCGCGACGTGAACGCACGAAGCGTCTCGAAGCCCATCGATCCGCGATGCTCGCCGACCACGTCCTCGAACGACGAGTGGCGCAGGACCATCATGGCCCACAGCATCGGGACGTACCAGCCATCGTGCGCGACGAGCGCCTGAACGAGCTGATGAGGTGGAACCTGCTTCTTGGAGAACGCGCGAAGTGCTTCGATCGGCATGCGAGCCCAGTCGCCCGCCCGCCGCCGCGGTTGCGTACTTTCACTTCACGAACGCCGCCTCGAATGTCGGCAAACGCTCGCGGAACTTCACGAGGTGGCACGTATCGCCGTCTTCCTCGTAGCGGAACGCCGTGAACGTCTCCGTCCACGGCTTCGCGTCGATCCCCGGCCGCGGCTTGGACCACGCCTCCATCACCAGCGCCGCCGCTGCATCGATCACGTCGGGATGAATGTCCCGGTCGATTCGCACGCTGACGCGCTCGAAGTCATCGTCATCATCGTACGGGTCAATCAGCGGCGCCATCTCGATCGCGTCGACCATCTCGTACCCGACCGCGACCCACAGCATCTCGGCCGGGTCGCCGGACTTCGCCGACTGATGGTTTCGCGAGCGATACGCGAGCTCGAGCGCGTAGAACACGCGAGCGCGAACCTCGTCGCCATTGAAGCGCCGCCAGCACGAGGGAACGATCCCGTAGCTCGTGCGCAGAAACCGCGGCGCGTCCGGATGCCCCGCGACCGTCGAGAGTGTCTCGACGTGCCAGACGCGGATGAGTTGCCAGGGTGCAGGAGGAGATGCGGTCGCAAGATCGGACATGCGCGGCCCCATCGCACGCTGCTTCTCGCGGTTGCCACTTTTTTCGGCGCGTTCTCGATGCTCGTCAGTCGTCGTCGAATAGGAACGTCGACTCCAACGGCGGCCAGTCAACGCGGCCGCTGTACCCGAGCGCGGTCTTGGCGATCGCGTCATCGAACAAATCGGTTCCCGGCGGTGCCGAGGATGTAGCTATGAACCGCGTGTAGATCTCGCGATAGACGTCGTTGATCTTCATTGGGGCTCGTCCGCATTGCACCCGCGCTCGCTCGGGTTGCCGTGTCTCGTCACCATGTGGCGCGGTGGTAGAGCGGCGCCGGGACCTCGTACCACTCGTCCTTCGGCGGCAACGAGCCCGCCGGAAACTTCGGGTACCGACCATTGGCGACGTACCAGTGCAGATCGAGGCGTTGCATGCCCTTCACGTGGAGCCACGGGATGTAGCCGTACTTCGCCTCGAGCGTCTTCGTGAGCTCGCCGTAGAAGTACGTCGTGGTCTCCGGCCCGCCTTGTCCGTGGCTTCGCGCGCTGTGCAACCCGAGCTTCGAGGACTCGCCATCTCCCCCCACATATTTACTGCGGAGGAACACTAGCTTACGCATAGCTGGGGATTCGAGGAGCTCGATCAGGTCGCCGTGCGTGTGCACGGATCGATGAAGTGACAGGTACATGCAGTTGTCGAGGCGTGGAC
>JAEYYV010000328.1 GCA_023428295.1 Pseudomonadota bacterium
GCCTGAAGCTGGTTACGCGCTGCGCTCTTTGGTGGCGATCAAGCGAAGCCGATCGCATCCCGCGGAATATCGAGCGCCTCGAGGATCGCCTCGGGCGTCGTCGCGCCGAGCACGTCGGCGACGCGCGGATAGCCGGGGTCGGTGCCGGGACGGTTGTCCCAGCGCTTCGTGTCTTGGAGCCCGCGGAAGATGGTCACGCTGAACCAGCCTGTCTGGGCGTTGAACATGACGTCGTAGACCGGACCGTCCAGCTCGGACGCGTAGTCGATCACGAGGTCACCGGGGCGGCCGGTGACGAGGACGCCGATCTTGTTGGCGCGGATCGCGATGCGCTCGCTCACGCCGATCGCGGTCACCTCGTCGAGCGTCGCGCCGGCGATCACGCACGCGGTGCGCGTCGTGACCTGCGGAGTGGGCTCGTCTTGCATCGTGGTCGAAGGGTACCCATGGAACGCGATTTGTCGACGAGCCGAATGGCCCAGCACACGTGTTGAAACACGGTTCGCGGTGTCGAAAACGCGACACCGTGTGCCATCGACACGGAGGCGCGCGCGTGGCAACGGTTACGAGCGCGGCGCGGTGGACACGCGCGGTGGACAGGCGCGGTGGACACGCGGGGTGGACACGCCCGGTGGACACGCGCGGTGGACACGCCCGGCCGAGATCGGATCGAGGATGCGACAAAGAAATCCGCGATCGATCGTCCAGCGCTTCTTGTATGCTGCGCGCGAAGTGTCAAGTTCCGCCCCGATGACGGGAACATCGAGTGGACTCGCCGCCATTCCAGCGGTGCGGCGTCTGATCGAGCTCGCGCTCGACGAGGATTTGGGGCGCGGTGATGTCACGTCGAGCGTCACGCTCGGGCCGGACGGGCCGCACGTGGTCGCCGATATGAACGCGCGCGAGCCGATCGTCGCGTTCGGCGTCGAGGTGGCGGCGGCGGTGTTCGCCATGGTGGACCCGCGCATCCAGGTCGAGATTCATGCGCCCGATGGCGCGCGCGTGGAGCGGCGAGCGTTGCTGCTCACGGCGAGCGGTCCCGCGCATCGCGTGTTGGCGGCGGAGCGCACGGCGCTGAACTTCGCGCAGCGGCTGTCGGGTGTGGCCACGCTCTCGCGGCGCTACGCGGATGCCGTCGCGGGCACCTCGGCGCGCGTCGTGGACACGCGGAAGACCACGCCCGGGTTTCGCGTGCTCGAGAAGGCGGCGGTGCTCGCCGGCGGATGCGGTAACCATCGTTTCGATCTGGGGAGCGGCATCCTGATCAAGGACAACCACATCGCGGCGTGCGGCTCGGTGCGCGCGGCGGTCGAGGCGGCCAAGCAGAAGGCGCCGCATCCATTGCGCGTGGAGGTCGAGGTGACCAACGCGGGGCAGCTCGATGAGGCGCTCACCGCGGGCGCGGAGGTCGTGCTGCTCGACAACATGACGCCGGCGCAGGTCGAGGTAGCGGCGGCGCGAGCGCACGCGAAGGGTGTGCTCGTCGAGGTGTCGGGCGGAATCACGCTCGCCACGATCGCGGACTACGCGCGTGCGGGCGCGGATCTCATTTCGGTCGGAGCGTTGACGCATTCTGCGCCAGCGGTGGACATCGGTTTGGATGTGAGGACCTGACCCGAGGAGGTCACGCCTTTATGTCGAGCAGCAAGCCCTACTTGATTCCTCCCATTGCTCGCTGGCTCGGCATGCAGCGCATCGATCTCGAGGCGTGCGGCTCGACGAACGACGAGGCTGCGCGCCTGGCGCGCGCGGGTGCGCACCACGGCACCGTCGTGCTCGCCGAGCGGCAAACGGCGGGGCGCGGACGCGATGGACGCCCGTGGGCATCGCCGCAGGGATGCGGTCTCTATCTGTCGGCCGTGCTGCGTCCGCCGCTGCCGCTCGCGGATGTTCCGCCGATGACGCTCGCGATCGGTGTGGGCCTGTGCGACGCGGTTCGCGCGGCGGGCGTTGCCGGCGCGCTGAAGTGGCCCAACGACATGCTCGTCGGAACGCGCAAGCTCGCGGGCGTGCTCGTCGAAGCGCAGAGCCAAGGCAGTCGTCTCGAGGCGGTGATCGTCGGCATCGGCGTGAACCTCGCGTCGGCGCAGCTTGGAGAGATGCCGCCGGACATCGCGGCGCGCGCGGTGTCGCTCGAGGAAGCGGCCGGCGCACCGATCGATCGCGAAGCGTTCATCGCCGCGCTCCTCGCGCACGTCGAGCACTGGGTCGATCGCTACACGGCTGTCGGCCTCTCCGAGATCATTCCCGCGTGGACCGAGCGCATGGCGCACGGCCTCGCCGCGCGCGCGATTGTCGAGGGGCGTCCCATGGCCGGCACGATGGTCGGCCTCGACAGTGATGGCTCGCTCCTGCTCCGCGATGTCGACGGCCTCGTCCATCGTGTTCGCACGGGCGATGTGGAGACGATCACGCCGGTCGCGGCTGTCGCCGAGGCGGCGCTCGAGTCCGAACAACCGCTCGCGTCGTGCTAGATCCCATCTAGATGACCACCGCGTCCAAGTCGAACGGGCTCGTGATCGTGATCATCTCGGGGCTGGTCGTGGTCGGCGCCGGTGCCGCGGGATGGTTCTTGTTAAACGATACGACGCCGCCGCCAGCGCCCATCGAGCCCGCCCC
>JAEYYV010000421.1 GCA_023428295.1 Pseudomonadota bacterium
GGCCACCACCACGCCCGCACCGAGGCTCACGCCACGCCCCTCGAGCGGCCTCAAGTACCGCGCCTCTCCGGTCAGCAGCGCGACGTTCTCCGTCGACGCCACCCGATCCGCGACCGTCCTCGTCAACACGCCGGCGACCACCTGATACACACCGCCCCATAACCGAGCGCGCTTGTCGAGCTTCCCTCCGACGCGCAGCACACCGGCCGCCACGCGCGCCGTGTCCAAGCCAGGCCCGGTCTCGACGCGCTGGACGTTCGTATCTCCTTCAGCGCCGCCCTCGAGCGTGACCACGATGGGCGCACCCATCGCGACCCTGCCGACGGCAAGGACCGCGACGGCCAGCACGATGCGCCACACGGCCGCAGCCTATCGCAACCACGCCCGTGGTACGCACGCTCCATGCTGCGCACCTCGTTGTTTGTCCTCGCATTCGCCACCGCTGCTCTGGGTTGCAAGGGCGACCGCAACAAGTGCGAGGACGCCTGCCGCAACTACGCGACGCTCGTGTACTGGGAGACGGCGGACAAAGAGATCGCGGCCGCGCCCGAAGCGGACCGCGAGGCGCTGAAGAAGAAGAAGCTGTCCGAGTTCACGCACCACCTCGAGCAGGGCGTGGAGATGTGCACGAACCAGTGCAGCTCGGCGAACAACGACGAGCAGATGGATTGCATGCGCAACGCGAAGACGGCCACGGAAGCGCGCGCGTGCTCGTCGACAGACGAATAACGACTGCGTCGTGGTCGTTGGTCACCACATCGGCGAGACCAAGAAGCAGCTCGGTGCACTGTTCGACGCGGCCGAGTCGGGACACGCGATCCTGCTCTTCGACGAGGCAGACTCGCTGTTGGGCGAGCGGACCGACGTGAAGTCGAGCAACGATCGATACGCGAACCTCGAGCGTGCGGCTCGGCTCGAGTACGAGGCGATGGGAACGATCGCGAGCTAGCGGCGGTGGTCGCGGATCATCGGGCCGCGATCATCTTTGCTGTCGCCGTTGCCGCGCTTCTCGTCGTCGCGGCGACTGTCGTCGGTGCGTGCGGGCGGCGGATCGCTACGCGACGGCGTGAAGGTCTCGCGGTTCTCGGTGGAGCGGTGATCGCGGATGTTCGAGCGCGTGGGCGTGCGGTGATCGCGGAGGCGCTCGCGCGCTGGCTTGGTGCGGTGGTCGCGTACGGAGCCGCGCGCGGCGCCCGCGCCGACACCGACACCGACGCCGAGGCCGAAGTCGACGAGGTCATCGACGATCGTGCCGCCGTCTTCGACGACCTCGACGGGGCCATCGCCGCCGACCTCGGTGAACACGTCCGGATCGGCCCAGCCACCCGCGACCCAGGTCCACTGGCCGTTTCGCCACGTCCACTTGCCGTGGATCCAGATCGCGCCCTCGAAGGGCGGCGGGCCGGGGTTCTCGGCGAGGAGCTCGGGCATCGGCGGGCGTGCGATCGCGCCGAAGCGAGTCCAGCGATCGCGCAGCGACGTGCGCGCATGGAGCGCGATATCGAGGCGGCGTTGCTCGATGTCGACGTGGAGGCGCGCCTTCGCTTCGGCGGCGATCCGCTGCTCTTCGGGAATCGGTTCGGGGCGGCGCGCCTCGGCGCCGTGGCCTTCGCAGCGACCACGGAGCGCGTAGCGAGCGACGAGGGCGTCGCGGCGCCATTGCTCCTCGAGCGTGGCGCGTGCGCGGAGGCGGGCCTCGCGCTCGGCGTTCGCGCGCGCCTCGAGCGCGAAGCGGGCTTCGATGGCGGCGCGCTGTTCGCGCTGGCGAATCTCGGCGTCCGCGCCGTGGGCGACGAGGCGCGCGCGGAACTTGGTGCGCACGGACATCGCGGCGGAGCGCTCGGTCATGATCGCGATGCGTGCTTCGGCGTCGAGGTCGCGAATGCGCGTGACTTGATAGCTGCCGTAGACGCTCGGGTCGTCGGCGATCGCGGTGACGACGCACATGCCGGGGCTGGTGGTGGTGACGTGGACGTTCTTCGCGAGGCGACCGCGGCCGACATCGCCCGCGGGCAGCATCACGTCGTCGGGAATCGCGTGCTCGGCCACAGCAGCGCCGACGGCGTCCGGGTTGACGCCGGCGGAGCCTTCGACGGTGACAGGGCCTACGCGGCCCGACGCGCCAGCGCGCGGTGCGAACGCACCGACCACAGCGCTCGTGACGGCGGCAGCGCGCTCGCGTTCGCGACGCACTTGCTCGCGCATCTCGGCGATGCGTCGTTCGCGATACCGCTCGAACGTCTCGCCTGCGATGCCGTTTACCTGCACGCCGGGACACGAGACGCTCCACTCCACCTCTTGCGCGCGAGGAACATCGAAGGCCATCGCGAGGTCGTAGGTGCCGGGCGCGAGGTGGATCCCGCCGCCACCGACCGACCACGGTGCTGCTTCGGCGGACGCGGCGACCTCGGTGCGCGGTTGCACGATCGCGGTGCCGTGACCGACCAGCTCGGTGTGATACCGACCGGCGCAGCCTGACACCAAGGCACACACGAGGAGCGTCTTCGTCCGCATCGGATGCGCGGAGCTGCAAACAGCGGCCCCACGAGGCTGGCCTCCGAATTGCGACGCGCTCGTGCCATGGGGAAGTTGAACGTACGGCATGACGCCTACTTGCACGCGTTGCTCGATGGAAAGCAGGTGATCGCCGATGCGGTCCGTGAACAACGCACCACGCCCGAGCGTCGCGCTCCAGTCACACCACGGAGGTGGTGGATCGCGTTGTCTGCGTTCGCATTTCTTTGCGCGATCACGGCGTGTTCTGGAAATAACGGCCGCGGTGACACGTACGCGCGAGGCGTCGAGGTGCAGGAAGAGTGCTGCGAGAACCTCCGTGGACCGGCGCGCGATCAGTGCCTCCAGGAAGTGATCCGCGTCGGCGATCCGAACGCGCAGCGCACCGCCACGAATCAACAGACGTACGCGTGCATCACGGAGCACTTCGTCTGCGATCCGGCGACGGGGCACGAGACGAAGGCCAGCGCGCAAGCGCAGCACGACTGCACCGACGATCTCCAGTAGCCGAAAATGAAGACGGCGCCGATGACGGCGCCGCGTTCGAAGCGAGAAGGGGACGGACTAGAAGTCCATGCCGCCCATTCCGCCCATTCCACCCATACCGCCGCCGCCACCACCGGCCGGCGCGGGCGCATCCTTCTTCGGACGCTCGGCGATCATCGCCTCGGTCGTGAGGAGGAGCGACGCGACCGACGCGGCGTTCTGGAGCGCCGTGCGGACGACCTTGGTGGGATCGATGACGCCGGCCTTCACGAGGTCGCCGTACTCGAGCGTCGCGGCGTTGAAGCCGAACGCGTCCGAGCCGTCCTTGACCTTGGACACGACGATCGAGCCGTCGACACCCGCGTTCGTGCTGATCTGGCGGAGCGGCTCCTCGATCGCGCGACGCACGATCGAGACGCCGAACTGCTGCTCCTCGGAGAGCTTGAGCGAGTCGAGCACCGACTGTGCGCGGAGGAGGGCGACACCGCCGCCCGGAACCACGCCCTCTTCGACGGCCGCGCGCGTCGCGTGCAGCGCGTCCTCGACGCGGGCCTTCTTCTCCTTCATCTCGACCTCGGTCGCAGCGCCGACCTTGATCACGGCGACGCCGCCGACGAGCTTCGCGAGGCGCTCCTGGAGCTTCTCGCGATCGTAGTCCGACGTGGTCTCCTCGATCTGGTTGCGGATCTGCTTCACGCGCGCGTCGATGTCGGCCTTCTGGCCCGAGCCGTCGACGATCGTCGTGTTGTCCTTGTCGACCGTCACGCGCTTCGCCGTGCCGAGGTCGTTCAGCGTGAGGTTCTCGAGCTTGAGGCCGAGATCCTCGGTGACCGCCTGACCGCCGGTGAGCGTCGCGATGTCCTTCAGCATCTCCTTGCGGCGATCGCCGAAGCCGGGCGCCTTGACCGCGCAGATCTGGAGCGTGCCGCGGAGCTTGTTCACGACGAGCGTCGCGAGAGCTTCACCGTCGACGTCCTCCGCGATGATGAGGAGCGGCTTGCCCTGCTTGGCAACCTGCTCGAGCACCGGGAGGAGCTCCTTCATGTTCGAGATCTTCTTCTCGTGCGTGAGGACGTACGCGTCGTTGAGCACGACTTCCATCCGCTCCGTGTCCGTCACGAAGTACGGCGAGAGGTAGCCGCGATCGAACTGCATACCCTCGACGACGTCGAGCTCCGACGACATGGTCTTGGCCTCTTCGACCGTGATCACGCCTTCCTTGCCGACCTTCTTCATCGCCTCGGCGATCATGTTGCCGATCTCGGCATCGCCGTTCGCGCTGATCGTACCGACCTGCGCGATGTCTTCCTTGCCCTTGGTGGGCGTGGAGATCTTCTTGAGCGCGTCGATCACCGACGCGACCGCGGTGTCGATGCCGCGCTTGAGCTCCATCGGGTTGTGACCGGCGGCGACGAGCTTGCTGCCCTCGCGATAGATCGACTGCGCGAGCACCGTGGCGGTGGTCGTGCCGTCGCCCGCGTTGTCGGAGGTCTTGGAAGCGACTTCCTTGACCATCTGCGCGCCCATGTTCTCGAACTTGTTCTCGAGCTCGATCTCCTTGGCGACGGTGACGCCGTCCTTGGTGACCGTGGGAGCGCCCCACGACTTCTCGATCACCACGTTGCG
>JAEYYV010000430.1 GCA_023428295.1 Pseudomonadota bacterium
CCCGCGACCGGCGTCTTCGCGGGTGGGCGCAGCTGATCGCTCGCGATGCTCGTCGTCGTGCGAGGCGGTGTCGGCGCCGCGGGCGGGCGCAGCTGATCGGTCGCGATGCTCGTCGTCGTGCGTGCGAGGGCGGGCTTCGCCGGCAGGTCGGCGCCCGCGTTGCGGACCGTGGGCCCATCGATGCCGTCGCGCCCTTCTCGGGCCGGCGGTCGCAGCACCGTGCGAGCGATGCTCTGCGTCTTCTTCGCGGTGGGCACGGGCGGCGGCGCGGCCGTTTGCTTCACCAGCTCGGCGAGCTTCTCGTTGCCGGCTTGTGGGGTGTGCTTGTCGCGCTCCCACTCCTCGAGATCCATCGCTTCGATCTCGACGAGCTCTTCGCCGCCAGGCGCTTCCGGATCGCTCACAGCTTCGTCGCCTCCGCGATCACGTCGGCGACACCCCACACGACGTCCTCTTCGGAGGCGAACACCTTGCTCGCGGCTCTGCGACGCTTCTTGAGATCGACGTCGAACAGCGTGACGGTCACGCGGATCGAGTTCTTGCGCGGGCCGTTCACGATCTCGGCGAACAAGAGCTGGTTCGCGGCGAGCTCTTTGCCCACGAGCTCGTAGCAATCGGCGTTGGCGTCGACGCACTCGATCTGCAGCTGCACGACGTCGAGAGAGACCTTCGACATCTGGGGCTCGTCGAGCCCCTTCACGCGTGCGCGACGCAAGCGCTCGGTCGCGGCGCGCGCGGCGATGGGAAACGCCTGGCTCTCGGCAGGCAACACCGCGAACACGAGCTTGCCTGGCTGGTACACGGGCGTTGGCGGCGGCGTGGGAGGCAAGCAGCCCACGCCCATGGCAAGGCAAACGGCGAGCAGGATCGCCCGCTTCCGGTGAACGTCACGAGCCCTCACGAACGAGGACGATCTTAGCACGCACCCTCGAACATCTCCGTCGTCGCTATCATGAGGCGGTAGTTATAGAGTCGCGTCGTGAAGTGGATATGGTTCGCGCTCGCCGGCGCGGCGTGTGGAGACTCGACCTCGCTGCCTCCCGAGCTTCCAGCATGGGACAGGAGTCTTCCGAGCGCGAGCGTGATGGGGATGCGTCGGGGTATGACTCCGGCGCGCGGCATCGTCCATCTGCACTCCCCCTACTCCCACGACGCCTGCGACGGAGATCCGCGCCCGGGCGGCGCCCCCAACGAGCCGTGCTTGGCCAACCTGCGCGCGGCGCTCTGCACTACGAAGATCGACTACGCGAACCTCACCGACCACGATGACACGATGGCGGACGAGGACTTCATCACGCTGTTCAGCATGCGCGGTGGTGACACGCCCATCATGCGCGGCGCCGAGCAGATCGCCTCGCGCATTCACTGCGACGACGGCCACACGGTACAGGTCACGATCGGCGGCGAGAACGATCTGATGCCGATCATGCTCGACCGTCACGTCGCCGGCACGATCGACGATCGACACGCGCTCTATAACGGCAACGACGCGACCGCCGCGCGCGCGTTTCGCGACGCCGGCGGCCTGGTGTGGGTCGCGCACACGGAGAGCAAGACGCTCGAGACGCTGCGCGCCGTCGAGCCCGACGGCATCGAGGTCTACAACCTTCACGCGAACATCGATCCCGAGATTCGTCGCGACTATCTCGGCCTCGACTCGGCATCGGCGATCGCGGGCGCGGTCGAGTTCGCCGACACGAACCCCGGCCACCCCGAACCGGATCTCGCGTTACTCGCGTTCTTCACTCCGAACCTCCCCGCGATCACCAAGTGGCACACGCTGCTCGGCGAAGGTCGACACATCGCGGTCACCGCGGGCAGCGACGCACACGAGAACGCGCTGCCGATCCTCTTCGCGGACGGCGAGCGCGGCGATTCGTACCGCCGCGTGCTGCGCTGGTTTGGCAACATCGCGCTCGTCGCGGATCCCACGGACATCGATCAAGTGAAGACCGCGCTGAAGGCGGGCCGCAGCTTCACGCTGTTCGAGATCCTCGGCACGCCCGATGGCTTCGATACCTACGTCACGAGCGGCGGCACCACGCACGAGCTCGGCGCCACCGTGTCCCCGACCGGCTCGATCTTGACCGTGACGATTCCGACGGTTCGCGGCCTCGATCCATCGTTGCCAGCACCGACGATCACCGCCAAGGTATTCTGGATCGACCGCGCCGGCGTCGTGCAACAAGTCGCGAGCGTCGACGGTCAAACGAGCAGCAATGGAATCGTCAACGTCAACCTCGGTGCACCGGGTGCATATCGCGTCGAGATCGCGATCGTGCCGAAGCACCTCGGCCCCTACCTCCACGATCTCGGCACCGAGCTCTCCGACGTCGAGCTCCCGTGGATCTATACGAGCCCGTTCTATGTCGAATAGCGCGTTCGTCCTCGTGCTGCTCGCGTGCGCCGGATGTCCGCGGGGCGGTGGCGGCGACGACTGCATCGAGAACAACGAGTGCCCTGGCACGGAAGTATGCGGCCGCGACAAGTCGTGCACGGATCCATCGAACGTCCGCGAGGTGACCGTGACGTGGACCGTCAATGGCGCACCCGCGAACACCGTGAGCTGCAGTGGCAGGGACTTCACGCTCGCGTTTCTCGGCGATGGCTTCGATGACGAGCTCGCCTTCGCACCGGTGCCGTGCGTGACCGGACAGTTCTTCGTGGATCGCTTGCCGCGCCGCTTTCGATCGGTCCAGCTCGGCGATGGCGGAGTGGTCGTGCCGATTCGCTCGGACGGCACCGCCACCGGCGATCTGCGCTTCTAGCGAATCGCGCAGTGCGTTGAACAACGCGACGCAAATACGCGCGCGTGGAAGGTTGGGGATTTTGGTCGGTGTGGGTATGGTCCGCGGCGTGGCGACCGTGTCCATGAGTACTCCCGATTCCAAGCGAATCGAACGCGACGACTCCGATGTCGTCGAAACAACGGCCGAGGAGCTTGCCCCGCTGTATCGTCAGATGCTCGCGATCCGCCGGCTCGAAGAAGCGAGCGCCAAAGCGTACTCGCAAGGAAAGATCGGCGGCTTCCTCCATCTCATCATCGGCCAAGAGGCCGTGTGCGTCGGCGCGATCGCCGCGCTGCAAGAGAAGGACTACGTGGTCGCGACGTATCGCGAGCACGGTCATGCGTACGCCAAGGGCGTCGCGGCGCGGCCGATCTTGGCCGAGCTCTACGGCAAGAAGACCGGGTGCGTGAAGGGCCTCGGCGGCTCGATGCACATCTTCGACAAGAAGACGAACTTCCTCGGCGGCTACGGCATCGTCGGCGGTCACGTGCCGATCGCGGCTGGCGCTGCGTTCGCGTCGAAGTATCGCGGCGACGGCGCGGTCACGCTGTGCTTCTTCGGCGAAGGCGCGTCGACGATCGGCGGCTTCGCAGAGGGCCTCGCGCTGGCGGCGCTATGGAAGCTACCCGTCGTGCTGATCTGCGAGAACAACCAGTACTCGATGGGCACCCCGCTCTATCGGTCGCTCGCGGTCGAGGACGTCTCGCTTCGCGCGCTCGCGCACGGCATGCCGCGCGATCGCTTCGACGGCGACGACGTGATCAAAGTGAAGCGCCGCATCGCCGAAGCCGTGGATCGCGCGCGTACGACCGGCGAGCCCACGCTCGTCGAGGTCGTGACGTACCGCTTCCGCGGTCACTCGATGTCGGACCCGGGCCTGTATCGCACCAAGGATGAAGTCGAGGAGTGGAAGCGTCGCGATCCGCTGCAGCGCTCGCGCCAGCGCTTGCTCGACGTCGGCTTCCCCGAGAAGGATCTGGAGACGCTCGAAGAAGACGTGCGGCTCGAGATCGAAGACGCGGTGAAGTTCGCGGAAGAGTCGCCGCCCGCCGACGAATACAAGCAGTACGTGATCAAGGAGTAGCCCGTGGCCGTCATCAGCTATCGAGAAGCGCTCAACCAAGCGATGCGCGAGGAGATGGAGCGCGATCCGAGCGTGTTCATCATGGGTGAGGAGGTCGGGCACTACAACGGCGCGTACAAGGTCACGCAGGGCCTGTTGCAGCGCTTCTCCGAGCGCCGCGTCGTCGACGCGCCGATCGCGGAGATGGGCTTCGCGGGCATCGGCGTCGGCGCCGCGATGGTGGGCCTGCGCCCGATCATCGAGTTCATGACGTTCAACTTCTCGCTCGTCGCGATCGATCAGATCGTGAACAACGCGGCGAAGATTTTTCAGATGTCGGGCGGCCAGTACAACATCCCGATCGTGTTCCGCGGGCCGAGCGGTCCTGCCGTGCAGGTCGGCTCGCAGCACAGCCAGGCGCTCGAGAGCTATTACGCGCACGTGCCGGGCATCAAGGTCGTGATGCCGTCGACCGCGTTCGACGCGAAGGGCCTCCTCAAGAGCGCGATCCGCGTCGAGAACGGGGTCGTGTTCATGGAGGGCGAGACGCTCTACAACACGACGTGGGAGGTCCCCGACGCGAAGGGCAACGACGAGGATCTGATCCCGATCGGCGTCGCGGACATCAAGCGCGAGGGCAACGACATCACGCTCATCGCGTGGAGCAAGATGGTGTGGACGTGCCTCGACGCGGCCAAGGTGCTCGCGGAAGAAGGCATCGAGTGCGAGGTCGTCGATCCGCGCACGCTGCGTCCGCTCGATGTCGACACGCTCGCGGAGAGTGTGCGCAAGACCGGACGCTGCGTGATCGTGGAGGTCGGTTGGCCGGTCGCCGGCTTCGGCGCCGAGGTCGCGTATCAGATGCAGCGGCTGTGCATGGACTCGCTCGACGCGCCGATCGAGCGCGTCACGAGCGACGACGTGCCGATGCCATACGCGAAGAACCTCGAGGACGAAGTGCAGCCGCAGGTGAAGGACGTCGTCGCGGCTGTCAAACGCGCTCTGTATCTGGAGTAGGTCATGGCTCAAATTCTGGGACTGCCGAAGCTCTCTCCCACGATGGAAGAGGGCGTGCTCGTTCGCTGGACGAAGAAGGAAGGCGACAAGGTTTCGCCGGGTGACCTCGTCGCGGAGGTCGAGACCGACAAAGCGAACATGGACTTCAACATCGAGGACTCGGGAACGATCCTGAAGCTCCTCGTCAAAGAGGGCGACACCGTGAAGCTCGGTGCGCCGGTGATGATCCTCGGCAAGCCCGGCGAGGACACGGCCGCGCTCGAGGCGGAAGCCAGGAGCGGTGGCAACGGTGCTCCCACGGCCGCGGCGAAGCCCGCGCCCGCATCCGAGGCGAAGGCCGCGCCCGTCGCGAACGCCGTCGCCGACGGCGAGAAGCCGCCCGCGGCGAAGGCGGGTGCGAAAGGCGCCGAAGCGACCGAGGGCCCGGACGCGAAGACGGACGCAAAGACGGACGCGAAGCCGGCCGCGAAGACGGCCGCGAAGCCCGCGGCGAAGTCGTCGAGCGCGTCGAAGTCGACGAGCACCGCAGCAGCGAAGGGCGGCAAGCTCCTGGCGTCGCCGCTCGCGAAGACGCTCGCGATCGAGCTCGGCATCGATCTGCGCACCGTCGAGGGCTCCGGCCCCGGCGGGCGCATCGTCGAGCGCGACGTGAAGGCCGCCGCGGAAGGTGGCGCTCGCCCGAGCGCCGATCCCGGCACGCGCGACGTCGCGGGTGATGCGGGTGACGACGCGCCGGCCGAGACCGCCCTCGCGGTTCGCCACGCGCGGCAGATGGTTCCGGACACGGACGCCGAGTTCGAGGACGTGCCCGCGAGCAACATGCGCAAGCGCATCGCGGCGCGGCTCACCGAGGCCAAGCGCGACGTCCCGCACTTCTACTTGATGCGCAAGCTCGACGCGGCACCGCTGCTCGCGTTCCGCCAGCGCTTGAACGAGCTGCTCGGTGATCGCGGCAAGGTCAGCGTCAACGATCTCATCATCAAGGCGGTCGCGCTCGCGCTGCGCCGCGTGCCCGAGTGCAACGCGTCGTGGGCCGGCGAGAGCATTCATCGCTTTCACCGCGTGCACGTCGGCGTCGCGGTCGCGATCGAGGACGGCCTCGTCACGCCCGTGGTTCGCGATGCGGATCAAAAGGGCATCGGCGCGATCGCCGCGGAGGTCCGAGACCTCGCGGAGCGCGCGAAGCAGAAGAAGCTCAAAGGCCACGAGATCACGGGCTCCACGTTCACCGTGTCGAACCTCGGCATGTACGGCATCGAGCGCTTCACGGCGATCATCAATCCGCCGGAGGGCGGCATCCTCGCGATCGGCACCACCGTCGACGAGCCGGTGGTCGACAAGAGTGGCGCGATCGTCGCGGGCAAGCGCATGACGGTCACCATGTCGTGCGACCACCGCGTCATCGACGGCGCACTCGGCGCGCGCTGGCTGCAAGCGTTTGCCGAGCTGTTCGAGAAGCCGGAGTCGCTCGCGCTATGAGTGAGGCGGTCACGTACGACGTCGTCGTCATCGGATCGGGACCGGGCGGCTACGTCGCCGCGATCCGCGCCGCGCAGCTCGGCCTCAAGACAGCGTGTGTCGAGCGCGAGAACCTCGGCGGCATCTGCCTCAACTGGGGCTGCATCCCGACCAAGGCCCTGCTCCGCTCTGCCGAGGTGCTCGAGACGTTCCTTCACGCGAAGGACTACGGCATCACCGTCGGCGACATCAAGCCGGACTTCGCCGCGATCATCGCGCGCAGCCGTGGCGTCGCCGACAAGGTGAGCAAGGGCATCGGCTTTCTGTTCAAGAAGAACAAGATCGACTCGATCAGCGGCGTCGCGAAGCTATTGCCGCGCAAGGGTGCGTGGCATCCGCACCAGATCGAAGTGACGGCGGACGGCAAGAAGTCCACGATCGCGACGAAGCACGTGATCCTCGCGACGGGCTGCCGCGCGCGCTCGCTGCCGGGCATCGAGCTCGACGACGAGCGCATCATCGAGTACCGCCGCGCGATGACGCTGTCCGAGCAGCCAACGAGCATGGTCGTCCTCGGCGCGGGCGCGATCGGGGTGGAGTTCGCGAGCTTCTATCGCTCGCTCGGCGTCGACGTCACGATCGTCGAGTTCATGCCGCGCCTCGTGCCCAACGAGGATCCCGAGATCAGCAAGGAGCTCGGACGCGCGTTCGACAAGCGTGGCATCAAGTCCCTCGTCGGTCACAAGCTGACCAGCGCGAAGAACACGGGCGCCAAGGTCGCGATCACCGCGGAGCCCAAGGACGGCGGCGAGAAGGTCACGATCGAGGCGGATATCCTCCTCGTCGCGGTCGGCGTGCAGGCGAACACCGAGGACCTCGGACTCGAAGCGCACGGCGTCCTGCTCGAGCGCGGCTACATCAAGACCGACACGCAGAACCGCTGCGGCGACAACCTGTGGGCCATCGGCGACGTCATCGGGCGCGGGCTCGCGCACGTCGCGTCGAGCGAAGGCGTGTTCGTCGCCGAAACGATCGCCGGCGTCCACGCGGAGCCGGTCGCGTATCACGCGATTCCCGCGTGCACCTACTGCCACCCCGAGATCGCCTCTGTCGGTCTCACCGAGGAGAAAGCGAAGGCCCAGAACATCCCGATCAAGGTCGGCAAGTTCCCGTTCACCGCGCTCGCCAAAGCACGCGCGGCGGGCGACACGACCGGCTTCGTGAAGGTGATCTGGCACGCGGAGACCAAAGAGCTCGTCGGCGCGCACCTGATCGGCCCCGCCGTGACGGACCTCATCGCCGAGCTCGCGCTCGCGAAGACCACCGAGGTCAACGCGGAGAGCTTGCTCGCGACGATCCACGCGCACCCGACGTTCGCCGAAGTCGTCAAAGGCGCGACGGAAGCGGCGCTCGGCCACGCGATCGATCTGTGAATCTGTTTCGCCCGAGTGGTGGATTTGACCAGTTTTCGACTCGGTTGGGGTCCGACCCCAAAACGTTCTCGAAATGGTGGTTTTGACCAATTTTGTCCAACGGGTTGGACGGTGTCCGGCAGGCGGACAAGCGCGCGTGCTAACGATGGGCTGATGTACCGGTGGAGCTGGCTCACGCTCACGTGTGCGGCATGCCTGTGTGCGTGCACGCGACCCGCGGATCGCGAGAAGCCCGCCGCGAAGGACGCCCAGAACGCACCGACCGACGTGACCGATGCGACCGGCACGACCGGCACGACCGATGCGCGAGCGCCGACCGTGCCGACCGTCGCGCCCACCGTGCCGTCGACGCCGACCGATGCCGACGCCTCGACCGAGGCCGACGCCTCGACCGATGCCGTCGG
>JAEYYV010000431.1 GCA_023428295.1 Pseudomonadota bacterium
CTCCGCGACGTGCTGCCGCGTATGACTCGCAAGGTGCGACTGCTCGATCTAGCTCAGCTGCTACCGTCGCGATGGGCCGCAGCGCCCGCCGCGAATCAAACCGCGGCGACCTGAGCTTCGTTGCCTGGCACGACTACGCGGCGGTCATCAAGACGGTGATCCCGCTGCGGTCCACCGTACGCTCACGAATGTGGCGCGACGAGTTTAATGCTTGAGTGGTCACATGCCCCGAACAGCGTCCCGTAGATGCTCCTATCATCGAACGCTCCGTGGCGAGCGACGACGAGAAGATCGCGCGCTCGCGTAGCGCCCACGTACACCAATCGCTTGCGTTCGGCGTCTCGCATCCGACGCTCATGTCTTGCGATGCCTAGGCCACTTGGCTCCTCCCATTGCAGATGCCCCAACGACAGGCTCCAACCGCGCCCTTCGCGTTCCACCGTCCATGCGGAGTTATCCGCCCGACGGTCCTTACTCGATGCGTTTGCATCCCAGAGCACTACGATTGGGAACTCGAGTCCCTTCGCCTGATGGATTGTCATGACGCGTACCACGTCGTTCGATACTGGATGCGGCCGTTCCAGACGACGCGGGGACTCGATCCACGGGCGGACGCGTTCGACCGCAGCGTCGAAATCGAGTTGCTCCTCGAGCCCGAGTGCCTCGAGTTGCATACAGAGCTCGCGCAGCCCACGAAGTCGCTGCACACCATTTGGCCCCAGCGCGATGGATCGCCCATAGCCGGTTTCTTCGAGTAGTGCGCGCGCAGTACCACCGATTCCACGCTCGAAGCGCCGGCGGCGCAGCTCACTGATGATTGCTCGCGCGTTGGTAGCGCGGTCGGCAGGTTCATCGCGTTGCGCACGGGCAAGGTCAGCAAGGTCGACGGCGAAGAACGGGGGGCGCAGGATCGCTGCGGTCGCTACTCCGTCATCCCGGTCGGAGAGCGCTACGAGGCCGAGCAGAAAGTGTCGCTGATGCGGATCAGCGAGGAACAGTGTCCCTCCGCGTGCGGCGTACGGCACGCGATCACGGTCGAATGCGTCGAAGAGAACGCGAAGTCCGGTGGTGGTAATCGCAAGGACGCCCACGTCGCCGTATCCGATCGCGCGCTCCGATTGAGTCCAGCGATCTTGTACACGCATGCCGCTCAGCTCCACGAGCCACCGGACGTATCGCGCGAGCGCGTCGGCCTCCAGCACGCGGTGTTCCTCTGCAACACCTTTCCGACCGAGGTCGACCGTCACCACGTGGACTGGCTTCGGTGACGACCCGGTACGCCCATGAGCGAGTGGCGCGTGGGCAACCTCGCCCGTACTCGCCGAGAACCGAGGACCATCGGACTTACCGAGCACCACCTCGAAGCGACTGCCTAGCCAGTCGACGAGCGCCGGCACACTGCGCCACGAACGCGACAACTGAAGTGATCGAAAAGGGCCGCGCTCGACGATCTCAACGGCGCGTTGATAGGCTCCGATATCGGCCCGGCGAAACCGGTAGATCGATTGCTTCGGGTCGCCGACGATCGTGAGCGTTCCCGGAGCAGGCACGACGTCCGTCCATGTAGAAGCCAGCGCTTCACGTTCGCAAAGAAACAGGATCACCTCAGCCTGCAGTGGATCTGTATCCTGAAACTCGTCGACAAAGATGTGATCGAAGAGTTGCTGGCATTCTCGACGAACAACACCATCATCACGTAGGAGATCGCGAAGCCGAAGCAACAGATCGACATGATCGACCGCGTGGCTCCTCGCCTTTACCCGCTCGTACAGGTGAAGCACGACCGGCCGGAGCCGAACGAGCCGGTGTGCCATCCACCGCAGTAACGGCCCCACCAGGTCTGCCCGAAGTGGAGTGTCACGGACTCGATTCTTGGTCCGCTCGTCGCCATCGAATGCTTTCCACGCATCCCAGCCGCGGGCGTCGTTCTCGAAGTCCTCGCCCTTCTTTGCCTCGGGTTTGCGGCCCCGCGGCCCCCCAGAAAGGACCGGCACTAACTCGTGGAACAGGGTTATCGGATCGGTCTCGTCGCTCAGCTTGCGAACCAGGGCAACGATCTTTGCGAACCACCTCCCTCCCCTCGTCTCCGCGGCAACGCCCTCGGCCCAGCGCGCAAGCTCGTCGGCAAACTGATCGAAGGCCCCGCGATCGAACACCGGCTCGACGGGGTCTTCGACGGATACATCACGACGTTCGACGAGCTCTGCCACGAAGCCATCCAGCCCATGGTGTGTCCAGTGCGCGCTACTTCGTGAGCGCAACGCGATGCCCGCACGACGCAGGTCGAGGACCGTGCGTGTCGCCTCGATCGCGCGATCGGCGATCGCCGCACCGTGCAGCAGATCCGCCAGAGCACCCGTTTCGGCAGCGTGCACCAACATCTCGAACGTTTCCTCGACGAGGACGTCGGGCTCGTCGTGGAGTTGGTAGCGGGGATCCAGACCTGCCTTGGCGGGCCAGCGACGGAGCAACCGATCGGCGAAGCTATGAATCGTTCCGATCTCAGCAGTGTCGAGCCCTCCAAGAGCGCGGCGCAGAGGGTCGGTGCGATGGGAACCTTCGGGCAGTGTAGCGAGTGTGTCCAAGATCCGCTGTCGCGTACGCACGCGGAGCTCACCCGCCGCCTTACGAGTAAAGGTCACCGCCGCGATGCGCTCGATTGGAATCGGCGTTGCCGAGCCGCAAGGTGCAATCAACTCGACGATCCGATCGACGATGAGGCTGGTCTTGCCGGTCCCCGCCGAGGCGTCCACGATCACGTTGCATTCGCGTTCACGGACCGCAGCGTCGCGGGCGACCTCCTCGTGGGGCATGGTCACGAGCGCAACTCCAAGAACAACGACACCGCAGTCGTCGTGGGCACTGGCTTTGGCGCGTCACTGCAAACACTCTTGAACGCGCACAGTCGGCAGTCGTCGCTATCCGGTGTTCGCACGAACGCGTTCTCCCGCAGCAGCGCCGCTGCAACATCGAGCCAGTTCTGACCAGCGGCGCGTAGAACCTTGCGGTCGTCCACGAACGCCCGCTCTCGAACAGGCGTGAACCGATCGACGTAGGTGTACGCGGCAGCGACGTCAGGTGGAACACCCCACAACGTCGCGACACGTTCGACGACCAGGACGTAGATCGCGAGCTGAAGATCCGTCCTGATATCTGGCGCAGCCAGCCTGCCTTCGCGTGGTTTGGCCCGTCCGGACTTGAGGTCTCGCACCAACGTCACCTCGCCAACGCAATCGAGTCGGTCGATTCGTCCGGTCAAGTGCACGGCACCACTGGCGGTCGCGAGATCGACTCCACGCTCGCGATCGCCAAACACACGCTCGACGTCGATGTAGACGCGTGGCTGTTCGACCCAATCGTCCTCGATCAGGGTTCGCACATCACGTCGCAACCGACGGAGCTCGTATGCCACCGTCGTCTCTCCGAGCAACGGGTACTCACCGAGCACATCATCGAATCGCTCGACGGCGATGGAGTCGGCGATCTCGACCCACTCTGCGAGCGCATTCTCTCGCGCACTGAATCTAGCGCCGTACGTCTGGAAGAACTGCTGCGCGACTGCGTGCAGAAGCGCCCCATACTGAAGTGCAGGCAGGTGATGCGGCTCGAACAGATCAGCCCGTGGACGCAGGCCCAAGACGTGCCGCAGAAAGAACCTCTGAGGACACGTGAGCAGATCCTGCAGGACATGGGCGGAGAGCGGCCGCATCGACGGTTGCCCCGGAACGTCCATCGTCAACGCGGAAGCCCCGAGAGCACCGTCCATAGACGTTGCGCGAGCCGCGATCTCACTTGGCGTGACAACGAGCGACGTCGACCATTCGCTTGGAGCGAGCGATGCTCTGGCGGCTACAGCGTCATGCCAACAAGACGCGAGTAGCGGCGACTCCGCCCGTTGCATCGAGATCGAAGCGCGCGCCGGTCCAAATCCATCGCGCTCGAGATCCACCATCGTCGGCATACGAGCCGCATGGACTCCCGTCGCAGCGTTTGGCCGTCCTATCGCCGCCGCCACCTCCACGAACAGCGAGGAAGGCTCACGCTCGCTACCATCGATATCGCTCCGTGGCGTCGACAGCACCACGCGCTCTCGCGCATCTCGGATGATCTGATGCAGTGCATGGACCCGAGCGGTCGTGTAGTCATCGTCGCTGGAGACAACGAACGGAAAGCACGCGCGTGCTTCTGCGGTGAGCAGCGCATCTTGGCGAAGGGTTCCTGGAAAGACACTCTCCGCAAGGCCAAGAACACGCACCGCCGCGAACGAGAGCCCTACCGCCCCGTCGATCGGTCCGACATAGACGGCAGGATCGCCGAAACGGCCTTCGTGGAGCCGCAGCACCTCGAGACGCTCAGCGATCAGCTCGACCGCTTCGAGCCCTCGGATCTGCGCGGTGATTGGATCATCGATCAGGGAGACCAGGTCGTCGTGCAACGGCTCGATCACGGCCTTCGGATCGCCCGGCATGATCAGTTCGGAATACACGAAGGCCCGAGTGGCCTGCCACAGCTCCCCCATCGAGCTGTCTGCGATGACCTGCTGCATCAACGCGACCAACGACGAAAGCGCTTTGGCAACTGGTCGTATGCGCTCGTGCTCGTCGGAGTCCAAGCGACCGAGGCGCTCACGCCAGAGAAGCGCATCGTTGGGGCGCGACGCACTACCACCGATGGTGCCGAGAGCGCGAATGACCTCGCGTGCTCTTCCCGGCGAGAGATGCCCCTCTACCCCGTCAAGCCGCAAACGTGGAAGCAGTGCAACAACAGTGTGCATCGGTAGGTACGCAGCAATCGCGCGTAGCAGGGAGAGTACGCGCGCCCCCACTGGCACCGAGGTCGCGGGGCGACCTGCAGCCAAGTAGACGGGACGCGAGGCAGTCGGCCACGGCAGCGCAGCGATCCGCTCGGCGACAAGCTCGGCGTACGGTTCCGGACGAGGCACAAGAATCGCGAGGTCCTGTAACGGCGTTCCTCGTCGCACCTCGTCGGCCACCCAGCGTGTCGCGGCGTCGACCTCTTCATCGACTCCAGCGTAGGCTTCCAGCGAGACCGTTCCGTCGGGACCACAGCTACGTGGACGCGCGGACGCATTCAGCCGCTCGGGCAGATCGAACGCGTAGGCCCCCAAGATTGCGAGCTCGTTGGCTGCGACGCTCGGAGCTCGAGCACCGAGCAACAGCTCTGCCTCCTCCAGCTTCGCAGCAACGTCATCTCCCAGCAGCAGGCGGACGCGCTCGCGGTAGCGACGGCGCATTGGACGCCGAGGTGCAACGCCGATCGTGACCTTCGGGATCGCCCTGATGAACTTCGCGTGTACGGCATCGAGCACATGCGGAATCAGCGCGAGCACAGGACCGTCACAGGGCCAGGCATGTCTGTCAGCGCGGATTGCATCCGTCGCTTCGGAGATCGTGCGGTGGACTGACCACGACGTGCCCGCATCGGCATCGAGAAGCGTCCACACGTCTGCCAGGTCTTGGACGCTCTCATCGCGGCTGGCAGCAACGATGTCAGCGGGCCGAAGGCCTGCAGCTTCGAGTTGCTCGATCGTGGAGGCGAACGCGTCTGCCCAACCACGGCTGTTCAGATCAGCGCCACGATATGCAGACAAGCGCATGCCGTCGCGGAACAGGACTCGCAGCCGCAGCGCACGCCTCTGCTCTTCATTCCCTCGGTGAACAGTCCCCATCGATGCCAGCACCATTCGTGCTGCCGCTGCCGCCGTAAGGAACCGCGTACCGAGTAGAGCCGCTGGGGCACTCAGCGCGAGCTCGATTCGGAGTGCGTGCGCGTGACTCTCCTCCGGTACCAGAACCCAGCGCACAGGCCATGGTTGATCAGCTGGTAACGCTGCGATCGCTCTAGCCCAGCTCTGAAGCCCATCGATGACAACGAGGTCGGCCACACGCCTCCTTGATCTGCGCCGCTACGAGATCGCCGCGAACATGCCTCCGCCGACATGCCGATTGCGGCCGAGCAGAACGGGACCGCTCACAGCGTGAGCAAACTCGAGCTCTACATCGCCAACAAGTCCAACACCGTCGCGCCCTCGTGCGTCGTGAACGGTGATCTGAGGCAGAGGCAATCCGCGACGCGCACACTCCGCACGCACGTCCAGGGCGACGGCCTCCTTTGCGCTCACCTTCTTGGCGTGCCGGTTTACGCGATATGGCGAAATGGTCCTCCAGCGTCGAGAACTGCACACAATGGGATCCGACTCACCCACGGGCGTGTTTCTCAAGACCAAGAGTCCTGCGCGTCCGGCACGAAGCAGGTGCAGACTCTGCAACGCCCGCTCGAGAACTGAGAGGTGCTCCTGTTCCCATGTTGACGCCGCACGCTGTGACAACACATGCGGCGCGACGATGAGAACGCGTTTCCCGACGGGGTCGAACGCGAAGGATAGATGTGGAGCCACATCGTCCTGGGCAGGCGCTCCGAGGTCGTCATGCCCACTGAAGTAGCTCGGCAGTGATCGGCGACCGATCGCGTCCTGCACCAATGACATCACAGCTCGTCGAAGTGCGCGGGCTACATCTTCCGCGATGGCCTTCTCGACAAGTCCGTCCTCGATGGTGAATGCGTGAATGGCATTGGGCTCTCGTCTCGGCGCTAACACCCCGAGCCCGAGAAACCTTCCATCACCGATTACCAATGGGCCTTGAACCTCCCGGTCCAACGAGAACTGGACGTGCCACATTCGTTCCTTCTCGAATCTCGTCCCGTCGGCGAAACGCTCCGCACGAGCGCCTCGACGATCAAATGGCTCTCGCTGCACGACGATGTCACGAGCATGAGCTCGAACACCTGCGTGCCGCAGGGCGGTCGCTACCGCGCCTATGGCTCGCGCCTGCTCCTGATCCCGCTCAGCCCCGGGCTTCGCCTCTTCCTGGCGTCGTGTCGGTTCGATGCGGCGACGCGCGACCTCTCGAGGCAGGACCACCGGGGTGACGGTACGAAAGCACCGAGCACCCTCGATGTATCGGTCCGGCATCCTGCTCGACTTCGCCCGCGCGAGGACATACGTCAGAACACCCGTCGTCGGATCTGCCGGTCCGAGCCCATCGAACGCCCATGCGAGATCATCCACCGACAAGGATGAACCGCCTGGAAGATCGACGAGAAGGCGCCGCACACCAAGATCAGCGTGTTCATGACCGATCGACGGCAACGGGACGATACGCACGCGATCATCGATCGAGCTGCCCTCATTGGCATCTGGTCTGCGACCAATGAGAACTCGGGCGATCTCCTCGTGATGGTGCGGAAACGCATCTCTCAGACGTTCGGCTGCGGCGTCCCGAACGGCGACAACCAAGGACGCTACTCGATGAAGTGCGAACGGGAACGCGCGGCGCTCGTCACTGGCATCGAGAATATCGAATGCGATCAGCTCTGAACGTCGTCCGTACCGCACGGCCTGAAACAACGGCTTGGGTGCGTTCGCGAAGAGCTCTTTTCGTTTCTTGCCCTCCCACACCTCCTCGATTCGCCGTGCCTCGAACCGCCGCTGAAGGCTGGCGAGAGACCCGGGGACAGGACAGAGACTTCCAGATGTGTCCCCCGGTCCAGCCGGTTTGTGAACGAGGCCCGGGTATTCTCCAAGAACCCGCGCAACGCCATCATCATCGAGGATCTCGGCGTGTGCCCACGCCAAGTCGACGCCACGGCCAAGTTGATAGAGCTGCTCGGCAGCCTCTAATAGGCCCGCACCGTGCACGACATCTTCGGTCCACGACCAGACGTACATCAGTGGCTCGTCGCCTTCGATGAGCCGCGGGAAGACAACTTTCGCCGTCCGCAACTCCGCCAACTTTGCGGGGTCGCCACCCTTCGCATCGAGATCGTTGTTCGGCACCCAAAGTGATGCGCGTGCACCTGGACGAGAACGAGGTGTCCCGATCATCGGCGGAGCTAGCTGCTCCAACCACTCGAGTGAACGTACGACGTGATCGGGAATCGAGACACCGCGCGCTACGCCAGCTACGAGTGCCTGAAACACGCGTGCAGGTGAAGGCGGCCACTCGGGCGCACCGAACGCCATCCCATGAAAACGATCGTGGAGATGGATCGAGAGAACGAGGTGACGAGCCACGACGCGCTCACTTCTCCTTCTTCGTCTTCTTCTTGCCCTTGTCCTTATCGTCGGACACGTCCGACTTCGCTCCTGCAGGATCGAACATCGCTTCGCGGCTCGGCCCAACGCCGAAGGCTACAGCTGCATCTTTCGCAAAGCTGCGAACTGCCGCCGACTCGAGGGCAACCTCAGTGCGAGCACCGGTGCGTTCCACTTCGAACCACGGACTTGGCTTCTCGACATCAGGGACAAGTAAGCAACCCTGACGAAGGAAGCCATCCAGCGGTTCCGTTGCAGCGACAAGTGACAGACCGAGAATGTAGCGATGGAGGGCAGCTGCGTTCTCACTTGATCGAAGGCGCCGCAGAGCAATCAAGTTCACGGTAAGATCACGAACGATTGGACCGTGCGCAACAACGCCACCATGCGCTCCCGTTGCCGGCACCGGAACAAAACCACGTTGCGCCAGCGGGCTCTTGGGATTGTTCTCTGATTTCTGTTTATCCTCCTCGGAGAACACATCGTAGGCCGAGTAGTCGACCGGCGGCACGTACTGAGCCGAGCGCGTCAGTACGTCGACGTTCCATGCACGAATGACCGCTTGTATGAGCCGCGGCAACTTCGCCTGCGTGTCGCGCGAATCCCACGAGCCGAACACGATGGACGTGGGAGCGAGCTTTGCGAGCTTGGACACGTCGCCCTTCGACAACACATCCTCGTACGCGGCACGCGCATCTTCCTTGAGCTGGGAGGCACGCACGATTGCATCGCCGAGTCGGTGCCCCGCATCCAAGATCGACACACGTTTCCCGTCGCCCAACACGATCTCGACATTGGGTACGAGAGCGGCGAGCTCGGGGTCCGTGCGAAATACGGGCTCGATGCGGTTTGCTTGAGCTCCTACGCTATCGACGGTAACAACCTTCGTTCCGTCGGCGAGCGTGTCGATGTTGTATGGATTGTCGCTCGCGTACGTTGGAGGAAAGAAGACGGCGTCGCGGCCTTCGACGGGAACGAGGAGTTCCCGTCGGACCAGTGCAACGGGCCCCTTTGCATCGAGCCAGCGATTGATCGTATCGGCAGACAGGCTGGTCATTATGGTGTCTCCTCGGTGACAGTCGTGATCGAGCGCGCTTGGTTTTCCTGCCCCGGCCATCCCAGGAACATTCGGAACTGGCGCGTCGGAAATGGAAGCGCTGAACTACCAAGTGCAGCGCGAAGCAATGCAGGACGAAGCCACAACGACGGAGTCGTAAGGTCGCGCCCTGCAACAGAATAGACGTACGTCAGCTTGTCACGCGCGTCTGGTCGTTGTGGACGTGCATATGCCAACCCGATGACACCGAGCAGCTCCACCAAGGGGAAGCCCACCGAGTCCATGTTCGCGTGTGAGTTGAGGGAGAATCCAGCGTCGAGTGGAATGTAGTCGCGACGCCAATCGAGCCGAAAACTGCTCGACTGGGGTGCGCTCAACGCAAAAGGGTCTGCCGCTGCCACTTGAGACCTTCCCCTGATCAATGCGAGAGCGTCACGAGTTAACGCCGCTCCGGGATATCCACCAGCTCCGGCCCAGAACTTCACGTTGTCTCGTTGCGTCCTCTTCGTTTCCTCGCCCCAATGTCCAATCTCGATTCGGTCGGGACCGGCGACCAATGCGCAGACCAGCGTTGCTGGACTATCGGGTTCAGGATACGGGTAACCGAGGGCCCGAGGACGTGACCTTACGGTTCCCCACGAGCTGCGCCAAGCGTCGAGGTTTGAGCTCCCATCCGTGACCTCGGCGAACACTTCTGCACGATCTAAGAACTCGAGTACTGCGACGATGGGAGAACGCTCGCCAGCAGCGCGAATATGAAAGCGAGTTACTCCTCTGTCGCTCCAGTCGAATACACCCTCGGCATCACCGACCAAGACTTCAGCCGCTTCGACGAGACCAAGACAAGCGAACACTTGTCCGGGGTTCAAGAGGTCGACGGGGATGACTGCCTCAGCCACGGTCAACCTCGTCGTTCTTGCGTGATGCGCGCACATCCGCCGCGCGCAGCAGACTCTCGATCCATGCCAAGCCCCATGGGCCAAAACGACGAGACAGCCGCTCGTAACGCAATGCGATCTCGCGAGCACGCTCCCGCAGTTTCGTTGGGGGCTCGTCTGCCCCGTCTACTGGAAGGTTCGGACGTGCTCGTCCATGATGTGCTGCGACAACATGGAGCACGACATCGCGGTACTCCGGCGAAAGGGATGCGAACTCTGTGTCCGCCTCGACCCATCGAAGCGAGCCGAGCTCGTGTCGATACCCGCCGAGTACCGCGACGTTGGGCGCACGAGTGCTCTTTGCAAGGGGACGTTCGGATGCGGCGACGTGAAACGCACGCTGCCATCGCTCGGCCTTCTTTCCTTCATCATGTAGCCGCGCCGCAATGCGCAACGCGAGAGTGAGCTCGGCCGGCAGACGAAGCCGCTGAGCGATAGTCGCGACCTCATTCTCCGTCCAGCGTTGATGTTCACCGAGTCCCTGTGCTCGTCGAGCAATGGACCTTCCCGATTCGGAGATCGGCTCGCCTACTCGGCGCTCGACCACAAGCCAATGTGTGGGTTCGCCCTCTTCACTCCACTCGACCTCGAAGGTCTTATCGAGTCGAATCGTCGGTGTAGCTCGATCGTCCAGCGCAGCGACCTTACGAACACGGAACGGAACTCCGGTGTCGTCCCGCTGCGTGAGGTCAAGCGACAATGCGTCTGGGTCGAGACCAGCGTCTGCCGCGAGCAGCCCCTGCTCCAACCCCTGAAGTCTCGAGTCGATTAGCAAGCGTCCGCCGTCTAAGCTGTTCTCGAGCCGCTCTCTCCGCCTCCTGTCTTGCAGCAAGGCGGTGGTGACCAGGGTCGACTTACGGTTTCGGTCGAACGCGACCGCGAGAGGAGCCCGTGCTGCGTCAGCCCCCAGCTTCGCGATGCGCTTGTCGAACCACGCCCAGACCCGCCATACCTCGGTCTCCAGCTCCTCGCTGGCGTGAGGACCAGCAACATCCATGAATGCTGCGAGCTGATCGCCGTCGAGGAGACGACTATCGATGATGGGGAGGTGATCCCGAAACGCGATGGAAACCTGCGGAGGTTCGTCGTCGTCGAGCCAACCGCGCAACCATGGCTCGATGAGTGGACGCCCTGTGTGTAGCTCGAGCGACGTCATTGCCCACGCATCGACCAGCGGACGGTTAAGCGGCGGATGTAGAAGCGCCGGCGTTGTTGCGTCCGCGAGGAGTGTCGCCACATCGGGGTCATTCGATGCCCTCGAGCGCAATGCACCGATCGCCCCTGGACTTCCGTCCAGCCCATCCTCCACCGAGGGCAGCTTCTGAAGGAGCTGCAAACACGCCGCGCGCCTTTCGGGCGAACGTTCATCGCCGTCGATGGGAATCATCACCACTCGAGCGCTTCCCTTACCGCGGCGGTTAATTCTCCCGAGTCGCTGGACCATTCGCTCCCAGGCCACCACATCCATCACGGCAACGTCCGCGTCGAGATCAACGCCGACCTCACCCGCTGAAGTAGCGATCAGGAACGTACTCGCCGTCGGCGCCTCGCTTCCGGCGATGAACCCGTGCCCGCGTAGCCAGGAAGCCAACGTCTCACGCTCGTACGCCCTTCGCCCGCCAACAAACAGCTCGATATCACTCGAAGCACGAGCGCTTTGCGTGATCTTTCGAAGTGCTTCCGCCGCCTTCACTGCATCATCGCGAGTGTCGCAGAACACGAGCACGCGCGTTGGTTCGGTTGCACGCGACGCCAGACCATACGCCTCCTCAGCAAGCCGGACAGCGAGGTCTCCCTTCGCCACCGCGGGGCGCAGATCGAGAATCTTGCGGGCGTTCAATCGCGCTTGAACGACCGGATGAGCGCGATCCTCGTCGTCGAGCGAGAACCGGCGTTCGACTGCACGTCCCGTCGCCGAGAGCGAGAGCAAGTGAAGTGCTGGCACCAGAGCGGCGACGTCGGCGTGTGGTCCAAGCCCTTGTTCGCGTCCATCCGCAACTGCCTCGATCAGTCGTTCGAACGGTGGCACCAGGTGCGCTTCGTCGAGAACCAAGAGCGTGTCCGCGCCGAGAAACCCAGCGTGATACGGACGCATCTTCCGACTGACTCCATATCCTTCGAACAGCAGCCGTGAGCCAACGAGATCGACCGTACCGACGACGATTGCGGGAATCGAAGGATCGTCGAGCCATTCGCGGTTGTCGAGGTGTTGTCCCCGCAACGTGGAGATTGGCAACGAGCGTCTCTCGAGTCCGAGAGCCTCCTTGATCTCCGGGTCCTCGTCGACGAGCTTGCGAAGCGATTCCGCAACGGTCGTTGCCTGATCGACGACTGCTCTTCGGTCGACGACATACACCAGTCGACGCGGCAACTGCGCGCCCATCGCGCGCGCGACAAGCCAGATGGCCATCACGGCGGTCTTGCCCAATCCAGTCGGCAAGTCGAGCGCGCGAGGCAATTCCCCCGCTAGAAACTGAGAGAGAAGTCGTCGCTGCCAAGGGAATGGACTCTCGGTCGGCCGCAACCCAAGAGCCCGCGATAGCCACTTCTCCGTGTCCGCGCCTTGCCCCACGAGATCCACTCTCGGCCTGTGTGAAGGGAAAGTCCATGGCGTGACGGTTAACGGCGGGGCACCGCTGTGCAATCCGATGCGGTTGAGTGCAGCGTATTGCTGCACCCATGCCGAGTGTCATCGATCCGAGCGACAATGGACCGAATGAGAGAAGACGCGCGACGTCAGGACTCGCAGCAGCTCGCTCGGCAGTGGGCGATCTTGCAGCTTCTTTCGCAAGCCAAGACGGCCTATAGCGTCAAGGAGCTCGCGGAACAATTGCAGCGAAGCAAGGCGACGATCGAGCGAGACCTCGCGACGCTCTCCCATGTGTTCGCTCTCGTCGAGGAGCAGGTCGGGAAGCAGAAGAAGGTCTATCGCATCGCGCCCGGACTACACGCGATGGAGACGATCCAGTTCACGGTGATGGAGTTGCTCGCGATCTTCGCCGCGCAAAGTGCCGCTGGTCCGCTAACAGGAACGCCTCTGCATGACGACCTGCGCAGCGCCGTTCAGAAGGTGCGCGGGCACCTCGCTCCGCGCCACAATGGCGGACTCGACGCGATGTCGCGCGTGTTCACACCGCACGTACGCGCGCACGTCGACTATGCGGCGCATGGAGAAACCATCGACTCGCTTGCGGATGCGATCGCGCGGCGCATCGTCTGCGAGATCGAGTATCACGCGGCTTGGAAGGGCACGACGCGCACGCATCGCGCGCGTCCGGTGAAGCTGGTCGCGCATCGCTCTGCGCTGTACCTCTTTGCCTGCCTCGGAGACCATGAGCGAGTGACGACGTTGGCAGTGCATCGCATTCGCTCACTGACGAAGACAAGCGAGACGTTCACTGCCCCGCGCGTGGATGTGGAGGCGCACGCGAAGAATGCGTTCGGGATCTTCGTCAGCGATGCAGAGGAAGACGTGGAAGTTCGATTCGATGCGGAGATTGCTTGGAGGATCGAGGAAGTGGTCTTTCATCCCGAAGAGAGAAAGGAAAGACTGCCCGATGGCACGTTGCGCTATCAGATCCGCACGAGTGCCCAGTGGGAGGTTGTCCCGTGGGTACAGAGCTTCGGACCGCTCGCAGAGCTCGTCGCACCCGCCAGTTGGCGCGAGTGCATCGCGACGAATGCGGCCGCGGTGGTGGAGCGCTACGGAGCGATCACGCCGACGCGATCAGCGTCGGGTTCGTGACCGCGTGATCGTCACCGGGGTCCCGCCCGTGCGGACACCGCAACTACGTTAGTTCGCGGCGCCTGCTTCGGGCTCTGCCGGAGCAGCCTCGGGCTTCGCGACGCAAGTGTGAGTCTCGGCGGCCGCGGGCGTGACGAGACACGCATCGATCTGGCCGTCCGGACACTCGAGCGCGATCTCTTGCACGCACGGCACACCTGCCGTCGGATCGGGGTTCTTCACGCTCGTGTCACCGCCCCCAGGCGTGCCGGGCTTGGGACCGCAACCGACGAGGACCAACGCTCCGAACAGGATGCTGCGAATCATCATGACGAACCAACGGCAGCCGCGCGCGGGCCTTACACGCCTTCGTGTTCGCGCGTTACGGTGACGGCGTGTTGGAGCGCATCGTTGACAGCGGCATCGTGCCCGAGCGCGTGCTACGCGCGGCGATTCGCGGCGTGTGCGCGCTGAGGCTGCGGCAGGAGCGGCGCAGCGTGGAGGACGAGCAAGCGCGACATCAAGCGCTCGTCGGTTCGCTCCGCGCGAGCGACATCGCGATCGAGACGGCCGCGGCGAACGAGCAGCACTACGAAGTGCCGCCCGCGTTTTTTCAGACGGTGCTCGGGCCGCAGCTCAAGTACTCGAGCTGTTACTGGCCACCCGGCGTCCACGAGCTCGGCGCGGCCGAGGATGCGATGCTCGCGCTCACGGCCGAGCGTGCGCGGCTCGCGGATGGACAGGAGGTGCTCGACCTCGGGTGTGGGTGGGGCTCGTTCTCGCTGTGGGCAGCGGCGCGGTATCCCAGCAGCCGGATCACGGCCGTGTCGAACTCGGTGTTGCAGCGTGCGTTCATCGAGGCGGCGGCGGCGGCGCGTGGGCTGACAAACATCACGGTGCGAACGGCGGACGTGCGGACGCTGCTGTTGCCTGCGCGTGCGTTCGATCGCGTGGTGTCGATCGAAATGTTCGAGCACATGCGCAACTACGAGCAGCTCTTGCGGCGCATCGCCGATTGGCTGGTGCCGTCGGGATCGCTGTTCGTCCACGTGTTCGCGCATCGACGTCATGCGTATCCGTTCGAGGACGCGGGGCCATCCGATTGGATGGCGCGCGAGTTCTTCACGGGCGGCATCATGCCGAGCGCGAGCCTGCTGCATCACTTCCAGGACGATCTACAGCTCCTCGAGGAGTGGCACCTCGCGGGCACGCACTACGCGCGCACGGCCGAGGCCTGGTACGAGAACCTCATGCAGAGACGGGAGCGTGCGCTCGCGGCGCTCGCGACGACGTATGGCACCGATGCGCGCAAGCGGTTTCAACGGTGGCGCGTGTTCTTCCTCGCGTGCGCGGAGCTGTTCGGGTACGCCGATGGTCGCGAGTGGATCGTGGCGCACTATCGGTTCGCGGCGCGCTAGCTACCGGAGGCGCTCGAGGCGCGCGCGCGCACGCGGGCGCGTTGATGCTCGAACGCGAGGCGACGTTGGGAGACCTCGGCGTGGCGCACGCGCACATCGCCGAGCAGCGCGGTGAGGCGCTCGAGGCGCGCGACGACAGCGGCGCGGGCGTCGTCGAGCCGTGCAGCGACGGGGCCCGGTGCGAGCAATCGCGGCAGGATGTCGTCGACGGGCGAGATGCGATCCTCGAACGACACCACGTCGACGAAGCGCGGCGTGTGGTCGTCGGGCGCGGGCAACGACTCGAGCGTGGCGAAGAAGCCGATGGCAGCGGCCGCCGCTTCGCCGAGCATGCCGCGAGCGGAGCGCTCGGTGAGAACGGGTGCACGGACGGGCTCGCGCTTGGCCTCGTCGATCGCGTGGACCACGTCGAGCAGCTCGTTCGTGGCGGCGGTGCCGGCTTGGATCGCGTCGGTGAGCGGGCCGAGCTCGAAGTCGATCGCCTCGATGCGAACGGCGAGCTCGAGGAGCTGCTCGGAGAGCTCGCGATCGCGCGAGACCGACGCGATCTCTTCGTTGGCCTTCTTCGCAGCTTCCTCGCGCGCGATCTGGATCGGATCGTGGGCGGCGATGCGCGCGTCGAGCTCGGCGATCTGGCGATAGAGCGCGTCACGTGCGGCAACACCTTCGCGCAAGCGCACGGCGGCTTCGGCGGCCTCGCGTTGCTCCTTCGACATCTGGTCGGTCTTGGCCAACGACTGCAAGAAGCCGAGGATGCCTTGGCGGAGCGCGGCGACATCGGCTTGCTCTTTCGCGAGCGCGTTCTTCAGCGCGTCGACGCGCTGGTCCGCCTGGATCGCCGCCGCGAGCAGGCTCGCGCGTTGCTCGCGCAACGCGGCGATGGCGGCGGCGTGCTTACCCTTGGGAGCCACGATCAGGTGCCACGACTAGGTGCCACGATCAGGTGCCACGATCAGGCATACGAGTCGATCGGCGGGCAGGCGCAGACGAGATTGCGATCGCCGTACGCGTTGTCGACGCGCGCGACCGGCGGCCAGTATTTGTTCGTGCGCAGCCACGGCGCCGGGTACACCGCCTGCTCGCGCGTGTAGGGGTGATTCCACTCGGCGGCCGCGATGGCAGCGGCCGTGTGCGGCGCGTTCTTCAGCGGATTGTTCGCCTTGTCCATGGAGCCGCTCTCGATCGCGGCGATCTCGGCGCGGATGGCGATCATCGCGTCGCAGAAGCGATCGAGCTCCGCCTTGGACTCGGACTCGGTGGGCTCGATCATCAGCGTGCCCGGAACCGGGAAGGACATCGTCGGCGCGTGGAACGCGAAGTCCATGAGGCGCTTCGCGACGTCCTCTGCCTCGATGCCCGACGTCTTCTTGAACGGACGAATATCGATGATCAGCTCGTGCGCGACGCGGCCATTCTGCCCCGTGTAGAGCACGGGATAGTGGGAGCTCAAACGATGCGCGATGTAGTTCGCGTTGAGGATCGCCACTTCGGTCGCCTTGCGCAGCCCCGCCTCGCCCATCATCGCGATGTACGAGAAGCTGATCGGCAGGATCGACGCGGAGCCCCACGGCGCTGCCGACACGGGACCGACGGTCGGGTTCGCCGAGAGCGGATGTCCCGGCAGGAATGGCGCGAGGTGCTTGGCCACACCGATCGGGCCCATGCCCGGGCCGCCGCCGCCGTGCGGGATGCAGAACGTCTTGTGCAGGTTCAGGTGGCAGACGTCCGCGCCGATATCGCCCGGACGTGTGAGTCCGACCTGCGCGTTCATGTTGGCGCCGTCCATGTAGACCTGCCCGCCGTTCGCGTGAACGATCGAGCAGACCTCGGAGATGCCATCCTCGAACACGCCGTGCGTCGACGGATACGTGACCATCAGCGCCGCGAGATCCTTGGCGTGCGCCTCGGCCTTCTTCTTCAGATCCGCGAGGTCGATGGTGCCGTCGCTGGTGGACGCCACGACGACGACCTTCATGCCGGCGAGCACCGCCGACGCCGGGTTGGTGCCGTGCGCACTCTGCGGGATCAAGCAGACGTCGCGCTTGTCGTTGCGAGACGCGTGGTAGCCGCGGATCGCGAGCAGGCCCGCGTACTCGCCTTGCGCACCCGAGTTGGGTTGCAGCGACACGGCCGCGAAGCCCGTGATCTCGGCGAGCCACGCTTCGAGCTGCTCGAACATCGCCTTGTAGCCGCCCCACTGATCCGCCGGTGCGAACGGATGGATGCGACCGAACTCGGGCCACGTGACCGGAATCATCTCCGTGGTCGCGTTGAGCTTCATGGTGCACGAGCCGAGCGGAATCATCGATGTCGTGAGCGAGAGGTCCTTGGCCTGCAAGCGGTTCAGGTACCGCAGCATCTCGTGCTCCGCGTGATAGCGAGAGAACGTGGGATGCGTGAGGAACGCGCTCGTGCGTGCGAGCGGTGCCGGCAGCTCGGGGATGGTCGCCGCTTTGATCATGTCGACGAGATCGAACGGCAGCTCGCCGCGATCGGGCCCGAGTTGGAGCGGCTCGGACTCACTCCGGGCCGCGGGGACGAACGACTCGAGCAGCGCGTGCACGTCGGCGTGCGTGGTGGTCTCGTCACACGAGATGCCGACACCGTCGTCGTAGCGACGCAGGTTGAGCCCGAGCTCGACGGCGCGCGCCAACACCTGCGCTTGCTTGTGCGAATCGAGATCCACGCGGAGCGTGTCGAACCACGCGCCCGTCGCGTTGCGCGGCGTGAAGCCGAGCTTGGTGAGGCCCGCCGCGACGACCGCGGTGTACGCGCGCACGCGACGCGCGATCTGCGTGAGCCCGGCGGGTCCGTGATAGACGGCGTACATCGACGCCATCACCGCGAGCAGCACCTGCGCCGTGCAGATGTTGCTCGTCGCCTTCTCGCGACGGATGTGCTGCTCGCGCGTCTGCAGCGCGAGGCGGAACGCGACGCGTCCCTTTGCATCCTTGGACACGCCGATGATGCGGCCCGGAATCTGCCGACGGAAATCGTCCTTGCACGAGAGGAACGCCGCGTGCGGACCGCCGAAGCCCATCGGCACGCCGAAGCGCTGCGCGCTGCCGACCGCGATGTCGGCGCCGAGCTCGCCCGGTGGCGTGATCAGCGTCAGCGCGAGGAGATCCGTCGCCATCACGACGAACGCGCCCGCCGCGTGCACCGTTTCGACGAGCGCACGATGATCGAGCACGCGACCGTCCGTGGTCGGATACGAGAGCAGCACGCCGCACGCATCACCGAGCGACGTGAACGCTTCGGGCTCGGCGACGCGCAGCTCGATGCCGAGCGGCTCGGCGCGCGTGCGCATCACCGCGATCGTCTGCGGGTGCGTGGCGTTGTCGACCCAGAACACCGTCTTGCCGTGCGCGACGCGCTCGTAACACATCACCATCGCCTCGGCCCCTGCGGTGGCTTCGTCGAGGAGCGACGCGTTTGCCAGCGGCAGCGCGGTGAGGTCCTGCACCATCGTCTGGAAGTTCACGAGCGCTTCGAGGCGGCCCTGCGAGATCTCGGCTTGGTATGGCGTGTACTGCGTGTACCAGCCCGGGTTCTCGAGCACGTTGCGCAGGATGACAGCGGGCGTGATCGTGTCGTAGTAGCCCTGCCCGATGAACGACCGCATCACCTGGTTGTCGGCCGCGAGGTTCTTCAGCTCCTCGACGAGCTCGTGCTCTCCGAGCGGCTCCGCGAGCTGAAGCGGTTGCTTCAAGCGGATGCCCGCCGGCACCGTGGCGTCGGCGAGCTCGGCGAGCGACTTGTAGCCGAGCGCCGAAAGCATCTCTGCGATTTCGGCTTCGCTCGGAGCGATGTGGCGGCGCGCAAACGTGTCGGATGGAGCTAGGTCGTTCGTGTCCACGAGCACCGGCGCACCCTACCGCGCCGTCATCCCCCGAACAACGTCAGGTACCGCTCGGGGAACTCGGCCAAGGTCATGGCAGATCCGCACTCCGGGCACGGCATGGCGGGGAAATTCTTGGCTCGCAGTTCGAGCAGGTGCGCCACCGCATCGACCAGTGGATCCGCCTCTGCCCCGCACTTGCCGCACGCGTACTGGGCGTGGAACGACGCGACGCGAACCACCCCCTTGAACTCGGGGATGAGGTTCATTTGGCCCATCAGTCCCTCGGCCACCCGTGCGAGCGTGATCGTGCCGCGGTCCTTGAGGATTCGGACGAGCCGCACCCACTCGCGCATGCCGACCGAGTTCACGAACGTGATCGCCTCGAGGTCGATCGTCACGTCGCCGCGAGGCAGCTTGTCCGCAAGATCCGGCAGCCCGACCACGCCGTCGTCGAAGCGCCCCGCGAGCGCCATCCGCGCTCCATGGATCTGCACGTCGAGTCGGCCCAACCTGTGCTCGCTCATGTCGATCCTTTCTCCGTGAACGTGTGAAACGAGGCCGCTCGTCCGAGCTCCGTCGGCTTGTAGCGCATGTCGAGGAGCGTGATGACCTCGGTCATGCGAGCGGGTGCGTGGTTGATGACGAACTGGTTGCAGCACGCATACGCGAGCGGCAAGCCCATTCCTCCCTCGGCCGTCGCTTGCTTGCTCGTGCTCGCGAGGCGCGGTGCGATGATCGCTGGATCGAGCGTTCCCCATCGGTCGCGAACTTCGATCGCGAGGTACCGCGCATCGGTGGCCCAGCGCACGGTGACCACGTCTTGCCCTGCGAGCGCGCGTGCGTTGTCGCGGGCCTCGTCCTTGCGAACGTGCGCGCCATTCTCGTCGACGGGCGCGACGTACAGCGCGTTCGCCAAGAGCTCGTCGGCGATCACGCTCACGAGCGAGCCCACGCGATCCGGAAGGCCCACCGAGATGACATCTTGCGCGAGCGCCGCCACGGCGGCATCGCGATCACGCGCGTCCTCGAGCGTGTAGCTCCGCACCTCCGCCCCCCACGCGACGTACTTCTCGAGGCCGAAGACGTCCATGCGGATCACCTTCTGCACCGTGGCGAGCAGCTCCTCGGCGAGGATCGGCATCGGATGCGCGACGATGTGGCTCCATCCCGCCGTGAGCAGCGTGTCGAGCGTGCTCGCCTCCGCAGCAGCGAGCCCCTCCCCCGGCACCGCGATCCATGCACGCGCGGGTTGGTCGAACAGCTTGGGCCGAGCCACCGCCATCGACATGTCGACGATCGCGATCGACTGCTCGTCGACAGCGGCGACCAACGCTTCGACGGAGTCCACGACCTCCACCGGACACAGCGTCGCGCCGACAAGCCGGTGTAGTGCCCGCTGCGCCTTTCGCTCCGGGTGCGCGACCACCAGCTTGTTGCGAGGGGTGACGGAGGGCTGCATCAGTAGAGAACGGCCAGCGTCGCCGCTCCGCCGATCGAGCGATCCAACGCGCCGCCGATGTCCTTCGTCTCTGGGACGCCATCGAGGCTCGTCGTGCGGAAGCCGTTGCCGACGAAGTCGAAGCCGAACTGCGCGAGCTCACCGACGAGGCGAATCGCGAAGCGGTCCCCGAGGACGATATCGAAGCCAGCCTGCGCGGTGACACCGAACACGCGCGCGCGACCGTACTCGTCGAGCTTCTGGATCGGTCCCGCGTCACGGATGAGATGCGCCTTGGCAGACGCCGCGAACGCGAGCTGCGGGATGAACGGGACGCGGAGCGCGAGGCCGGGCTGCAGGCTCGTGTACGTCGTGTTGGGGACGTCGAGGCTCGACGCCTTCATGAGCTGCCTGCGATCCGGGCTGAACGCGCGCTTGCCGTAATCGAAGCCGAGCGTGACCGAGGGGCTCGTCGTGCTCTTGCCGAACGGGACGCGGATACGTCCACCGACGAACCAGTGGTACTGCTTGGTCGGCACCGGCACGGTGGGCTCGGCCGTCGTGCGGAGCGTGAGCGACAGCGTGCGATCGTACTCGCCCGCGAGGCCGAGGCCCGACACGAAGCTCTTGGGGTTGCCGAACGCGAGCGGATAGAGCTCGCCCTCGATGCGAGCGCCGGGCACGTACGTGTTGGAGTACGGCTTGGGCCCCTCGGGGAAGTTCGCGCGCTGCGTGAAGCGGAGGATGCGATTCTGGAACGACGCGCCGATGTCGACGCGCACCGCGACGCGATTGGCGCTGTGCCCACTGACGCGCGCGACCGCCGCATCGATATCGGCATCCTCGTCGGACGTGGGCTCCTCGCTGTCCTCGTCACGGCCGAGGCGCTTCTTCTTCTTCTTCTTTTTCTTGCGGCGGTCGTCGTCCGACTCGTCGTCGCCCTTCGCGACCTCGTCACTCGCACCATCGACCTTCTCGGTGATCTTGTCGCGGAGCTTGGATTTGAACTTCGAGGACTTCTCGTTATTGAAGGTGACCTTGAAGCCGCGCTCTCGCTTGCCCTTCACGAAGATCGTGAACCGCAGCGTCTTGTTCCTGCCGCTCTTGCCGAGCTTGGCCTGGACGAGCGCATCGGCCTCGAGCTCTTTGGCGACCTTCTTGGCCTGCTTGTCGGTCAGCTCGCCCTCGTAGCCCAGCTTGTCGATCGCCTTGGTCACCTTGCCCGTCGAGATGACGTCGAGGTCACCGCCGTCGAGCGCGTCGGCGACCGCATCGCGCATGTCGCCACTGTCGTCGCCCTCGATCGGAGCGACGGCAATACGGGGCTTGGCGTACGCAACGCCGACCCAAAGCGCGATCACACAGAACAGCACCCAGCGCTGCATCGGTTTGGCGAGCTTACACCAGCGCCCTCGACGGTGCCCCATCGATTGCCACGAGGTGAAGCCACCATCGAACCGTGCGGTACTCGCACGTGCGATGACGCTTGCCAACGGCGACGAGCCGTGGCCAGCTGCGCAGTCATGGACCCCGTGGATCGTCGCAACCTCCGGATCACCGGTAACCACCGCGCCGTCACCGGCCGCCACATCGCGGTCGAGAACGACGTCACCGTGATCCTCACGCAGGCTTTCGGCCCCCGCGGTGACAACCTCGTCGGAATCTCCGATGTCGAGTTCGATGGTCACCCCGCCGTCACCATCGGCATTCGCGCCGGCGACAAAGAAGGACGCGTTCACCTCTCGCCAATTCACGGTGATGGCCGCAAGACCAAGCCGTTCGACATCCCGCACGGAACGCGCGTCGAGCTGTTCTGCCCGGTCTCGAACCAGCCGCTCGATCTCGTCGGCGAAGTCGAGGACGGCTCGGGGGCACGCTACTACGCGATCTACCTCACGCCGCAGCTCTCGCGCGGCTCGATGGTCATGGTCAGCGACCTGTGGGGTCACTACCACTCGCGCATCATCGATGACTTCGAGCTGATCAGCGCCTGGGCCGCTCGTCAGGGCGACTAGGCCGTCGCGCTAGCGCACGTCGTAGAGATAGAAGTACGCGCGCAGGTTCGCGTTCGCGAGCGGCTTCTTGATGCGCGGCGGACCGACGTTGCCGAAGAAGACTTCCTCGAGCAGCGGGTTCGACACGATGAACGCCGCGCGCCATCCGCGAAACGCGCGCACCGCGAACGCGAGCTCGGTGTACAGCTCGCGCAGATCGTCATCGTCCAGGCGCTCGCCGTACGGCGGGTTGCACAGGATGAGGCCCGGCTTCATCTCGCCGTCGACGAGGCGCCCCTTCTCGCGCGCGATGTCCTCGATCATGCGCGGCTCGAGCGAGCGAATATCCGCGCGCTGCCACACCACGTCGGCGGTGACGCCGGCGCTCCTCGCGTTATCGCGCGCTGCCGCGAGGACCTGCAGATCCACATCGCAGCCGATGACGAGCGGCGACGCATCCGCGAACAGCGGTGCCGGCTTCTCGTCGGGACGCGGACCACGCAAGCCGAGCACGCCGAGCGTGTGCACCTTGCGCGGCATGGCCTTCGCCGCGTGGATCGCTTCGATCGGGATCGTGCCTGCCCCGCACATCGGATCGAGCAGGATGTCGTGCCGCGGATCGAACCGCGCGAGCATGAGCAACACCGCCGCGAGATGCTCGCGAAGTGGCGCCTCGCCCGCCTCGCGACGCCACCCGCGCTGACTCAGCGAGCCCGCGCCGAGATCGATGGACACGACCATGTCGCCGCGATCGTCTTGCCGCACGATCCATCGCGTCGCCGGACGATCCGGATCTACGTGCAGCTCCGCGCCACGCCGCCTCGCGGCGTCGATGATCGCGTTCTTCACGGTGCCCACGACCTGCCGCTCTCCCGCCGGGAAGTTCTCGACGCGCCGAGCCTCGACGCTGATCCCGTCGCCGTCCCGCCACAGCTCGCGACGATCCTCGAGCAGATCGCCGAGCACGTCGTCGTAGAGCGGCTCGAGGCGCTCCGCGTCCGTCCGCACGATGTCCCACAACACGCGCGTGGGCGTGCGCAGATACGTCACCGCGGCCCACGCGAGATCGCGATCGAACGGCATCACGATCTGCCCGAGGCCATCCTTGCGCACCTTGGGCGGTCGCTTGCCGAGCGCGCGCTGTGCCACGCGAATCAGCTCCGCCTCCATGACGACGTTCGTCTGCGTGGAGCCGACGATCCTGAGCTCGTCGACGATCACAGGGATCCGTTCAGCGTGGCGAGCATGCCCGCGTCGGCGAAGAAGCGCTTGTGCAGATACATCCCCTTCTGCGTCGTGTTGCGTGGCCCCTTGGGCCGCTGATGCAGGTATCGCCGCACGAGGCGCGCGACGTGCGCATCCCACTCGAGCAGGTACCAGCTCACGATCGTCGCGTCGGTGCCGTCGTCGAGCGTGGCGCGCGCGAGCCACAGCGTGCGTTGCAGCTTCGCGAGTCCGCCCTCGCCTACCATCGCGATCGCGGGATCCTCGACCACGTTCCAGTACCCGTTCGCTTCCTGCTCGACGGGCACCGTCTTGATCTCCACATCGCCACGCCAGTCGGGCTCGTCGTGTCCCTTCTCGACGACACCGAGCAGCTGCGCCGCGCGCACGCCCCACGCACCTTTGTCACGTCCGCGCGCGCCGAGGCGAACTCCGATCGCGTCGTTGGCAGCGTCGAGCAGTTCGTCGATGGAGTCCGGCTCGTCCTCGCGCGGGATCCACGGGCGCGGTTCGGGAATGGCGCGCGGATACGCGAGCGTCGCCGGTGCCATCCCACGCGGCGGCGCCTGCACTACGAGGTGACCGCCGAGCACGATCGGCCGCGGTTGGATCATCGTCGAGACGCTCACGCCATCGCGCTCGATCTCCGCGCCGCGATCCCACACCGCGACGCGCAGCTCGTCCGCGCGCGCATCCTTGCCAGCGGTGATCCGCATCGCGGTCGCCAGGTCCGCGAGCTCGTCACGCGTCATCGCGTTGAGCAGCGCGCACAGATCATTGCCCCACCGCGCGATGACGGTTGCCACCGCTTGCTCGTTGGTCGCGGCCACGCGGGCGGGCACACGCGTCTTGTCGAAGCGCTGCACCTTGAGCGCCGCCAATCGGCGCACCGCCTCCGACGAGATCAGTGGTGCCATGCGCTCGACTGCGTTCACGCGAGCATCCTACGCGTCGCGAGCGATACGCGCGAGTTCAGGAGATCCGCCCTGCCGCCGCGCAGACGGTGCTACCGTCGGCGCAGTGAAGCTCGCGCTCGTGCTCGCGCTCGTAGGTGCGTGCGCTCCGACGGTGGATGGCCCCGTGGAGCGACAGCGCGCCGCCGATCGCCAGGACTCCGCCGCCCTCGGCGCCCAGCTCGCCACGTTGCCCGGCGCCGTGAGCGCGACCGCGACCATCCATCGCGCTGCGCGCGATCCGCTCGGCGTGAGTGCGCCGTCTACACCGTCGGTGGCGGTGCTCGTCGTCGTCGATGACGCGACGGATCGCGCCGCCACCACCGCGGCTGCCACCACGCTCGTCACGGCCGCGGTCCCCGAGGTCAGCGCACCCGCCGTCGTCGTGATGGTGGGCGCGCATCGCGCAGAGCTCGCGAAGGTCGGCCCGTTCGTCGTCGACCGACACAGCGCGGGCGCGCTCAAGGCCGTGCTGGCCGTGGCGCTCGTGCTGATCGCCGGGCTCGCCGGTTGGATCGCGCTGCGCGAGCGCAATCGCGTGCGCTAGCGGCGCGGGAACAGCGCCCAGTAGTCGAGCTCGAGGACGATGCGCGGCTCTTTGGTGCCCGACAAGAGCGACGGCACGGAGCCGAGCTCGGCGGCGGACACGTTCTTCACCGCATAGAGGCGCATGCGAAGCGCGCCCACGTCGCGGCGGTTCGGAACCTCGGCGCGCTCGACGACCTCGCTGAACGCGCGCAGCGTATCGCCCGCAAACGTGGGCGCGACGTGCGAGCCGCCGTTCCACGCGGCGATGCGCAGCTGCGTGGCGAGGCCGTTGTACGCGAGCGCCAGAGCGACGCTGATCACGTGACCGCCATAGACGAGGCGGCGACCGAAGCGCGAGTCCTTGGCCTTGTACGCGTCGAAGTGGACCTGCGCGGTGTTGTGATAGAGGCGCGTCGCCTGGACGTGGTCCGCCTCTTCGATGGTCATCGCGTCGGGATGATCGAGACGCTCGCCGACTTCGTAGTCGTCCCATCGCGCGGTGGAGCCAAACGCCCACGCGAGATCCGGGAAGCGCTGCAGGTTCATCGCCTCGGGCACCGGGAAACGATCCGCGGTGACCACGGCGGGGAGCTGCGGGACTTGGTTCGTGCCCTTCGCCGCTTCCTTCTCCCGCTTGGGCACCATGACCCAGCGAATGAACGAGAGGACCTCTTGGCCCTTCTGGTTCGTGCCGCGCGTCCGCACGTAGACGACGCCGGCTTCACCCGACGACACCTCGCGCAGACCGATGACCTCGCTCTCCGCGACGAGCGTATCGCCGGGATACACGGGGCGAAGGAAGCGAACGTCGGCGTAGCCGAGGTTGGCCGTGGCGTTGTGCGAGATGTCCGAGACGGACTTGCCGAACACGACGTGGAACACGAGCAGGTCGGGGATGATCTCGCGCTGAAAGCCGAGCGAACGTGCGAGCTCCGTCGACGACGCGAGTGGCGAGCGCTCGCCGGTCAACGCCATGTACGTCGAGATGTCGCCCCCATGGAGCGTGCGCGGAACGGCGTGGACCAGGTGCTGGCCGATGCCGAAGTCCTCGAAGAAACGACCCGTCGATACCTTCCTCATGACGCGAGGACGGACCCTATACCCGGGATCGCCTCACGACAAGCGCGAGGAGCATCACGTCCGAAAACGAAAACCGGCCCGCGTGGGGCCGTCGTGTCATCGCGCGAGCGAACGTCAGTCCGACAACAGATAGCTGTAGTCGAAGCTCTTCGGCGCGCCATCCCACGGCGGGAACGAAGCGCTCTTCACGGCCGCTTCGACGCACGCGCCTTCCGGCTTGCCGGCGAAGTCGCCCTTCATGGTCACGCCCGTGACCTTGCCCTCGGGCGAGATGGCGACCTTGAACTTCGCCGTACCCTGCGTGCCCTGGTAGCAAGCGCGCGCCTTACCGGTGACGGCGTTCATGCCGTTCTTGAAGTCGCCGCCCGACAGATCCTTCTTGTCGAGCTTGGGCTTGTCCGCCTTCTTTTGATCGCTGACGCCGGCTTCACGCAGGAGCTGATCGAAGTCCGGATCACCTTCCTTGGGCGGAGCAGCCTTGGGCTCTTCCTTCTTCTCGACCTTCGGCGCCTCCTTGGCCGCGGGACGATCATCCTTGATCTCCACGCGGTGAGCCTTTTCCTTCTTGTCGGCCTTCGCGACCGGCTTTGGCTCTTCCTTTGGCTCCTCCGTTCGCTCTTCGACGACCGCCGGCTCGACGGCCGCGACCTGCTCGGGCGCGGGCTCGACGATGGGCTCGACCTTGGGTGCGGGCGGCGGCGCGAGCGCCGGCATCTCTGCCCTGGGCGCCGTGTCGACCGCCGACGCGCTCGTCGTGGTGGACGTGTCCTTCTTGTTCACGACCATGAAGATCGCGACACCAGCCGCTGCGGCGAGGAGGGTTCCGACGATCGCGATCGTCTTGCCCTTTCCACCGCTGCTCTGCTGCGCGGCGATCCGCGATCCGATCGAGGTGACCGGTGCGACCGCGTCGGTGGCCGTGGCGGCGGGTGCAGGTGCATCCGCGATGGCGGTCTGCGCCTCGGCCTTCGCCTTCTTGGCTTCAGCCTTGGCCGCCGCACGCGAAGCCTTGTCGGCCCGCTCGATCTCGACTGCGCTCGGCAGCTCCGCGAGTGCTGGCAGCGAGACCATCTTTGCGGGCTCGGGAAGCGCGACGGCTTTCCATCCCGCCGACGACGACGCGAGGATGTCGTCCTCGCTCATCGCGGGGCTTTGCGTCGACCGGCGCGACGACAACCGAGCCTTCGTCGAGGACGCGAGGTTTCGGATGTCGTGCAGGCCGGAGTCTTCCTCTCGGTCTTTGTTCGATGTGCTCATAGAGGTGGGTGGTGCGGCGACCACCGGCGCGACTGAAGGCTTCGACTGATCCTGACGAGTCCCCTGGCTCTCCATGCTGCTGCCATCCTCTAGACGCGCGAGCGTCCGGTTTGGAAGGCCCTCGAAATACCCCGACGGAACGTGGTCGTCCAGGGTTTTCATCGCGCGACGAAGTAGTTCATCGAGCTCGTCAGCCATGGTCATTTCACCGTCGCAGGGGTCGTCCCAGGATGGGGCGACGGAGGTTTGGGTTCACTGGGTTCGGTTTGAGCGAGGCGTTGACGCAGCAGTCGGCGCGCTTCGTTCACGCGCCACGCGACGGTGCCTTCCGGAATCTCTAGGATCTCGGCGATCTGTTTGTGGGGCAGCTCCTCGACGGTCGCTAACACGAGGGTCACGCGGAGTGAGGCGCTGAGTTGGCTGACCGCCTCGAGCACGCGCGTGACTTCACCCGTCTGCTGCGCGAGCTGTGCAGGGTCGCGCGCGACCTGCCCCAAGGACTCGGGGCGCCCACCGATGTGTTGCGCTTCCGTGTTGCCCTTGGTCTTGAGCGCCGTGCCGCGCTTGTCGGAGCGGAGCGCGTTGAGCGCCGTGTTCACCGTGATCCGATACAGCCACGTGAAGAAGTCGGCGCGTCCGTCGAACGACGCGAGCCCACGATACGCGCGGACGAACGCCTCCTGCGCGACGTCGTCTGCGTCACTGTGGTTGCCGAGAATATGGAGGGCAGCGGCGTACACGCGGCGTTGATGGCGTTTGACGAGACGACCGAAGGCTTCGCGATCACCCTGTCGCGCCCGGTCGAGGTCTGGATCCTCGTCAGCCATTCCGGGAACTATAAGGTGTTGAAGCCTTGGACGACAAATGAACCGCCGCCCTTGGGTCCGTAGTTGGTCACGAAGTTCAGCGCCTTAGGCCGATCACGAAAGTACACCGCCCCTACCGAAATTTTTGATCGGTGGTTCTCCGACGAGATCACCGCCGGCTCACCGCCAGCTCACCGACGACGATCGGCCTCGAACAGCTTGGCCACGAGCGGTGCCGCGAGCTCGGCGAGCCGGGCCATCGACCGCGACGCCGCCGCGTTCTCGACCAGCTTTTGCCGCGTTCTCTGGGCCCCTGCCATCGCGGTGTCCGACGCTCGCTGGCGCGCCGGAACGTCCAGGACCAGGAGCGGATCGGGGCCACCGGTTGCGGCCTTGAGCGCTGCGATGCGCGTCCGCGCTTCGCGAAGCGCGTCGGCGACATCCTCTGCGTACGCGCCGATCAGCGCCTGCGGTGCCTGCGATCCGGCGACCAATGACTCGAGATCGACGAGCGCGAGGTCACGCAGGCGCGTGCACAACGGTTCGTCTGGATCGGTGGTGCCGGGCGAATGAGTCGCGAGGCCGACCGTGATCGTCGTGCTCACGGATCAGCTGTCCTTCTTGTCGTCGACGGGCGGCTTCGCGTCCACACCCGCCGCGAGCGCTCTCTGCTTGGCCGCTTTGTCCGCGTCCATCTTTGCCTTGAGCTTGGCGAGCGCGTCGTCGGGGCCAGCGGGCCACGCCAGGCCAGCCACGG
>JAEYYV010000435.1 GCA_023428295.1 Pseudomonadota bacterium
GGTGGCACCGGCGGGAGGTGCGCCGACCTTGGGCCGCGCCCGGCGCGCGAGCGTGGGGGCGATGGCCGGGGCGAGCTGATCGAGCTCGTCGAGGACGGCGAGTGCGGAGGGTGGACGCGCGTCCGGATCGCGCTCGACGAGGCGGCGGATCAGATCGGCGAGGGGGGCGGGGAGGCCGGGCAGCGGTCGCGATGGTGCGCCGGCGACGATGCGGTGAACGAGCTCGCCGAGCGACGCGGCCTCGAACGGCGGCCGGCCGGTGACGAGGCGAATGGTGGACGCGCCGAGGCTGTACAGATCGCTGCGCGCGTCGATGCGGTTCGCGAACGCCTCGGGCGCCATGTACGCGGGGGTTCCGCGCGCCGTCGGATCGCTCGCGGAGGCGAGACCGAGATCGACGAGCACGGTTCGCGCTTCCTCGACGAGGAGGTTCTGCGGCGCGACGTCCGCATGAACGAGGCCGGCGCCGTGAATGGTGGCGAGTGCGCCCGCGATGTCCGCGAGAAAGGACCAGATCGCGGTGGCGTCGATCGACTCCGTGGGCGACGCGGTGGGCGACCTGGTGATCAGGTCGCTGCGGGTGCCGGCGATCCACTCGGCGAGGAAGAAGGGAGCGCCGGCGGGGAGGTCATCGATGCGCTCGCTCGTGCGACCGACCTCGAACACGCGCGGCAGTGACGGATGGCGGAGCTTGGCGAGCTGCTCGAACTCGTCGAGGAGCATCGCTTCGTGGGGGCCGGGCGGAACGACCTTGAGCGCGCGGATGTCACCCGACGGATCGGCGACACGAAACACGCGCCCGAACGCACCGCGACCGACGACTTCGAGGATCTCGAAGCGGTCGAGAAAGCGGGCGTTGGCGACGGCCATGCCCCATGTCATCGAAGTTGGCGATAGGTGTCAACGTAATTGGCAGCTGGCTCGACTGCCGTCGGGAAGAGGGAACCGAAAACCGGACATGTTATCGTCTCGCCCGTGCCGGACGACGAACGGACTCGCCGTCGCGTCTCGGACGAGACGAAGGGACGAATCGCGAACCTGGCCTCGGGCTGGAGCGTGGATCCGGAGCCGGACCCCGAGCCACCCGACCCGGACGACGTCGCTTTGGACCCGGAGCCGCCACCCCGGCGCAAGCAGCAGACGATTCCGCCTCCGCCCCCGGGATCCGAGGCTCGACGTGCGCTCGAAGACGACGTCGTCGTGCCGTCCCGCGGTCCCGAGGTCCGCGCGACCGCGAGCGGTGCGCTGCGCAAGCCGCCGACACAGCCACCGCCCGTGCCGCCGCGCAGGCCGGGCCCGTCGCAGCCCCCACCGTTGCCGCCGCAGATCGGCACCAAGAGTGGTAGCGCGCAAGCGATTCCGCCCGGCGCGCCATCTGTCCCCCGCCAGGTGACGCCGCCGGCCACCGCGGACGAGAGCGGCTCGCAGCGGCTCGCGGTGCTACTCACCGAGACAGCGCAGCAACGCGACGACGCGACGAGCATCGATCCACGAACGACGCGCTTCGAGCGTGGCGATCCGACGTCGATCGGGCGCGACGATCCATCGATCCCCACGGCGCGTCCCAAGGTCGGACGGCTACGCACCATCGCGGCGCTGCGTCGGCAGCGCGGCTGGTTCGGCGACGTGCGCTACGTGGCGACCGTGCTGTTCGGCGTGCGCCGCTCGCGCAAGGAGCTCGCCGAGCTCGAGAGCAAGCAGACCGCGCGACAAGCCGAGCGCGAGCGGTACCTCGTCACGCTCGGACGCACGGCGGTGATCACCGATAGCTTCGATCATCCCGCGCTCGGACCGGCGCGCGAGAAGCTCGGCGACATCGAGGACGAGCGCGCGCGCCATCGCAGCGCGGTGCTCGCCGCCGACGAAGAACTGCAGCGCGTCACCCGCGATCGCGAGGCCAACGCGAAGCAGAACGCGACGGACATCGCGTCGCTCGATGCCGAGCTCGCCGAGCTGTCGAAGCGTCTCGAGCCACTGCAGAAGCAGCAAGCGGATGCGACGAGGCGCGCGGCGGATCTGCGCGAGACGCTGCGCCGCATCGACGCGCAGATCCAGGAGACGACATCGAGCCTCGTCGCCGTGAAGAGCAAGAAGGATCCGGTCGCGATCCAGGCAGAGCTCGCGACGCTCAAAGCCGATCGCGAGGCGACCAAGCGCGACGAGCCCAAGCTCGCACAGGAGCTGGACTCGCTGAGCCCGCGCATCGCGGCGATCGAGGCCAAGCGCACGGAGTCGACGAAGCGCCGCGCGGAGATCGTGAAGAACGAGGAGTCCGACAAGACCCGCACGGAGGAGCTGCTCGCCGCCATCGGCGCGAAGCGCAAGGTGATGGACCGCGCGGCCAACGACGCCGAAGCGCTGCGCGACAAGATCCTGTTCGAGCTGGCCGAGCGCCTCTATGTCGATCGCCCGCGCGAGCTGGGATCGCAGCTCGCGCCGATCGACGCGATCGATGTCGAGCTCGGCAGCGCGGATCGCCGGGTGATGGAGCTTCGCGAGATCATGGATTCGATCGATCGCCGAAAGCTGCTCCGCGGCGTCGCGATGATCACGCTCGCCGTCCTGCTCGTCGGCGGCTTCGCCGCGTGGATCCTCTACATGTCGCTGTGAACCCTAGAGCATCCCGTCGACGTGCGAGATCGCGAGCAGCACGAGCGCGACGCGAACGGTGCCAAGGGCCAATCCGAGCCCGCCCACCGTGATCGCAGCGGCGCCGAGCAACCGAGCCGCGCCCGGGGCGGTCCGGCGCGAGAAGGCGATCCAGCCCACCCCGATCGCCGCGAGCCCCAGGCCCAGCGCGAGGTAGAGGCCGGGCGAGGGCAGGCAGGCCGCCACGAGACTGCCGATAGCGCACGCGAGCGCGAGCCGCTGCATGACTCCGACGCTAACGAGCCTGGCGCGAGGGGGCCAGTTTCGTGCTACATGGCCACCCCCATGACCGAGCCGACGACGGACGCGATTCGCGCGGGGTTCTGCGCGATTGTCGGACTGCCAAACGTCGGCAAGTCCACGCTGCTCAATCGCATCTTGGGCCGCCACCTCGTCGCGGTGTCGTCCAAGCCGCAGACCACACGGGATCGCATCTTGGGCGTCCACACGCTCGAGCTGCCGGGCGAGCCGCCGACGCGCGCGCAGATCGCCTATGTCGACACGCCCGGCGTCCAGGACGGCAGAGGCCCGCTGCGCCGGTACATGCGCGACGCCGCGACCGCCGCGGCGAGCGACGCCGACATGACGCTGCTTCTCATCGACGGCCTCGATCGCAGGGGACGCGTTCCGAGTCGCTTTGCCGAGCCCGACGCTGCGTCGCTCGCCGAAGCGCTCGCATCGCCGAAGCCGCTCGTCGTCGCGATCAACAAGGTGGATCGCCTCCCCAAGCCGGACCTGTTGCCGGTGATCGAAGCGTGGGCCGCGTGGCGTCACGGCCTCGACGTGGTGCCGATCAGCGCGCAGACGGGCGACGGCGTCGAGGAGCTCGAGCGCGTGATCAGCACGAAGCTCCCCGTCGGCCCCGCGCTGTTTCCCGAGGAGATGGTCACCGATCGCACGCCCACGTTCATCGCGCAGGAGATCATCCGCGAACAGCTCTATCACCAGCTCGGCAAGGAGCTGCCGTACGCGTGCGCGGTCCAGATCGAGACGTGGAGCGAGACGCAGAAGAAGGAGCTCTCGATCGGCGCCGTGATCATCGTCGAGCGCGAGTCGCAGAAGCCGATCGTGATCGGCAAGGGCGGCAACCGGATCCGGGAGCTCGGCATCGCCGCGCGCCAAGCGGTGGGCGCGGCGCTCGGCAAGACCGTGCACCTGACGCTGTTCGTGAAGGTGCTCTCCGAGTGGAGCCGCGCCGAGACTGATCTGCGCCGCCTGGGTTACGGCGGCGAAGGGGAATCGTCGTGACAGCTCCACTGCTCGCCGTCGTCGGCCGGCCAAACGTCGGCAAGTCGACGCTGTTCAATAGCCTCGTCGGTGGACGCCCCGCGCTCGTGCACGACACGCCGGGCCTCACGCGCGATCGTCGCTATGGCGAGACCGACTACTTCGGCACCGAGCTCCGCATCGTCGACACCGGCGGCCTCGATCCCGACGCCGCGAGCGAGGTGATCGGCGCGGGCATCCATCGCCAAGCGATGCGCGCGATCGACGAAGCCGACGGCGTGCTGCTCGTCGTCGACGGGCGCGCGGGCCTCTCGGCGGTGGATCGCGAGCTCGCGGCCAAGCTCCGCACCACCGGCAAGCCGCTGTTCTTGGCGGTCAACAAGATCGATCACGCGGTCCGCGACGACCTGGTCCACGAGTTTCACTCGCTCGGCCTCGGCGAGCCGTTCCCGATCAGCGCGGCGCACGGCCGCGGGATCGACGCCTTGCTCGACGCGATCACGCAGAAGATCGCACCGCGCGCGGCCGCCGATCGCGACGAGGATGTCCCCGCCGACAGCGACGACATCTTCGACGTGCTCGGTGATGTCGACGATCCCGAGACCGCCCACGTCGACGAGGGTGAGGTCGCCGACGCGGAAGAAGCGGAGGCCGCGAAGCCCCTGCGCGTGGCGTTCGTCGGACGGCCCAACGCCGGCAAGTCGTCGCTGACCAACCGCTTGCTCGGCGAGGAGCGCTCGCTCGTTCACGACGTGGCGGGCACTACGACGGATCCCGTGGACACGCCGTTCTCGATCGGCGGGCGCGACTACGTGCTGATCGACACGGCAGGCATTCGCCGCAAGGCGCGCATCGACGAGGAGATCGAGAAGATCGCCGTGTCGATGGCGATCGGTCAGGTCGATCGAGCCGACGTGGTGGTCCTCGTCATCGACGCGGAGCTCGGCCCGGCCGAGCAAGACGCACGCATCGCCGGCATGGTCGAGGAGGCGGGCCGCGGGCTCGTCATCGCGCTCAACAAGAGCGATCGCATCAGCGGCGAGTCCAAGAAGTCCGCGCTGAAAGAGCAGACCACGGACACGTTCCACTTCCTCACGTGGGCGCCGACCGTGCTGCTCAGCGCGCAGCGCGGCGACGGCGTGGACAGGTTGCTCGACCTCGTCGATCAAGTCGCGAAGCAGCACCGCAAGCGCATCCCGACCGCGCAGCTCAATCGCTTCTTCAAAGAGGTGATCGAGGAGATGCCACCGCCGCTGCACAACGGCCGCTCGGTGAAGATCAACTACATCACGCAAGCACGCGCGCGCCCACCGACGTTCGTGCTGTGGGCCAACAAGCCCGACGGTCTATCCCCGTCGTACAAGCGCTTCTTGGCCAATCGCCTGCGCCAAGCGTACGGGTTCAAAGGAACCCCGATCCGCATCGCGACCAAAGAGAAGAAAGATCGTCACGAGCGCGAGACGGACTGAGACCGATCAGAACGTGCCCCAGCGGATCGTGTAGCGCGCGCCGAGCGTGAACACCGTGGTGTCGCCACCAAAGCTCGCGAGGCGAAGCTCGAACCCGTAGCTGCGATCACGTGACAACAGCACGTCGAGTCCGCCGCCGATGGCGACTACGAGATCGGTGCCCCCATCGATCGGTCCGCCGGTCGTGGCGACCGCACCGAGACCACCAAAGATGTACGGGACGTACTTGAGGACGTCGAAGCGAAACACGACGCCCGCGTCCGCGAGCCCCGCATAGCTCGCCTTGGACTGCTTCTCGGTTCCGCCGCCATAGAACGCCCCGAGCGCGCCTTCCACGCGCAGCGAGAAGTCCGTGCTGATCGAGTGCTCGTAGGTCAACGACACCGCGCCGCCGACGTCCGGCGTGATCTGCGGCGGCGCCATGTTGTCCACCGGCTCGCCTGGCACGCTGAACGTCGCCCAGCCAAGGCCCACCGACAGCGCGCGCTCGCCTTCGGCCGCGACCGGTCCCGCCGCGAGCGCGATCAGGACCAGGGGCAGGGCGGGGCGAACCATCGGGCGCTGCTGGCATTCTAGCGGCGACAGGGTGGCTCGCGGGCAACCGCAGGTCGTGATCCGCAGTCCAAGGGTGCGAATTGACGGCGCACCGATCGCGGTGCTACATCCCCCCGACTATGGCGGCCGACGACAAAGACGACGATGATGACAAGGCCAAGGTTGGGTTCGACCCCAAGGCTGTGAACGTCGGCGGGGAGTCGCTTGCGGACCGCATCCTGCCGCACGTGAAGAAGATCCTCGTGACCTTCATTCTGGTCGCGGTGGTCATCTCGGTCGTCCTCATCATTCGCTGGCGCAAGAACGTCAAGCAGGAGCGCGCCACTGCCCAGCTCGCGCAGGTGCTCGACACAGCACGCAAGGACGTGAACGCCGAGGCCAAGCCCGAAGACACGGATGTCTTCAAGTCGTCCCACGATCGCGCGAACGCCATCCTCGACGCGATGGCCAAGACCGGCGCGGAAGGCAGCACGAGCTACAAGGGCGGCGTGCTCCTCGACGCGGGCAAGTTCGACGACGCGATCACCACGTTCCGCAGCGGCGAGAACAAGCCGGGCCTCGAGGGCGTGCTGTGCCGCGAAGGCCTCGGACTCGCGCTCGAAGCCAAGGCCAGCGCCGAGAAGGACGCGGCCACGCGCCAGAAAGGACTCGAGGAAGCGCTCGCCGTGTTCACCGCGATGCAGCCCGACGAGGCAGGCCCGCGGCGCGCCCACGCGCTCTATCACACCGGCCGCATCCAGCAGCTGCTGGGCAAGACGGCCGAGGCCAAGGCCAGCTTCGAGAAGGCCAAGCCGCTCGCCGCCACCGTCGAGCCGGCGAGCCCCGAGCCGTCGATCAACCACTACCAGCTCTCGCAGCTGATCGAGCGTCGCCTGTCGACGATGTAATGAAGCGCCCAGCCCTTCTCTCACTGCTTCTCGTCGGCGCGTGCGTGCGCGTGCCGTATCAGCGCGCGGATGCGATGAGCGCCGAGCCCGTCGAGCCGCTCGGCGAGGATCGCCTGTCGCTGCACTGGAAGTTCATCACCGCCGATCGCAAGACCGAGGTCGAGCCGCAAGAGTTCGCGAGCCCCGCGATCTGGGCGGACTCGCTGTACGTCGGCAGCGCGAGCGGATGGTTCTTCTCGCTGCGCGCCGCCAACGGCAACGTGCGCTGGCGCAAGCAGCTCGGTGCGGTGAACTGCGCGCCGCTCGTGCTCGGCACGAACCTGTACGTGGGAACGTCCGATGGCTCGCTCATCGCGATGGACGCACAGACGGGCCAGGAGAAGTGGCGCTATCAGAGCCGCGGTCCGATCGATCAAACGCCGGTCGCCACGAGCGAGCTGATCGTGTTCTCCAACGAGGCGGACCAGGTCGTCGCCATCGACGCGATCACCGGCAAGTTCAAGTGGCAGTACAAGACCGAGACGCCCGAGGAGTACACGCTGCGCGGTCACGCCGGTGTGGCCATCGATAACGATCTGATCTACACGGGCTTCTCCAACGGCTCCGTCGCGGCGCTTCGTCGCGACACCGGCTCGGTCGCGTGGTCGACGTCGCTCAAGGGCGAGGCCGATCGATTCATGGATGTCGACGCGACGCCGATCGTGATCGACGGCCTCGTGTTCGTGTCGTCCTCGTCGGGTGGTGTCTACGCGCTCGACAAGATGACGGGCCTCGTTCGCTGGCGCATGCCGTTCTACGACGTCGCGATGCCGTCGGCGACCGGCAACGTCGGTGGCCTCGCCTCCGATGGCAAGGTGCTCTATGTGTCCGTCGCGGACCTCGGGACCTACGCGTTGGATCTGTACGGCAACATCATCTGGCGCGTCGGCGCGCGCGGCGGCGGCGAGCCGGCCACGCCGGTCGTGTACAACGACGTCCTCGTGTACTCGCTCGCGAAGGACGGCATGTTCGTGGCCGATCGCAAGACCGGCGCGACGCTCGAGTACTTCGATCCGGGCGACGGCGTCTCCGCCGAGCCGACGATCACCGGCGATGGTCGCCTCTACGTGATGTCCAACCGCGGCATCCTGTACGCGTTCGATCTCGACTGAGACGTACGCTCCACGTCGACCGAAACGGTCAGTCGGTGAACGGCAACGCAGGCCGCGCGATCAGATAGCCCTGGAGCAGATCGCAATCGAGATCGACGAGCACCTTGGCTTCCGCTTCGGTCTCGACGCCCTCGGCGATCAGCGTGATGCCCTCGTGCTTGCACAGCTCCGTGACGCTCTTGATCAAGCGCTGCTTCATCGGATGCTTGTCGACATCGCGCACGAGCGACATGTCGAGCTTCACGAAGTCGCAATCGAGCAGCGTGAAGGTTCCCATGCGTGCGTGCCCGCCACCGAGATCATCGATGGCGATGCGAAAGCCGAGCTCGCGTAGCTCGGCGACGCGATAGCGCAGATCGATCTGTCCCTCGAGCGAGGTGCGCTCCGTGATCTCGAGGACCACGCGCGACGCGATCTTCGACAGCGGCGCGAACGCACTCGTCAGCTGCTTGTCCATCATGTCCAGCAAGTGGAGGTTGATGAACACCACGCCGCGCTCGGCGGGCGCTTGCGAGAACACCTTGGCGGTCTGGGCGCGAACGGCGCGACCGATCGTCGTGATGCGCTCGAGTCGCTCCGCCGCGTCGAGGATCGCGCCCGGATGCGGAAGCGACTTGTCCGTCGAGCGAAGCAGCGCCTCGTAGCCGAAACGCTGGCGGGTCTTCGCGTGCACGATCGGCTGGAAGTGCATCGTCATCGCGGCGATGCAGCGATCGAGCTTCTCCTCGAGCTCGCGCAGGTGATACGCGGCGTCGCTCGCGCTGTAGAGCGCGTTGGGATTGGTGCCGTTCGCGATGGGCTCGGGCGCTAGCGTCGACGGTGCAGCGAGCTTCGCGTCGGGACTCGGCACCGAGGGAAGGCTCGGGAACCGAGCATCGGTACGGCGCTCCGATGACACACGCTCACTGTACAGCCCGACGAGAACCGGTGGAAAGATTCGCTGCCCCTCACATACCCGATGCAACCATTTGCTGCACCCCCGTGTGTGACTAGCAGAGCCGGCGTAGGTGCTCGCGGAACTCGGCGACGACGAGTGACGCGGGGTGCTTGTCGAGCTCGCTGTTGATCAGGTCGTCGACGATCGGGAGATCGAGAACGAGCCGGTAGAGCATCATGCAGGCGCGCGGCGAGAGCGAGACGAAGCGCGCCTCGCCGTACAGCGTGACGTTCGACGATGCGGGAGTGGTCCACCCGATGGAGAACGTCGTCGGATCGTAGGTGTAGTCGAGGGTGTAGCCGAGCGATCCGCGCTCGAGCTTGCGGGTGAAGGCGACCTTGTGGGGGCGACCTTCCGCCGTGCGTTGGATGACGCGCGAGGACTGCACGATCGGCAGCCAACGCGGGATCTCCACCGCGTCCGCGAATACCTCGTAGGCAACTCCGGCGTTGACGCTGAGGGTCGTCGAGACTTCGCTGGAGAGGGGAGAGACCTGGGGGTAAGCGAGCGCGGTAGCCATCGGGAACATCCTTTCGAGAGCTGCCAACCCATCGAGCAACCCCGATACCAGCGCCAAGCCACCAGGTTCCAAGCGGTTGCGCGTTCAGCGCTTCGCTGGACCCGACCACCCGAGTTGCCGCGGGCGAGATCGGTGGCCGCTAACTGGCGGTCCCACTGTGGGACCCAGACCACAGCGGCTGACACGTCGCGCAGGACCAAGTCCATCGGGGTGGCTCGCCGAGCTGGTAGCCCTCGATGGTGGTGCCGCACGTCCGGCAGGGCTTGCCGCTGCGGCTGTAGACGAAGAACCGGTCATCGCCAGGTCGATCTCCCGCGAGGCGATCGCGGGTGGTGCGTGGACCGGGCCCGAGGTTCTGCACCATCTGCTCGCGTGCGGTCTCGTAGAGCGTCACGAGATCGGGAAGCGAGATGGCGGCGACACGAGTGCGCGGATGAATCCCGCACGCGAAGAGCACCTCGCTCTTGTAGACGTTGCCGATGCCCGCCGCGATGCGCTGGTCGAGGACGACGTCGGCGATCATGCGCGACGGGGCCGCGTGCGCGCGTGTTGCGGCGGCGTGCGGATCGAACGTCTCGCCGAGAACATCGGGTCCGAGCTGCGCCACCGCCATGCCGTGCATCGGTGCCCGTCGATCGGAGACCTCGATCGTGCGCGCGCCGATCCACAGATCGACGGTGTCCTCGGTCACCACGGCGAGCGTGATGCGGCCCGGCGAGCTACGTGCGATGCGCGCTTCACCGCTCGCGCGATCGAAGCTCTGCTGGCGCCCGTACATCCCCAGGTGCGCGCGCAGCACGGTGCCGTTGCCGAGCTCGATCACGAGGTGCTTGCCATGCGCCTCGACGCGCGTGATCGCCTGGCCCGCGAGGTCGCGCACGAGCCCCTGCGTGGTGACGCGAACGATCGTCTTTCCGACGAGGCGCGGCCCGAGTCGCGCGGCGATGCGGTGAATCGTGTCGCCCTCGGGCACGAAGCACTATGGATCAGATCGTCAGGATCAACGAGACCACGAGTTGCGTGTCGAGCCGCTCGATCTCGTCGGGCGGCGTGCGGTCGTACGCGAACGTCAGTGCATCACTGAGAGCGAGCCGCTTCGAGAGCTTGCTCGTGACGGCGACCTCGGCAAACACGCGAACGTCGCTGGGGTGGCGCAGCCGCGGCTGGACATAGATGGTCTCGGTGATCGATACGCCCTCACCGAGCTTGTGCGTGCCGGTCACGTAGAACGACGCGCGGTGAAAGACGCTCCGCGCGCCGGCGTCGAAGGTGCCCGCTCGATCGTCGAGCCGCTCGAGCTCGAACATGTACGCGGCGCCCGCGAGGACCGTCGCCGGCTTGCTCGCGACGAGCTGGAGCGCCGGGCCCGTCCCGACCAGGCCGCGGATCACCAAGCGCCGAAACGCGTCGTACTCGTGCTGTGCGAACGCTTCCCACCGCCAGCGACAATCCAGCGCGTAGCGAAAGCGCAGGTGCTCGAACGAGCGCTTGGTCAGCGTGAGCCCGCGGCTCGTGCCGTAGCCGCCGCGCGCGACGAGCAGCGTCAGCAGATCGCCGCGCTTCACGAGGATGCTTCCGCCACCGCCGACATCGACGAGCGGGTTATTGCCCGTGCGCCAATCGACCTTGAGCTCGAGCTTGCCGGTGACGCCATCGTCCTCCGGCGGCGTGGCGAGCGCGCCTTGCACGTTGACGATCTGCGCCGACGCCGTGCGCAGGCCGGCGACGAGGACGAACAATACGACGAGGTACTGCATCGGGAGAGTGGACGGGGGAGGGTGCGTTGCGTTCATGTCTCGTCAGCGGCGGCGGTGAACACGCCGCGCGCCATGAGCGATCGTTCTTGCGCCGCGCGCTGCTTGTAGATCGCCGCGCGGATCGCCGCGATGCCCGCATCCGACGGCGCGGCCGTGCGCGCGAGCTCGATCAGATGACACGCGAGCGCGAGATCGCCCGACGCGGCCAACGCCTCGGCACGCGTCGCGAGCACCGCCGCGCCACCGGCGAGCGTGGCGAGCTCGTTCGCGAGCGTGACCTCGCGCGCCGGCTTGAGGTGCGCGGGATTGCCGTCCCACCAGCCGCCATAGAGACGATAGAGGTTGCGCACGATGAACTCGGGCTCGTCGTAGACCGGCGACAGATACGGCCGCGCGGCCAGGTGCGGCGGCGGCCTCACCGCGCCGAGGATCTGATCGAGACGCGCGCCGCGGTTCATCATCGCGACGACCTGATCCACGAGCGACTCGAGGAACGACGCCGTCTCATCGAGTGCGCGATGCACCTCGGCGGCGCCCCAGATCGGAACGCCATGGCCGGGGCACAGCACCTCGGCGCCGAGCGCATCCATCGCGCGAAGCGCTGCGGCCCACTCGCGCGGGAAGCGCTGCACCTTCTGCGGGTTGCCGCAGTTCGGCGACGCCCAGATGAAGAGGTCTCCCGGACAGATCACGCCCGCGTCGGGGACCCAGACCCACGCGTGATCGTCGGTCTCGCCGAGCGCGTGATGCACCTCGAAGCGGCGGCCGCCGACGTCGAGCGAGCGGTGATCGCGAAACGTCTCGTCGGGCGCGCGGAACTCCGAGGGGAACTCGGCGCTCGTGCGGAACTGACGCTGGTTGATCCGGTGGTTCCACCCGCGCGTGAGCTTGTAGCGTTCGAAGCGACGCGCCACGCCTTCGTGCGCGAGGACGTGCACCTTGGCGCTCGCTTCGCGCTCGTAGAGCTCGACGCCAAAGCAGTGGTCGACGTGACCGTGCGTCCACACGGCGGTGTGCACCGGCGCCGTGGTCGCCGATCGCAGAACACCGCGCGTGGCCTCGGCGAGGAAAAAGCTCCCCGTGTCGACGAGCACGAGCCCGGCGTCCGTCGTGAACGCGGTGACGTTCGCGAAGCTCGACACGAAGTGCGCGTTGGCCGCGACCTCTTCGACGACCATGCGCGGCGCCATCGGCTGCGCACTGTCCACCGACAGCGCGCCGCTCAAGAGATCGCTGGACAGCTCGCGGAGCGAGGGCATGCGAAGTCATACCGAAAACGCGCGGGAGAGCGGTGTCAGTTCGCGAAGATCTCGAGCGTCAGCGATCCGCTGTTGTTGCCGTATGCGTTGTTCGCTTTGTCGTGGAAGCGGGCCGTCACCGGCGCGTTGAAGCCCGGCCCGGTGATCTCGTAGACGTGGTTCGACTTGTAGCTGCCCCAATCGGGCGTCTTGTTGAAGCCGAGCGTGGTGTCGTAGAGGCCAAGACCGATGTCGACGCCGCCTTCACGATTGCGCGGGAACGTCGCCACCACGTACTCCGCGTCCGCGAACACGTCGTTGCCAAAGAAGCTGTCGATCCTGCACAGGCCCGACGCGCGCACGCGGTAGGTCTGCCCCGACGAGTACGTGAGCTGCGAGACCACGACCTGGCCCGTGCACGGAATCGTCAGCGTCTCGAGCGGCGTCGTGGGCTGCGCGTCGGGTGGCGTGATCACCACGTCGGGCGGGAACAGCGCATCGAGCGGCGGGATGTTCACGTCGAACGGCGGGATCAGGCTATCGATCGCCGCGTCGCCGAGCGGAGGGTTGACCGCATCCTCGGGCGCATCGTCGTTTCCGTCCGCAGCGTCCGGTGGAGCGATGGCGTCCGAACCAGAGCCACCCGCATCGCCGCCGCCCGTTCCGGAGACGTAGAACGTGCAGCCCGTGAGGGCCATCACGAGCAAGGGCAGGGGGCGCTTCACGCGCGCAGCATAGTCGAACGCGCGCGCGTCGCGGAGAGAGAAATCGCTATTGGTAGACGTCGATCGCCAGCGTCAGCGAGCCGCTGTTGTTCGTGAAATCAGGGTCATGGAACATCACGACGATGGGGGCGCCGAGGCCGATCCAGAGGGCCGTGTACTGGTGAGTGTTCGTGTACGAGCCCCACGCGGGCATCTTGCTCGCGCCGACGGTGATGTCGTTGATCGCGATGCCGAGGTCGATGTTGCCGGGCCTGCTCTCGGCGGTGCCGATGTTGAATCCGGCGTACTCGGCGTCCGCGCGCGAGCCGTTGAAGGTGTTCGCGATGCAGGTGCCGCTCGCGCGGAGGCGATACGACACGCCGCTCGCGAGGCTCGTCGTGGACGTCACGGTCTGACCGGTGCAGGGGATGACGAGCGACTCGACCTGGACCCACATCGGCATCGCGTCGGGGGCGGCGTCGATCGGCACCACCGCATCACGCGGTTCGGGCGCGCCGTCCGTGGGACCGACGTGCGCGTCGTCGACGCCTGCTCCGTCGGTCGAGCCCTCGAGCTTGACGGAGAACGTGCACCCGGCTGACACGAGCACGAGGAGCGCGTACTTCACGCGCCCATCGTAACGCATTCGAACACCGAGATGCGCTCCGTGATGGAGCCTCGATTCAAGAAGGGGATTCGCCGTCGTCCGCGTCGGGCTCGTCGGCGTCCTCGGGTGCAGGTGCGGCGTGGACGGGCGCCTGGCCTCGCACGACGAGACCGCGGTAGTCCATGCGCGCACCCGCTGCCACGAGCGCTCGCGCGTGCGGCGATTCGCCGGCGGCGATGCCATCGATCGTCTCGACGAGGATCTCGCGCCGGCGCGCACGCGCGGCGACACGCGGCAAGCCGACCGACAGCGCGAGTGCGATGGTCTCGTCGGGCAACGCGGCGGTCGCGATCTTCTTGCCCTTGGGCTCGAGCCACACGGCGAGCTCGCCGTCGACGAGGATCGCCGTGGCACCGACCCGACGCGCCGGGCGCGCGGATGGATCGCGAAGCTGCGGCCACGCGAGCGGACCGCCCCACGCGGTGGCGGGATCCACCGCAGCGAGCACGTCCACGCGCGGCGCTCCGCCTGGATTGCGTGGTGCTTCGCGTAGGCGATCGATCGCACCGGGCCACGCGTACTGTGCGCCCTCGAGGCTCTCGACGAAGAAGCCACGACGAACGGTGCCCGCATCCTCCATCGCGCGCAGCACGTCGGCGACGGCGGTGAAGCCGCCCGGGAGATCGTCTGCGTTCGCCGTGGCGCGGCCGGCGAAGCCCCAGCGCTCGAGCAGCGATGTTGCCGTCGCGAGCGCGCGCTGCGTCGCCGACGGAGCAGGCCCCAGCGATGTCACGAGCGACCAGCGCCCGCCGAACACCGCGTGCGATGCCGTGCGCCGCGCGGAGGGAGATGCGAGCGAGCGCAGCGGACTGAACGTGTCGTTCGTGACCTCGCCGGCCCACACGAGATCCCACAGTGCGGCGGTGACCTCGTCGCGATCCTTCGCGCCGGCCGCTTTGGCGGCGGTCTCGATGGCGACGAGGAACGACGCGCCGGATGCGCGAAGGTGCGTGACGATCGCGTCGTGGACGGACGAGCGATGCGGAACCTCGCTCGGATCGGGCGCGAGTGCGAGCGCGCGATCGCGGCGCAGGAGGATCACGCGACCATCTTTGGTGCCGAGCGCGCCGGCGCCGATCCACACGAGCTCGCCCGCGGCGCCGAGCTCGTCGAGCATGCGCGGGTGATAGTCGAGGATGCGCGCGGGCAAGATGCGCTGCTCGAGCTCGGAGAACGGCAGGGCGACGCCTTCGAGGCGACCGATCACGTCGCGCAAGGCACCGATGCCGCGGCGCGGTTGCTCGAGTCCGTGCCAGCGCGGCAGGAACGCGGCGAATGTCTTCGCGTCGACGGGCGCGACCTGCGCGCGGAGCTTCGCGAGCGTTCGGCGCCGCAGTTGGCGCAGCACCTCTGGATCGCACGCGTCGACGTGCGTTCCTTGCGGGCGGAGCTCGCCGCGCACGAGCTGGTTGCGCGCTTCGAGCAGCTGCAGCACCGGCTCGATCTGTCCGGTCGGCAAGCCCCAGCGCGACGCGGGCCCGTCGACGGCGAACGGCGCGTGCGTGCGCGCGTAGCGAGCGACGAGCGTCTCGAGCGGCTGCGCGACGGGCTCGAGGAGCGCGGCCGGCAAGCCTTGCGGCAGCTGCACGCCGAGACCGTCGCGATAGCGCGCGGCGTCCTCGGCGGCGATGAAGCGGGACTGTCCGGCGATCCGGACAGCTGCGACGCGGCGCGTGTCGACGAGCTGCCCGAGCACGGCGTCGAGATCGCCGGCCACCGTGGAGCGCGCGGCGATCTCGTCGCGCGACAGATCGCCGATGCGCGCGAGCAGATCGCGAACCTCGTCGATGTTGCGCGCCTTGCGCTCGGGGACGAGCTGCTGCAGCTCGGCCTCCACCTCGGCGAGCACGTCGAGATCGAGCAGGTCGCGCAGCTCGCCGCCGCCGATCAGCTCGCGCAAGAGTCCGCGGTCGAGCGTGAGCGCCTGCGCCTTACGCTCCGCGAGCGGCGCATCGCCTTCGTAGAGGAACGCGGCGACGTAGTCGAACACGAGGCCGCGCGAGAACGGCGACGCAGCATCCGTGATCGCGGGCTCCACGCGAATCACACGCGAGCGGATCTTGCCGAGGACGTCGACGAGCGCGGGCAGATCGAACACGTCGCGCAGCACCTCGCGATACGTCTCGAGCGTGATCGGAAACGCCGGGAACCGCAGCGCCACGCCCATCAACTGCTGCGCGCGCAAGCGCTGCGCCCACAGCGGCGTTCGCTGTCCGGGCCGACGCCGCGGCAGCAGCAGGGCGCGCGCCGCGTTCTCGCGGAAGTGCGTCGCGAACACGCTCGACCGCGCGAGCTCGTCGACCAGCTCGTTCTCGATGTCCTCCGGATCCGGAATCAGCTGGTCATCCGTCGGCAGCACGTCGCCATCCGCGAAGCGCAGCGCGATGCCGTCGTCGGTCCATAGCGGATGGATCGGATAGCCGAGCTCCGCTTCGAGGCGCTTTGCCAACACGAGCGACCACGGCGCGTGGATGCGGCTGCCGAACGGCGACAGGATGCACACGCGCACGTCGCCGAGCTCGTCGCGAAAGCGCTCGATCGTGATCGCGCGATCGGTGGGGATGCTGCCGGTCTGCGTGCGTTGCTCGACGACGTAGTCGATCAGGTTGTCGGCCGCGAACGGATCGAGGTGGTACTCGTCGACGAGCCACGCGCGCGCGGTAGCTATGTCGCCGGCGAGCTTCGCATCGAGCTCGCGACAGAACGCCCCGAGCGCGATGCCGAGCTCGATCGGTCGCCCCGGACCTTCGCCGCGCCAGAACGGCATCTTGCCGGGCTCGCCGGGTGCGGGCGTGACGATCACCCGATCGCGCGTGATGTCCTCGATCCGCCACGTCGTCGCGCCGAGGATGAACGTCTCGCCTTTGCGACTCTCGGCCACCATCTCTTCGTCGAGCTCGCCGACGCGTGGCCCGCCCGCACCGGCGTGCACCGCGTACGTCCCGCGATCCGGAATCGTTCCGCCGCTGACCACGCTGAGGAGCCGCGCGCCCTTGCGTCCGACGAGCGTGTCCGCCTGGCGATCCCACGTGAGCCGCGGCCGCAGCTCGGCGAACTCGTCGCTCGGATAGCGACCCGCGAGCATGTCGAGCACGCCGACGAGCGCCGCACGCGACAGATCGCGATAGCTCGCCGCGCGCCGGATCACGCGCTCGAGATCCGCGACCGTCCATGCATCCGCGCCGACCATCGCGACGATCTGCTGCGCGAGCACGTCGAGCGCGCTGTCGGGAACGCGAATCGACTCGACCTCGCCCTCGAGCATCTTCTTCGCGACCACCGTGGCTTCGAGGAGGTCACCGCGAAACTTGGGGATCATGCGCCCGCGACTCGTGCCGCCGACCTGGTGGTTCGCGCGCCCGATGCGCTGCAAGCTGCGCGACACCGCGCCGGGCGATTCGACCTGCACCACGAGATCGACGGTGCCCATGTCGATGCCGAGCTCGAGCGAGCTGGTCGCGGTGATCGCGCGAAGCCGGCCGGCCTTGAGCGCTTCTTCCATCTCGAGTCGCTGATGTCGCGCCACGCTGCCGTGGTGCGCGCGCACGAGCTCGACACCCTCGGGCGCCACGCCCGTTGTCGTCGCGAGCTCGGTCAGCTGTTGACTCACGCGCTCCGCGAGACGCCGCGAGTTCACGAAGATGATCGTCGTGCGATGCGCCAAGATCATCTCGAGCAGCCGCGTGTTGATGAGCGGCCACATGCCGCCGCCATCGCGGTTCTCCGTGCCCGGATGATCCATCTCGCGGGCGGGCACGACGATCTCGAGATCGATCGCCGGCTTCGCGCTCGCATCCACGATCTCGACCGGCCGGTCCCCTCCCAAATACTTGGCGACTTCCGTAAGTGGACGTTGGGTCGCCGACAGGCCGATGCGCTGCGGCTCGCGATGGCCGGCGCTGGTCACGAGGTGGCTCAAGCGCTCGAGCGTGAGCGCGAGGTGGATGCCGCGCTTCGTCGGCGCGAGCGCGTGAATCTCGTCGACGATCACCGTGTCCACGCCGAGCAGACGCTCGCGCTGCTGGCCCGCGAGCATCAGGTACAGCGACTCGGGCGTCGTGATGAGGATCTGTCCGGGCGACTTCTTCTGGCGCTCGCGCTCCTTGGTCGGCGTGTCGCCGGTGCGAACGTCGACGGTGATTCCCGTCGCGGCGCCCATACGGACCAAGCCCGCGAGCGGCGCGCGAAGGTTGCGCTCCACGTCGTACGCGAGCGCCTTGATCGGCGACACATAGACCACGCGGGTCGGGCGCTCGGGATCCGGCATCTCGCGCGAGAGCCGATCGAGGCACCACAGAAACGCCGCGAGCGTCTTGCCGCTGCCGGTCGGCGCGAGCATCAGCGTGTGCTTGCCGCTCGCGATGGCTGCCCAGCCGCGCGCCTGGACCGGCGTCGCCTGCGGAAAGCTCTGACGGAACCACTGCTGGGTCGTCGGTGCAAACGGCGCGAGCGGATCCATCGACACGAGGGAAGGTAGCGCGCGCGGCAGGGACCGGCGGCTCCGTGAAGCTCCCATTGCTGACAGGCGTTGGTCAGCATCGCGCGGCGCACGCGACGCCGAGACAGTGTCCCGGCTCAGGTGCTGCCAACGCTCGGAATCAGCGTCTCGAGGCCGCGATCGATCGCGTGTTGGAGCACGTTCCAGAACCCGCGCAGCCGCGAGCGCCCGGGAAGCCAATCAGTGCCGGGTGCGATCACCAGATCGTCACCGGTCGCGGGCGGGCGGATGACCATGCCGCCATCGGAGTAGGGCCGCATATCGTTGTGCCATCGCGGCCGCTGCACCATGCCGAGCGCGGACGTGCCGCCACCGAAAGCCGGCGCGCCGGTCGCGTTGGCTTCGTATTCGATCGCGGGCGTGAGCTCGACGCCTCGCTGCGTTTCGGACATGCCGCGAACGTGCGGAACGACCTTCGTCTTGTCGGTCTTGTCGGTCTTGTCGGTGGTCTTGTCGGGAGCCGGATCGGGCGTGGGATCCGCGAGCGCGGTGGTGGTACCGATCACCGACCCGAGCATCATCACGAGGACCAGACGCATGGCCGTGGTACCGAGCCGCGAACCGGCTGCATTCCCGAGCCTCGAAGCGCGGATCCCGTAACTACGCGTCCTCCCAGCCTTGGCCCTATGTCGGAGTTGACATAATGCCGATTCTGCGACGCGATACGTACGCCGGTGGCAGCCCCACGGTCGCCTCGCCCACGCCCGAGGCTCGGCATGCGATTCGCTCTGAATCGCGGGGATGCCCCTGCTCCGCGTCCTCACGTACAACATTCACGGCGGGCGCGGCGCCGATCGGCGGTTGGATCTCGCACGGATCGCGGGCGTGATCGCCGAGTCCGACGCGGACATCGTGGCGTTGCAGGAAGTCGACGCCCGGCGGCCACGCAGCGGCGGCGTCGATCAGGCGGCCTGGCTCGCCGATCAGCTGGGGATGCACGCCCAGTTCGGACCCACGATCGAGCGTGGTGACGAGGCGTACGGCATCGCCACCCTCACGCGCTTGCCCATCTTCGAGTCGCGACAGGTGTGCTTGCCGTGGCGTGAATCCAATCCGCGCTCCGAGCCTCGTTGTGCGCTCCTGACACGGATCGCGTGGCCCGTGCGCGAGCGCGCGCTCGACATGGTCAACACGCACCTCTCGGTGCGGTTCGGCGAGCGCGCCGATCAGGTCGCGACGCTGATCGACGACCTGATGAACGACGAGATCGACGCACCGATCATCGTGGCCGGCGACTTCAACTGCACGCCGTGGTCACGACCGTATCGCACGCTGCGTGGTCGCCTTCAGTGCGCGGCGTCTCCGCGAAGCTGGCCGGCAGCCCTTCCCGTCGTTCCGCTCGATCACATCTTGTTCTGCGGCGCGCTGCGGGTCGTGCGCTCCGGTGTGGTGCACGCGCGCGGAGCGCGGCTCGCGTCGGATCACGCCCCGGTTCTCGCCGAGCTCGAAGCGTTCGCAACGGAGGTGGCTGCGTGACCGCGATTCTCGTTCCTGGACTGACCTGCGCGAGCCTGTTCGAGGACGCCCATGCTGGCGTGCTCGTGGATGGCCGCGACTTCTACAAGCAGTTATACGAGGCGTGCTGCGCGGCCGAGCGGTCCATCTTCATGCTCGGCTGGCAGTTCGACAGCAAGGTCGCCCTGCTTCGCGGCGACGATGCGAAGGGCTGCGAGCATCCGACGGAGCTCGTCGAGTTCCTACGCGACCTCTGCGAGAAGCGACCCGAGCTCGAGATCTACATGCTCGCGTGGGATGCATCCGCGGTGTTCGCGTTCGAGCGCGAGCCGCTGCAGAAGCTGCGGTTTCGCACGCGCGGTCACAAGCGGCTGCATTACCGCATGGACAACGCGCATCCACCGGGTGCGAGCCATCACCAGAAGCTCGTCGTCGTCGATCGGTCCGTCGCGTTTCTCGGCGGCATGGACGTGTGCAACGCGCGCTGGGACGATCGCTCTCACGAGGCCGAGGCGCCGCACCGCTGCTCGGGGCATCGTCCCTACGCGCCCTATCACGACGTGCAAGCGTACGTGACCGGCGAGGCCGTCGACGTGTTGCGCCAGTGGTTCTGCGATCGCTGGCTCCTCGCGACCGAGCAAGACATCTGCATCGAGGACGCGCCGGTGCGCGAGCTCTCGATCACGCCGAGCATCGATGTCGATGCGCCGGTCGTCGCCCTCACCCGCACGCTGCCGCGCATGGAGGAGCCGACCTGCCCGGCGGTCTCCGAGATCTACGATCTCCACGCGCGCGCGATCATGGAGGCCGAGCGCGTCATCTACATCGAGAACCAGTACTTCTCGTGCGACGAGATCGCCGACTGGTTCGTACGCCGCATGGAGCGCGGCGGTTCACCGCTCGACATCGTCGTCGTGCTTCCGGAGAAGAGCGCTGGTTGGAAGGAGCGCATCTCGATCGGCGTGTACCAGCAGCGCATCCTCGAGAAGCTCGGCGCGGTCGCCGCGCGCACCGGCCATCACGTCGGCGTCTACCACACGGCGGCCTCGGGTCCCGACGGCGACGTGCCCGTGTTCATTCACGCCAAGGTGCTCGCCGTCGACGACCGCTTCCTGCTCGTCAGCTCTGCGAACCTCTCCAACCGCAGCATGGGCTTCGATAGCGAGCTCGGCCTCGCGTGGGAAGCGTCCGAGCCCACGCCGTCGCTCGCGAACGCGCGCATCGATCTGCTCGCCGAGCACTGCGGCCTATCGGGCGAGTCCGCGCGCGCGATGCTCGCTGACTCGCACGGCCTCGTCGATCGCCTCGATGCGATCGCGCGCGCCAAGACGCATCGCTTGCGAATGCATCGCCGCAACGCCGACGAGAAAGCCGGCTGGCTGCTGTCGAAGATCCTGCCCGAGGACACGCCCCTCGATCCCGATGATCCGCGCGTGATCGAGGAGATGCTTCCAGAGCCGGGTGCGTGGTTCGATCGCTTCTTTCGCGATCCGTTCATCGTCACGCGGCGTGCAGTGCGCGGTCCCATGCGCTCCATGCGCCGCCGGCTCGGGCGCGCGCGACAACGATCACTGCCGCGTTAGCCCTGCGCGCTGAGGCGCCGGCCGAGCCGCGAGATCTCCTCGGCCGTGAGGCCGCTCGACGCTTCGATCGTGACGCTCGCCGCGCGGCCCGTTCCGATCTCGGCCGCCGTGATCTCGAGGATCCCGTCGGCGTCCATCGTGAAGCTCACCTCGACCTTGGTCTGTCCGCGCGGCGCCGCGCGCAGATCGCCGAGCACGAAGCGACCGAGCCGGCGGTTCTTGGACGCGAGCTCGTTCTCGCCCTGATAGATCTCGATCGCGACGAAGTTCTGTCCGTCCTCGGTGGTCGCGAACACCTTCTTCGCGCGCGTCGGGATGCTCGTGTTCGCGCTGATCACGACCGACATGCGATCGCCCGCGACCTTCACGCCCATGTCGTGCGGCGTCACGTCGAGCAGCACGACCTCTTGCAGCTCGCCGCCCATGATGCCGGAGTGCACCGCAGCGCCCATGGCGACGATCTCGTCGGGGTTGACGCCCTTGCTCGCCGGTCGTCCGAAGATGGAGACCGCACGCTCTTGCACCGCCGGCATGCGCGTCATGCCGCCGACGAGGAGCACTTGGTCGATGTCCTGCGGAGAGCAATGCGCGTCCGAGAGCGCCTTCTGGCATGGACCGTCGAGGCGATCGAGCAGCCCCTTGCACGCGCGCTCGAGCTGACCGCGATCGATCTCGCGCATCAAGTGAAGCGGGCCGGTCGCACCGGCGGCGATGAACGGCAGGTTCACGTCCGTGGTCATCGCGCTCGACAGCTCGATCTTCGCGCGCTCGGCCGCTTCCTTGAGCCGCTGCAGCGCGACGGAGTCCTTGCGCAGATCCATGCCGTGCTCGGCGTGGAAGTCATCCGCGAGCAGATCGATGATCACGCGATCGAAGTCGTCGCCACCGAGCGTGGTGTCGCCATGCGTGGCGAGCACCTCGAACACGCCGTTCTCGATCGCGAGGATCGAGATATCGAACGTACCGCCGCCGAGATCGAACACGGCGAGACGCTGGTTGTGCTGGTGGTGCACGCCGTACGCGAGCGCGGCTGCCGTGGGCTCGTTGAGGATCGCGCGCACGGTGAGCCCCGCGATCGCCCCGGCGTCCTTGGTCGCCTGGCGCTGCACGTCGTCGAAGTATGCGGGCACGGTGACGACCGCTTCGGTCACCGGCTGCCCGAGGTAGTCCTCGGCGACGCGCTTCATCTTCGCGAGTACGTGCGCCGAGATCTCCTGCGGCGAGCGCGGCGTACCGGCGATATCGATCCATGCGTCGCCGTTCTTGGCGGCGACGATCTGGTACGGCAGCCGCTTCGCGATGTCGGTGACGTCGCGATCGTGGGCCTTGCGACCGATCAGCCGCTTCGCGCCGAACACGGTGCGCTGCGGGTTGGTCACCATCTGCCTCTTGCTGGCGGCGCCCACGACCACGTCACCGTCGGCGTTCCACGACACCATCGAGGGCGTGGTTCGCCCGCCCTCCTGATTGTGGATGACCGTCGCTTCCCCACCCTCGAGCACGGCGACACACGAGTTCGTGGTGCCGAGGTCGATACCGATGACCCTGCCCATCTACGCGGTCAGTATACCTATTTGCGCCGAGTGAACAGCTCTGCCAGGGCGGTCTTGGCGAGCGCGAGGTCGGGATCGATCTGGAGCGCGTCCTGTAGCTCCACCCGTGCTTCATCGACCCGCTTCGCGAGCTGGGCTTCGCGGCCCCGCGCATAGTGAAGCAGCGCTTGGTACCGGGCGACGTTCGGCGACCTCGCGGTCAGCGTCTCGAGCGCCACCCTCGCGGCGGGCAACTGCCCCGCTTTGATAAGCTCGAGGATCGGCGCGAGCT
>JAEYYV010000060.1 GCA_023428295.1 Pseudomonadota bacterium
AGACCGACCCGAAGACCGACCCGAAGACCGACCCGAAGCCTGACGACAAGACCGGCGCGAAAAGCGACGACAAGCCCGGCGCTGCGGAGCGTCCGCCAAACCCAGCGCTGCGCGAGATCGAGGTGAAGGCGCTGCCGCCGGAGAGAGCGCCATCGAAGCGACTCTTCGTCGGCGTGCGCGTGTCGATCGCGACCGCGAACAACCTCTCGCAGGCGGTGGAGACCATCGCGCGCCGCGCGCGGGATGCTGGCGCCGACGTGAAGTGGGTCTCGCCCGCGAACTATCACGTCACGCTGGCGTTCCTCGGCTGGACACGAACCGAGGCCGTCGACGCGATCCGCGACAAGCTCGCCGACGCGGTGCGCGGCACGACGGGGTTCACGCTGAAATCATCGCGACTCGGCGGGTTCCCGTCGCTCGACAAGGCGACGATCGTGTGGGCCGGCGTCGAGAGCGCCGAGCTCGTGGCGCTGGCGACCAAGGTGGAGACAGCGATGGAGGCGCTGGGCTTCGCGACGCAGAAGAGATCGTTTCATCCTCACGTGACGCTTGGAAGGCTGCGGGAAAGTAGACCGCTCAAAGAGGCTGTGTTACCGGTATCTGAACAAATGTTCGGTGACACCCGAATCGATTCGATCACCCTCTTCGAAAGCGAAACCAAATCCACTGGTTCCGTGTATCGAGAGCTGGCGAGAATCGGCTTCGAAACCGCATCGATCTCCCCTGAACAGACCGCTGAACGTCAGACCAGGGCGGTATCACTGGGCGCATCAACAGCGTCTAGCGATTCACGCGGCAGCAGGGATGAAGACACCGATGACGGGTGGCCGCGCGGACAGGGACCGAGTTTCTAGATCGCCAACCACGAGGGAGCAGCCACGATGTCCAAGGAAGCGTCGACCACCACACAGAACAACAACGCCTCGCGTGACAAGGCGATCGATCTCGCCCTGAGCGCCATCGACAAGCAGTTCGGCAAGGGCGCCATCATGCGCCTCGGCAAGGATCCGATCGATCGCGAGGTCCAGGTCATCCCGACCGGCTCGCTCGGCCTCGATATCGCGCTCGGCATCGGCGGTTTGCCGCGCGGACGCATCGTCGAGATCTATGGACCGGAGTCGAGCGGCAAGACCACGCTGACGCTCCACATCGTCGCGGAAGCGCAGAAGCGCGGCGGCGTGTGCGCGTTCATCGACGCAGAGCACGCGCTCGACGTGAACTACGCCAAGAAGCTCGGCGTGAAGACCGAGGAGCTGCTGGTCAGCCAGCCGGACTGCGGCGAGCAGGCGCTCGAGATCGCCGACATGCTCGTTCGCTCCAACGCGATCGACGTCATCATCATCGACTCCGTCGCCGCGCTCACGCCCAAGGCCGAGCTCGAAGGCGAGATGGGGGACGCGCACGTCGGTCTGCAAGCGCGCCTCATGAGCCAAGCGCTGCGCAAGCTCACCGGCGCCATCTCGCGCTCGCGCACGATGGTCGTCTTCATCAACCAGATCCGCATGAAGATCGGCGTCATGTTCGGCTCGCCGGAGACCACCACGGGCGGCAACGCTCTCAAGTTCTACGCGTCGTGCCGCCTCGATATCCGTCGCGTCGGTGCGCTGAAGAAGGACGAGGACGTCATCGGCAACCGCACGCGCGTGAAGGTCGTGAAGAACAAGATGGCGCCGCCGTTCAAGGAGGTCGAGTTCGACATCCTGTACGGGCAGGGCATCTCGCGCGAAGGCGACCTCGTCGATCTCGCGAGCGAGGCAAGCATCGTCGACAAGAGCGGCGCGTGGTTCTCGTTCAACGGCGAGCGCATCGGTCAGGGCCGCGAGAACGCGAAGACGTTCCTCGCCGAGCACCCCGAGGTCTACAACGCGATCGAAGCCAAGGTGCTCGCGCACTACAACGTGCGCCGCATCGGCATCGATGTCGCGCCCGAGGCTCCCGCGGGCGCCGAGATCGCCGACGACAAGAAGGCCACGCGCCCTGCAGCGGCGCACGCGCAGCCGAGTGGTCCAGCGCAGAACGGCAAGCGTCCGAACGCGTGACCTCGTGCTCTCGCGATCACGCGCGAGCTGACGAGTCAGTCTCGGTTTCGTGATCCACCCCGCATCGAGATCGGGCCGCGCCTCGCATGAGGCGCGTTTTCTTTTTCGGCGCCCGTCGCAGTGAACGAAGGTGGGTTCAGTCAGCGGTGTCGCAGGCGAGCCCAAGAATCCCAGCGGGCTATCCGTGTGTCGCAGTCAAGGTTCAGACGTTCACGGTGTGGCGCCCGAGCGCAGTCCGAGTCTCGAAACACATATTGTCAAGAAGATATTGGGTAGTGAGACGCGCGCGACTTGCGTTACCCCAAGAAATGCGCGATGACTTTCGCGTCGTTGCGGATGTGCGACGCCGCTGCGGCTCGTTATCTGTCTCGTTATCTGTCCTTGTCCTGAATTGGGAGGCTACTCAATGTCCGAGCTAATGCGGAAGCATTTGCACGGGTTCGTTACCACCGCCGTCGCCCTCGTCGGTTGTGGAACACCCGAGCAGAACACTGACCTGAGACCTGAGGGACCGCCACAGGTACTCGCGGTTCTCGTGGGAAATGATCCCACGGCGCAGCTTTCCGAAAGCGCGACGTACTGCGCCCGAAATGACGAGAAGCGACCAACGAGTGTTGGCCTCCCGGACTTCTCCTTTGTCCAGATCTGCGACGACGATCCATCGATCGAAGCGCCGATGGTCGACAACGCGTACCCCGATGGATGGTACGTGCGCGTGATGTTCGACGAGCTGCTCGATCCATCGGTCGAGGAGCTCGTCGAGATCATCGATCCCGACACCGGGCTCGGAACCGACACGTATTACGGAACGATCGCGAACACGAAGCCGGTCACGCTCCAGTGCGAGTCGATCAACGGCGGAATGGTCGACGTTCCGTACGACGGCTTCTACTCGCCCGCGGGCAACGCCGTCACGTGGCCGCTCGGCCCCTCGCTCGTGATCCAGCCGGATGACCCGCGCACGATCGCGACGTCGAGCATGTGCACGGTGACGCTGAAGGACACCATCCGCGACAAGTCCGGCGAGCTCGTGCCCGCCGCCGAGCGCGGACCGTTCCCGTTCAAGATCGCGCCGCTCCAGATCGTCACCATCGATCCGGCCAACGGCTCGGAGCTCACGCCCCTCGCGCCCTACTACGACAACTTCCTCGTCCAGTTCAACACCGAGGTCGATCCGGCCTCGTGGTGTGACGAGGGCGCGGGCATGGACGAGTGCGAGTTCGAGATCGTCGGTCTCGGCTCGGCGCCGCAGGACTACTACGTCTACAACATCGCCGACGCGATCGGCGGTGGCATCTTCACCGAGTCCGGCGTGACCGAGTGGGGCCTCGGCCCGGCCGACCCGCTCGAAGCGGAGAAGAAGGACTACTCCTTCCAGTTCCGCCAGGGGACCAAGCTCGCCGATCGCTGCGGTCGCGAGACCACGTTCGGCGCACCGTCGGCCGCCGACGGCACCAAGGTCGACTTCGCGACGACCGAGTTCGAGCTCGATCGCACCGTGCCGAACAACAACGACACCGTGGCGCCGCTGCGCAAGCCCTTGGTGCAGTTCACGAACGTCCTCGACCTCGCGTCGCTCGACGCGTCGGAGTGGTCGTTGACCCCGGCCGTCGACAGCATCGCGGTCGCCACCTCGACCGAGGGTGACTTCCTCTTCGCAGGCAACTACCAGCCCGACACGACGTACACGCTCACGCTCAACGCGGGCGCGACGGTCCTCGATGCGCACGGCGCGATGTACACGCAGGCCAATGCGCTCATGCTCTCGTGGAAGACGCAGGCGATCGCCGTGACCGGCACGGTGCCCGCCAATAACGGCACCGCGCGCCGCGCGACGGACGCGTCGAACACCACCTTCGACATCTCGTTCAACCAGTCGATGGCGCCCGCGTCGCTCGACCCCGCGACGGAGATCACCATCGAGGGGCCCAGCACCGGCGTCACGTTCGCCGCGCCGACCGCCGTTGGCTGCGCGCCGGCGTCCACGTCGTGCCGCATTCGCCTGACGACCACCGCGCCGCTCATGGCCGGTGACTACACGCTCACCCTCAAGGCGGGCGCGACGGTCGATGACGTCCTCGGCAACACCTATACGCAAGCGGCTGACCGCGTCATCAACTTCACGGTCGCGACGGCCGGCCCGGCCGCCGCTCCTGTCGTTTGCCTCTAACCGGAGAGACCCATGAATAAAGTTCTATCGTCCATCATGGTTTCCGCTCTCCTCATTGGAGGCGGATCACTCGTCGAGCTCGAGACGGCGCACGCGCAAGGCAGCGCGAACGTCGGTGGCCTTCGCGGAATCATCCGCGACAAGGCGACCGGCGAGCCTGCCATCGGCGCCACCGTCGTCGCGACGTCGCCCGCCCTTCAAGGCGAGCAGGTCGCGATCACCGAGGCCGACGGCCAGTACTTCATCACGTCGTTGCCTCCCGGCATCTACGTCCTGACCGTCTATTACAGCGACGCGACGTTCTCGCGCTCGAACGTGTTCATCCAGGTCGGCAAGGAAGCCGTCGTCAACGTCACCGTCGACACGAGCGCCAGCGCCGACAAGCCCAAGGGCGAGGTCATCACGATCTCGGGAACGGCGCCGGTCGTCGATCAAGGCTCGACGAAGACCGGTGTCTCCATCACCGACGACTACACGCGGAACATTCCGACCGCGCGTACCTTCGGTGGCGTGCTCGGCTCGGCAGCCGGCGCACAGGGCGACAACTACGGCATCTCGCTGTCCGGCGCGACGTCGGCCGAGAACACGTACATCATCGAGGGCATCAACACGACGGACACCGCGTACGGCGGTCTGTCGTCGAACCTGCCGAACGAGTTCATCTCGGAGACGGAGGTCATCACCGGTGGCTACAACGCCGAGTTCGGCCGTGCGACGGGCGGTATCGTCAACGTCGTCACGAAGTCGGGCTCGAACGAGTTCCACGGATCGGTGTTCGGCTACTTCCAGCCGGGCGCACTGATCTCGAGCGCGCGCGAGCTCGCCCGCGAGGGTGGCGCCATCGATAGCAAGACCGATCTCGACTACCGCTACGATCTCGGTGGCGAAGTCGGCGGTCCGATCATCAAGGACAAGCTCTGGTTCCACGTCGGCTTCAACCCGTCGTTCTCCCACAGCACCACGAAGCGCTTCGTCAACTCGCAGGTCGACCGTGATCAAGACGGCGTGCCGGACGTGAACCAGACGACGGGCTTCCTCGAGCAGGAGCGGATCGACGAAGCGACGCGCGAGATCCCGCGCGACTTCAAGACGTACTACCTGACCGCCAAGATCAACGGCGCGATCAACCAGAACAACCAGTTCCAGTTGTCCGTGTTCGGCAACCCGCGCAACGCCGAGGACGTCGCGGGCGTCCTCCGCAATCCGGCGCAGTCGCAGTGGAAGTACGACGACGGTTCGTACGACGTCGCTGGCAAGTGGACGTCGAAGTTCAACGACAACAAGACGCAGATCGACGCCGTCGCTGGTTACCACTACGGCTTCAGCAAAGAGGCGCCGTTCAGCTCGGCGCAGGACGTCCCGTACGTCTATTACAACTACAACCGCTCGCTCTACGACTTTAACGGTCTCGAGTCGAACATCGATCGCTGCAACGACGCGGACCCCAACGATCCATATCCGAACATCGTGAACTGCCCCGTGTTCGGCTACTCCGAGCAGGGCCTCTCGTTCATCGAGGATCGCACCAACACGCGTACGAGCGGCTCCGTCTCGCTCACGCACCGCGTGAAGGCGGCCGGCTACCACGTGTTCAAGGTCGGTCTCGACACCGAGCTGTCCACGTACAACGCGTTCAATCGCTACTCGGGTGGCGCTGTCTACCGTCGCTCGGTCGGCGGCAACTGGCAGCTGCGCGAGTTCTTCAATCGCGTTCGTAACCTGACCATGGCGGAGCAGGCCGATCCCAACTCGGTGATGCTCGAGCAGGGACAAGAGCTCTGCGCCAACGGCCTCGCGATCTGCGAGCGCGCCGAAGGTGTTCGCGCGGATACCACCCACCGCAGCATCTCTGCCTTCGTGCAGGACAGCTGGCAGATCCTGCCGAACCTGACGCTGAACGCCGGCCTGCGCTGGGAGCAGCAGGTCGGTTACGTCGCCGAGGCGCTGAAGGGTCAGACCTCGCCGGAAGGCGAAGTGGTCCCCGACCGCGCCTATACGCTCGACAACCTGTTCGCGCCGCGCATCGGCCTCATCTACGACCCGACCAAAGAAGGTAAGTCGAAGATCTTCGGTCACTGGGGCCGCTTCTACGAGAACGTTCCGATGGATCTCCAGGTCCGCGCGTTCGGTGGCGAGATCACGAACTTCACCGCGATCAACGGCGCGCGCCGCCCGCCGACGTCCGGTGCGTACGACCCGAACTGCGACGTGAACCACACGCCCGGCATGACGGGATCGGACCTCGTGAACACGCTCGATCAATGCACCGATCGGACGCAGCAGGCGATCCTCGGCGGCGGCTTCGAGTACGTCTCGCCGAACCTCAAGGGTCAGCACACCGACGAGCTCATCCTCGGCGCGGAGTACGAGATCGCGGCGGACTTCAAGGTCGGCCTCAACTACATCCACCGCACCCTGCCCGTCGTCATCGAGGACATCTCGGTCGACGGTGGCAACACGTACCTGATCACGAACCCGGGCTTCGACTTCAAGTCGGAGGCGGAGGAGCTCGAGCGCCAGGCCGCCGACCTCATGGGATCGTCGGATCCGGTGCAGCAGGCGCTCGGCGAGGTCTACGCCACGCGCGCCAAGAGCCTCGCGGCGGTCGGTAAGCTCCAGAAGCCGATCCGCGACTACGACGCTCTGCAGCTGACGGTGACGCAGCGCCCGACCAAGCAGTCGCTGCTCATCGCGAGCTACACGTACTCGATGTCGCGCGGTAACTACCCCGGTCTGTTCTCGACGGAGACCGGTCAGCTCGACCCGAACCTGACGTCGCTCTACGACCTCCCGAACCTCATGGCCAACCGCTACGGTTCGCTCGGTCTCGATCGCCCGCACAACATCAAGGTCGATGGCTTCTACGCGTTCGATCTTCGCAAGGCAGGTCAGTTCGTCGTCGGCGCGAGCCTCCGCGGTCAGTCGGGCATCGCGCACAACGTGCTCGGTGCGCACCCGATCTACGGCAGCGGCGAGTCGTACATCCTCCCGCGCGGCTCGAACACCCGGTCGCCGTTCACCACGCAAGCGGACATTCGTCTCGCGTACGGCTACCGCCTGAGCAAGAGCCGGATGATCGAAGGCTTCGTCAACGTGTTCAACGTGTTCAACCAGCAGGAAGAGCTGAACCGCGACGAGAACTACACCTACGACTTCGTCAACCCGATCATCGGTGGCGACGCCGAGGACCTGAAGCACCTGAAGACGGTCGACGGTGTCACCGGTCAGGAGGTCAACACGACCCCCGTGAAGAACAAGAACTTCAACAACACCGGCGGCAACAACAACCTCATCACCGGCGTCGTCCAGGCGCCGCGTGCGGTCCAGCTGGGCTTCCGCTTCACGTTCTAATCGAGAACCTTCGACGAACCTGCCAGATGTAGGCAGTCAAGAAAGGCCTGGGGTTCCCGGGCCTTTCTCGGTTTCGGCGGGCGACAGGATCCTTACACGGGTCGCTAGATCGAACAGCCCGCGTGCCGCGTTCATACGAGCCATGGACATTCGGTTCGGTGATCACGCGTCGTTTCACAAAGCCGCGCTCGGCATGGTCGGGAGCTCGTTGCTGTTCGGTATGGCTCTCACGCCCGTCACGACGTGGCCGGTCGCGCCCATCGCGGGCGGCGTTCTCGGCATCGCGTGTGGAACCGCGATCGCGCATGGCAAGGCGCCGCTGCGAATGCTCGCGGCGGCAGCCGCGTGTGTGCCGCTGTTCGTGATGCCGCTCGGATGGCCGATGCTCGCCGTGATCGCGACCGTGCTCTCGCTCGGTGTCGCCGTCGCGCACAAGGATCTGAAGGGCCTGCTCTCGCTCGGCCTCGGTGCGGGCGTCGCGCTGCTCGGCATGTGGTGCGCGCTCAAGATCAGCACGGCGTACGAGACACGGAACTGGCCCGAGTGGATCAAGCTCGGCACGAGCGCCGCCGCCTTCGGCATGGTCGGCGTGCTCGCGATGCTACCGCGCCACGCGAAGCTCGCGCTCGATCCCGTCGCTGCGGCCGTGCGCAACCTCCCGGCGAACCTCGACCCCGAGGTCAAAGGGCTGTGCGATCGCTCGGTCTCGATCTGGAACACCACCCGGGACAAGCTCGCCGACACCGACAGCGGCAAGACGCTTGTTCGTGATGGCGTACTGAAGACGCTCGAGGTCGCGGCCAAGTCGGCCGAGGTGAAGCTGACCGGCGCATCGGATCTCGAGCTCGCATCGCGAATGGACGACTTCGACAAGCGCATCGCCGCCGCGACGGATCCCGAGGTGAAGGCGCAGTACCAGCAAGCGCGCGCGGCGCTCGACGATCAGCGCCGCTACCGCTCGCACATTCGTCAGGGCCGCGAGCGCTTGGTCGCGCGGATGCACAACCACGTCACGACGCTCGAGAAGTTCCAGCTCGCGGCAACGGGTCTGGAGGCCACGCGCGCGTCGACCACGGTCGCGACCAAGCAGCTCGACGAGCTCAGCCAGGACGTCGCGGCGAGCGGCGAGGCGCTGGCCGAGGTCGAGCTCGGTGTCGAGGCCACGGCGCCGACGATCGCAGAGCGCGTGGAAGCGGCCGAGAACACACCGGCCACCGCCGAGGCGTAGCTGGATCGCCGACGTCGACGGCACGTAGGCGGCGACGCGGACAGCATGTAACCGTCATCGACGCGGACGGCACTGTGTGAGAGACGCCCCTATCATGGGGTGGCCAGCGCTTATTGACGTTTCAGGGGGACTTGGGCCCAGCTGAATAACGCTGTTACTCTCCGCGTCGGAGGAACCATGCGTCTCGCAAGGATCTTGTTCGCGTTCGGTGCGCTCGTTGCGGTCCCGTCGGCAGCATTCGCGGAGGACGCGGACGCCTATTACAAGCAAGGCCTTGCCTACAAGCAGCAGGGCAAGAACGACGAAGCGATCAAGACGCTCGAGAGAGCGGTCGCCGCCAACCCCAAGCACGGCATGGCGTGGAGCTCCCTCGGCAACCTCTACAAGGCCAAGGGCGACAACGCGAAGGCCGTCACCGCGTACGAGAACGCGACCGCGGTGATCAAGAAGGACAAGGTGCTGTGGGCCAACCTCGGCATGGCGTACTTCCGCAACAAGGATGTCGACAAGGCGCTCAAGGCGCTCGAGCAAGCAAAGACGCTCGCGCCAAACGACGCGGAGATTCGCGCGAACCTCGGAACGATCAAGCGGCAGAAGGGAGACCTGCCAGGCGCGATCGCGGACCTCGAAGCGGCGACCAAGAACAAGCCCGACGAGGCGCAGTACTGGAACAACCTCGGCGTCGCGTATCGCACGGCGAAGCGTGATGACGATGCACTGAAGGCGTACAAGAAGGCGACCGAGCTCTCGCCCAACGACGCCAACTTCCATTTCAACCTCGCCGTGATCTATCGCCGCAAGGACATGGTCACCGAAGCGATCACGCACTACGAGAAGGCGACAGGTCTCGATCCGAGCAACGCCGAAGGCTGGTTCGACCTGGGCTTCATGTACAAGAAGGACTACCAGAACGACAAAGCGATCGCGGCGTTCAACAAGTACCTCGAGCTCAACAAGGGCAAAGATGCCGAGGGAGCAAAGCGCATCGAGGAAGAGATCGGAGCGCTCGGCGGCGACGCCAGTGGCGGGAAGAAAACCGACCCGAAGAAGCCGAAGACTCCGCCGAAAAAGAAGTGATAGGGTGAGGGGATGCGGATCAGTTGGCTGTCGGCCGAGGAGATCGCCGCCGCCCGCCAAGCGCTGACCGCGAACGGGGCTATCTGGGAGAGCCACTTCCAGCCGGGCTTCTCGACGCCGGACACGGTGGCGGGGCCCGAGTTCCTCGACTGGGAAGGCATCACGGAGCACGTGGCGCGCGCGGAGCGGGTCTCCGAGATCGTGCGTGACTACGGGCTCGACGAGGCGCGCGCGCGATTCGGCGGGACCTCGAGCGCGATCGAAGCAGCCACGCTCGCCGCGGCGGCGAACGAGAGTGACGAGCTGTCGTTCCAAGAGGTGCTCGCGCTGCTCGCGCGCCCCATCGATAGCTACGTGTTCTACGCGCCGTTCCTCGAGCTGCTCGTGGAGCTCGGTCGCCAGCACGTCGAGCGCACGGTGAAGGCATACGAGGACTTCGTCGACGCGTACGCGCGCGCGATGGCGGACTTCCCGCACGGCCCCGAGCGCCTCGGTGCGGTGCGCGACGGGCTCGCGGACTTCTACGTGAGCGCGGGCCAGATCGAGAAAGCGCAGGCGATGTTCGAGCGCCGCCACGACGAGGATCGCGGCGACGTCGCGGTCGCGCTGTCCGCGAGCCGTGCATTCTTGGCCGCGGGATCCGTCAGCCACGCGGTGCGATGGCTCGGCATCGGCGAGACCCGCGCGCGCGCGCTCGGCCGTCGCGAGCTCGCGGAGAAGCTTCGCGCGAAACAAGAATCGGTTCGCAAGCGCCTTAGCTGACGCCGAGCGCGGAGTCGAAGCCACGTTGTCGACGCGCGATAGAGACACACGTGCGCGCGCGCCCGGTCGTGCGATCGTCTCGCGCGCGCCTTACTCGGCCTGCGCTGTTCGCTCTCGCTACGAGTGTTACGCAGTGAGACAGGATGTTGAACTACAACCACCTGCACTACTTCCACGTGGCCGCGCACGAGGGTTCCGTCGCTCGCGCCGCGGAGCGACTCGGTGTCACGCAGCCAACGGTGAGCGAGCAGATCCGGACGCTCGAGCGCTGGCTCGGCGTCACGCTGTTCGAGCGGCTCCCCACGGGACTGCGACTCACGGAAGCCGGCAAGATGGCGTTCGAGCACACGTCGGTGATGTTCCGCGCCGGCGAGCGCCTCGCCGAAGCGCTCGGTCACGCGAAGCGCGAGTTGCCGACGTCGCTGCGCGTCGGCATCAGCGGCGCGATCGGCCGCACCGCGACGGCGGATCTGCTCATGCCGCTGCTCGCGCTCGAGAACTGTCTGCCGACGATCCGCACTGGAGAGACGATCGAGCTGTTGCGCGACGTGCGTGCTACGGAGCTCGATCTCGTGCTGTGCGAGGCGGAGCCCGCCGCGCCGGCGAAGCGCGGACTCGAAGCAACCCAGGTCGCAGCGACCACGCTCGTCGCGATCAGCTCGCCGGGAACGCAGCCCGCGAGCGACTGGAGCAACCTGCGCCTCGTGAGCTATCGCGCGACGTCGGGCTTCCGCTGGGAGGTCGAAGCGTTCCTGGACGAGCGCGGACTGCGTCCGGTCGTGGCCGCAGAAGCGGACGACGCGATGTTCATGCTCGAAGCCGCCGCGCGTCCGGGCAACGTCTCGTTCGTGCCGCTCTCGATCGCGCGTGACTCGATCACCGCGAACCGCGTCGTCGCGCATGCGGAGCTGGCACCGTCACAGGTCGGCGTGTGGGCTGTCGTGCAGGACGGCAACGCCGCGGAGCTCGCTCGTCGCGCGGTGCGCGCGCTTATCGATCACGCGCGGTCGCGCTAGCGCCGAGTGCATCGATCAGCCGCGTGACCGTCGTGGGGTGCGCCACCACGGCGTCGAGCGCCGCATGATCGGGCGCGGCGCATCCGCGCGCTGCGATCGCGACGATGCGCAGACGACGACCGGCGTCGAGGAGGCGGAGGCGATCCGCGAGCGAGACACCGTCGACACCCGGCGTCGCGAGATCGATGATCGCGTGATCCGGCATTCCCGCCGTCGACAGCGCGAGCGCGGTCTGGGTGTCGAACACCGTCGAGAGCGAGTAGCCCGCGGTCGTGAGCAGACCGGCGAGCAGCATCGTGTCTTCGTTCTGGGGCGCAACGAGCAACACACGCTCCTTGCGCTTGCTGCGGTCGTCCATTCGAAGACAGGTTGCTGTGGAGCGCCATGATCGCGCAAGCCACGCGAACGGCGACTTACCCGAGGCGTTACCCATGGATTTTCCGAGGGCGATGCGGCGTCGGCGAGCGTCCTACAAGAGCGACGTCAGACGGATCTGTTACAGCTCGTGGGATGGCGAAGGTGAAAGCACTCAAGTCGCGCAGCATCTATCGCTGCGACCAGTGCGGTCACGTCGAGTCGAAGTGGTTGGGGCGCTGTCCCGCGTGTCAGACGTGGAACTCGCTGATCGAGGAAGTGGATGCGGGCGGACACGTTCGTGCGAGCGCCGCGGGTGTCGCGGATGGTGGCGCACCCGTCTCGATCGCGGATGTCGGCGAGGTGCTCGCCAAGGATCGTGGCTCCACCAAGATCGGCGAGCTCGATCGCGTGCTCGGTGGTGGCTTTGTCGCGGGCAGCCTCGTGTTGCTCGGCGGTGATCCGGGCGTCGGAAAGAGCACGCTGCTCGTGCAAGCACTCGCGGGTCTCGCGCGCGAAACGGCCACGAGTGAGACCCGGCGCGGTGTCTTGTACGCGACAGGGGAGGAGAGCGTCGCGCAGACCGCCATGCGCGCGCGTCGTGTCGGCGCGGATCATCCGAGCTTGTCCATCGTCGCGGAGACGGATGTCGAGCGCATCCTGGCGCACGCGGAGAAAGCAAAGCCCGCGTACCTCGCGGTGGATTCGGTGCAGACCATCTACACGCCAGTGCTCGATTCCATCCCGGGCTCGCTCGCGCAGGTCCGCGAGTGCGCGGGGCGGCTCATGCAGTTCGCCAAGACCTCGGGCGTGCCGACCATCCTCGTCGGGCACGTGACCAAGGACGGCGGCATCGCGGGACCCAAGACACTCGAGCACCTCGTCGATGTGGTGCTCCAGCTCGAGGGAGACGGCGGGCCGTATCGCATCCTGCGCGCACACAAGAATCGCTTCGGCTCCACGCAGGAGATCGGAGTATTCGAGATGCGCGGCGTCGGCATGGCCGAAGTGCCCAACCCGTCGGCGCACCTGCTCGCGGAGCGACCGATCGGTGCGCCGGGCAGCGTCGTCGTCGCGTCGGCGGACGGCGCGCGCCCACTGCTCGTGGAGATTCAAGCGCTCGTCGCGCCGGCTACGGCGGGCTTCGGGCGTCGCACGTCGGCGGGCGTCGACGGCAATCGCGTGTCGCTGCTCCTCGCGGTGCTCGCGCAGCGCGCGCAGTGCGATGTCTTGGATCGCGACGTGTTCGTCAATGTCGCGGGTGGCCTGCGCTTGAACGAGCCCGCGATCGATCTCGGCATCGCATGCGCGATCGCCTCGAGCATGCGCGGCCGCGCCATCGATGCAAAGACGATCGTGTTTGGCGAGGTCGGCCTCGCCGGCGAGATCCGCGCGGTGCCGCTGTGCGAGCAGCGCCTGGCGGAAGCAGCGCGGCTCGGCTTCTCACGCGTGCTCGTCCCTGCGCAGAACGCAGCGCGGATCGAGGAGACGTTCGGTCTCGAGATCGTGCCGATCGATCGCTTGGTGACCGCGCTCGGCGAGCTCTAGAAGCCCGTCCCAGCGTTAGAACGACAGGATCAGCTTCGATTGGATCGTGTGCGCCGTGCCGGGCGCATCGCCGATGTTCGACGCACCCGTGTCCGGATCCGTGCCCCAACCGAGCGCGTTGTCCACGCCGCCCTTGTTGATGTCCGGGTGCGCCATCGCCGCGAACGGGAACAGCACGCCGTACGACATGCCGATGTAGAGACCGCCGCTGCGGTAGCCGATGTCACCGTTGAACTCCGTGCCGTACATCGTCTCGTTGCCGGGCGTGGCGACGGGCTTGAGCGCGAAGCTCGTGATGTTGGCGACCTGGAACGCGATCGACTTCGTGAGCTCGTACGACAGCGACGGCTTCACGTAGCCAGCGTTGGTGACGGCGCCGATGAGGTGGCGCCACAGGATCATGTCGACGCGGTAATCGCGATCGAACATGAACTGCGTGAGCTTCTTGGTGCTCGCGTTGCCGAGCAGGTTGGCGAACGCGATGTTCGTGTTGCCTTGCGGCGTGTTGTCGTACTGGTCGCCGGACGCGAAGCCACCCTCAACGCCGAGGCGCAGCTTGTTCTCGAGGCCGCGCCAACCCACGCGCAGCGCGCCACCGTACTTGCGGATGTCGACCGAGCCGATCTTCGAGGTGTAGTCGTCGATGCGCGCGATCTTGCCGAGGGTGGCCGTGAACTCGCCCTCGATGGTGAACTTGCCGTAGCCGAGCTTCGCCCACAGGTCGGGCGAGTACACGGTCATGTCACGCGGCACGTAGTTCGCGATGGTGTCGGGGCCGCCACCGGTGACGAAGTCGACGGTGTTGTAGTCCCATTTCTGGGTCTTGTACTCGAAGTAGATGCCGTAGTTGAACGCGACATCCCCGCGGTCGACGGTGTCCTTGAAGTCCTGCGGCGAGTCCATCTTGGAGATCACGCCGATCCAACCGTCGACGTCGTCCTGATCGTCGAGATCGAACGGGTGTCCTTCGCGACCCTTGTTGAAGATCGTCTGGTTCGACACCAGCGTCGTCGACGCCCAGTCCGTCGCGATCATCGCGCGGAGCGGCGTTCCCGGGATCTGCGCCGAGAAGCTCACGCGATCGACGGTGTCGCCGTAGTCGCCGTCGGTGTCGTAGATGCCGCCGATCGGATCCTGGCCGCCGCCGTTGTGGTTGATGCCCATGCCCCAGTGGTTGGGCATGCGGCCGGCCTTGAGGATGCCGAGCGGAACCGCGACTTCGGCCCACGCGCGCTTGATGACGATGGAGTCGCGGTCGCTGTTCTGCCCCGCGATCGGCGGCTGCTGCCCCGATCCGTACGCGCCGGCCGGGTTGCCGAACGCGCCGAGCGGCGGGAGGTTGGTCGACGTGTACGAGCCGAGGCCGCTCGTCGGCGTGGAGCCCAGGACGAGGTTGTCGAGGACGTCCGCTTGGATGTGGATGCTCGTGCCTTCGTCGAGATTGATCGTCGGCTCGAGGCGAAGGCGCATGTTCGCGCTGGACAGGTTCTCGCACTTCGCGCCCGGCGCATCGGACGTGCAGCCGAGAGCGCGCGGGAACGGAGCACCGCCGAGGTCGCTGCCGTTGCGTGCGCGATCGAGGTAGCCGAGGTGGAAGTTCTTGAACCAGTCGGTGCGCAGGCGGAAGTAGCCGTCGATCTCGAGCAACTTCCATTTCTTGCGACGACCCTTGGGCGCAGGCAGCGCAGGTGTCGTCGGGAGGAGCCCTGGCGTCTTGGGCGCAGCTTCCGCGACGCCCTCTTTCTTCTGCTCGCCCGCCGGCGTTTGCGGACCGCCCATACCGCCCATACCGCCAGGTGCGATCTGCGCCTCGGCGATGGCAGTGGTTGCGAGCGTGGCGAGGACGATGCCGGTCTTGAGCTTGTTGCGATAAGACATAGAAAGCACGAGGGTTTTGGGCACCGTCGCCGGCGCGGAATATAGGCAGGCCTGTTTCCGCCAGTCAAACGAGCCAGGCAACGAAGTCACCGCACCAGTCTTGCCAAAAGCGGCGCGTCTACCTTCGTGAGGTTATGGTGCACGTCGATGCTCGGTACTGACCGTCCCGCGAGGCGCCGCGTTGCCTGGATCGCACTCATGATCGGCGTCGCGGGGTGCCCTCCGACGGTGAGCCCGCCCAAGCCGCCCGAGGACCCTGGCCCGGTGGCCAAGACGGATCCCGGACCGGGACGGGGACCGCGGGTGACGGGGCGTCAGATCGTGGTCGGCGAGATGTGCCCGCAGGGGGCGGCGGGTCGACCGGCGATCGCGCCGCTCATCATGCGGACCATCGACTGGAGCGATCGCGCAGAAGAAGTGTCCGCCACGCTGGAGCGCGGATTGGTGCCGCGGTTCAGCGTACTCGGCACGGACGGCAAGGCAGCGGGCACGTTCGATACGCTCGGCGTCGCCGACGTCGGGATGGCTGTCTCCGTCGGCGTCGGCACGTATGTCGGTGCATCGCCGTGCACGGCGGGCAGCGGCGACCGTCCATCGACGAAAGACGCGCGCGTCGAGGATCCCGCGTGTGGCGTTGCGACCGCGAGCTGCGGTGTCGCGCTCGGCGAGATCGTGCGCCCCGACGATCCGCCCGAGACGGCGGTGTTCGCGACGGGAGGTGCGTGCATCTCCGGCGATGCGATCGCGGTGGACATCGACGGCGACAAGATCGCCGAGGCGTTCCCGCTCGCGGGCGTGCTCGATCCGGTCCGCGGACCGTCGGCCGAGTGGACCGCCGCGCCGACCGCTGGTGCTGCGTGCGCGCCGAGGTTCTCGCTCTACGACATCAAGCTCGTGCGCCCGCCCGAAGCAGGAAAGCCGGTCGACACGAAGTCCATGGTCATCCTCGACGTGCTCGCGGTTGTCGACATCGACGGAGATGGTCGCAAGGAGCTCGTCGTCGCGATGCGCTTCCCGACCGTGCGCACGATCCTCGTCTACTCGGCGAAGAGCACCGCTACGCGGCTCGAGCTCGTCGGCGAGGGCGAGTCGTTTCCGCGCTGAGTGAACGCGGTGTCGGCGCAGCGATTCGAACATCGACCTACTCGATGTTCTGCTCGGCGTAGTACCGTCTCGCGGTGACAGACGCGCGCAGCGATATCGGGCAGCTCCTCTGGTTCGGCATCGCGGGACCCGCGGTGACGCCCGCGTTTCGCCACAAGCTCGAGCGCGGCGAGGTCGGCGCGACGATCCTGTTCAAGCGCAACCTCGTCGTCGAAGCCGTCACGGCGAACGGCATCACGCAAGAGGTCACGGATGTCGATGCGCTCGTCGCGCTCAACGCGGACCTGCATCGCGCGGCGCCCGACGGAACGCCCGCGCTGATCGCGGTGGATCACGAAGGCGGCGTCGTGCAGCGCGTGCGTGCACCGGCGACGCATTGGCCGCCGATGCTGTCGCACGACACGCACGAGCCGGCGGCCGCCGAGATCATGTCGGAGCAGATCGGCAAGATGCTTGGCCTCGAGCTGCGCGCGATGGGCTTCGACATCGACTTCGCACCCGTGCTCGACATCCACACCAACGCGGCGAACCCGATCATCGGCAATCGCGCGTTCGGCACCACCGCGGACGTCGTCGCGCGACGAGCGCTCGCCTTCGCACGAGGTCTCGACGAGGCCGGCATCCTGTCGTGCGGGAAGCACTTCCCCGGTCACGGGGACACCACCACCGACTCGCACCTCGAGCTTCCGCGCGTCGATCACAGCTGGGAGCGGCTCGCGAGTGTGGAGCTCGAGCCATTCGCGCGCGCGGCGGAGGCAAAGCTGCCGATGATCATGACCGCGCACGTCGTGTTCGCGGCGCTCGACGCGCTGCGCCCCGCGACGATGTCGTCGAAGGTCGTCACCGGCGTGCTCCGGGATCGCCTCGGCTACCAGGGCGTGATCGTGTCGGACGATCTCGACATGAACGCGATCGCCGAGCACATGGACGTCGGTGTGGCGGCGATCTCTGCCATCCGCGCCGGATGCGACGTCCTGCTGCTCTGTCGCCGCGAGGATCATCAAGCGCACGCGGAAGAAGCGCTGATCAGAGAAGCCGAGAAAGACGTGGGGTTTCGCGCGCTGGTCGGTGTCGCCGCCCAGCGCGTC
>JAEYYV010000063.1 GCA_023428295.1 Pseudomonadota bacterium
CATCAGAAGTTTGGGTTGCTCGCGCCCCTCGATCGAATCCGTCGCGATCTCGCCGAGCGCGGGATTCCGCTTGCGATGGGTTCGCTCGTCAACTTCGTCGAGCGTGCCGCGGATCTACTCGCGCCTGTCGACGGTGTTCATTGGAAGCAACTGCTCGCCGGACCGTGGATGGCTACCGACGGCACCGGGCTCAAGGTGATCGTGCCGGGACTGCCCGCCGCGCACGACGGGTACCTCGAGCTGTATCGCGACGACGCTCGCGCCGTGTTCCAGTACGAGCCGACCAAGGCCAGCGTCGACATCGTGGCCAAGCTCGCGTCGTTCTGCGGGACCCTCACCGCTGACGCCGAGCACCGGTTCAACGCCGTCTACGAAGCCGGTCGCATCGTCGAGGCTGGATGCAATGCTCACGGTCGACGAAAGTTCCGCGATGCCGAGGCAACGCAGCCGGCGCTCGCCGTCGAAGGCGGCGCGTTCGTCGCCGCGATGTACGTCGCCGAGGAAGACGCGCGAAACCGCGGCCTCGCCGGCGACGATCTCCTCGCGCATCGCCGCGCACGCATCCGCCCTATCCTCGACAACTTCGCACGGTGGCTCGCCGCAGTCGAACCGTCGCTGCTGCCCTCGGATCCCCTTCGCACCGCGGTCACCTACTACCGCAAGCATTGGGCGGCACTCACTCGGTTCGTCGACGATCCGTTGGTTCCCATTGACAACTCGCCGACGGAACGCGAGTTCCAAAACGTCGCCAAGCTCCGTCTCAACGTGCTCTTCGCTGGAAGCACCGAGGGTGCACACCGTGCATGCGTCCTGCTCGGCATCATCGCGACCTGCCGCGCTGTCGGAGTTCCAGCGCAGGCGTATCTGACTTGGGCGTTCGAGCGTCTCGGCACCCATCGCGAGATCTTCGGTCTCGCCGCCGAACAGCTCACGCCCGCCGCGTTCAAAGCGACGCTCGTCTGACGTTCGCTCCGTCGGAGACCGCGGCAATGCACGGACCGAATGTCGTCGCATCCCGGCGTCGTTGATCGGTCACGGTCCACCGGACGGTCACCTTCGTGACGTTCGTGCAAGCGCGTGCTTCGAAGCGATGGGGAAGCTTCGCACATGGAGCCGGAGCGCGCCGAACGCTCTTGTATTCGGACGGAAGCCAAGAAGCCGAGATCGATGACGGCAGTGCCTCGGCAGTTCGTCCATCGCTGCCAACCTACGTGAAGCAGCGTACCTGCGCTCAGAGTTCCCGAACGTCACTGACATACCGAATGTCGAGAGGCGGCTCGAAGCCGAACACCTGATCCTTCGTCATCTGCCCAACGATGCTGTTGAACAACAACGCGACGTCACGGTACTCGTCAGTCGGGAAACCGCTCACCTCGTCCATCGCTCCATCGCTACGCTCGACAGCGAACGCGAACGATGCCGTCCCCGGTGGTGCGCCCGTGGGAATCAGCTTGCGCGGGAACGCCGCCGCCTGGATCGCAGTCGCGAGCCGTGACCAGAGCGCAGCTTCTGCTCGCGCTCGCCACATGCGTCGTTTTCCATGTCGTTCATGAATGAGGTCGACAGCGCCGTCCACAAATACCTCGACCGAGTAGCCACCGAAGCCCATCGGTGCATAGGGGTTCCCGAACGAATAGCGGGCATGCATCGTCGCCTGGTGAAGCTGATACCCGGCGGCACGCAGCAACGCCCATTCCTCTGGCGTCGCTTCAATGACTTCCGTACCGACGGCGTCTGGTGGGGGGAGTTGGACCGGCGTTGCGGCACGCCGCAACTCCAAGCGCGTCGTGGTCGCCGTTCGTGACGTCTGGTCATGGCTACCGACGAGAACCGCGTCGACGATCTCGCCAGGAAAGAATGCGTTGGACCTGACCTTCACTCGCGCACCTCTCCAGGCAACGAAACTTCGCATCTGATTCTTGTTGCCAGCATGCTCTCTAGGTTGAGGTCCATGTTGGATGGTCCTCGGGTAGATCACCATCGCCGTGGCACTCGTCGCAGATTCCGGTGAAATCACACGTTCTGCAGGGGGTGCCATCTGGTTTCACGCGGCTGCCTTGGCAAGCGCCGCATTGGCGAGCCCCAAGACACGCCCAACATATCAGGTGCCCTTCGCGTGCGGCGGATCGCGGCTCGACCACGGGTCTCCTCCGCTTGTATTCGCCTCGGCCTTTACACGTGACGCACGTGTCCGTCCCCTGCTTGCCGGTGCCCGAGCAGTAGTAACAGCGAACGACCGACAGGTCCTCCCACGTGTCACTCGTTGGCGCCGTCATCGGATGTCCTTGGTTTTGGTCCGTCGACGAACGTGATCGTCGCTCGTTTGTCTGGCGCTGGTGGAGTGTACTTGCTCATCTCCGACGCAGAAGTCGCGGGTCCCTTGCCTTGGTTGATCGTGAAGTCGCGCCCGACGATGTCGTTCGGATCGTTGCTGACGCTGAATGAAACCTGCCGTCCGGATTCTGCCAACTGTCGGGCGAGTCGCAGTCCGTTCACGTGACCGCGGGAACCAACCTCGCCTCCGGGCGTTTCTGGTGAGTCGGTCCATTGCACTTCGATCGTCGCTCCTTGCGGCATCGTTGCAGCCATTCGTTCCGCCATCGTGCCGTAGTCCTCGTCCGAAGGATGAGCGCTCACGTTGTTGAGATACATCTGGTTGATTCCTGCGCTCCTCTCGTGACCGGCACCGGACAGAAGCTCGGGGTGCTTGAGGATATCCGCGTACAGCATGACGGACCCGGCTGGAGATAGCGGGCCACCGTCGACAATTCCAGGCGCCGACCTGGATGCTTGGCCGATCTTAGCGTTGCCAATCCACTCGGTCTGAACCACGAGCCCTCCCGGTGGCGGGGTTGCCGATTCGGCTGCAACTCAATCCAACCCCGAAGTGTAGTGTCCCCTCGAAGTCAAGACACACCCGTGCACGGGAATCGGTGGGACGTGCACGAGCGGTCCGGACTGTCACGCGGCGATCGCGGGACGGGCTTGGAGTTTCTCCGCGCGACGCTCCATG
>JAEYYV010000066.1 GCA_023428295.1 Pseudomonadota bacterium
CATCAGAAGTTTGGGTTGCTCGCGCCCCTCGATCGAATCCGTCGCGATCTCGCCGAGCGCGGGATTCCGCTTGCGATGGGTTCGCTCGTCAACTTCGTCGAGCGTGCCGCGGATCTACTCGCGCCTGCCGACGGTGTTCATTGGAAGCAACTGCTCGCCGGACCGTGGATGGCTACCGACGGCACCGGGCCCGCGGCGGCGTGATGGTCGGCGAGCAGGGACACGTCGAGGTAGACGCGGTCGCTCCAGATACTCGTGACCTGGAGGGCGACAGCGGTGATGAGGCGCAGCGCGCTCGCGCGGTCGGGGAAGGCACCGATGGCGCGCGTTCGGCGTTTGATCTCACCGTGCAGGCGCAGGCGCTCGAGGCCGTTGGTCGTGCGGATGCGCACGTGATGCGCCTCGGGAAAGGCGAAGTACGTGGTCGCGTCGTCGAAGCCGCGCTCGAGACACTCGACGGCCTCGGGGAACTGCTTGAAGAACTGCAACCGGAAGGCCTTCAGGTTCCTTTTCGCGTCGTCGAGCGAGTCGGCGTGCAGCACCTTGATGACCTCGCGGCCGAGGCGCTTCTGGTGCCGCTTCGGGACGTTCGACATCACGTTTCGCGTGAGGTGGACCGTGCAGCGCTGCTGCCTCGCCTCGGGCAGCACCTTGCGCGCGGCGGTCTCGAGCCCCGCGTGCTCGTCGCGGATGATGAGCCTGACCCCGGAGAGGCCGCGGTCGACGAGCTCGGCGAGCAGCTCGGTCCAACTCGCCTCGGACTCCGACACGCCGATGTGGATGCCGAGCAGATGCCGCTTGTTGTCGGTGCCGATGCCGTACGCGACGAGCGCGGAGACGTTCTCGACGCTGCGCGCCCACCGCGCGTCGACGAAGGTTGCGTCGAGGTACAGGTACGCGAAGGGCTCGGTGATGGGCATGCGGCGCAGGCCCGCGACCTGGTCCTCGAGCCGCTTGGTCACGCGGCTGACCGTCGACTTGCCGACGCGCCTCGGTCACGCCCGCCATGTCGCGCGTCGACACCCCGCGGACGTACGCCTCGGTCACCGCGTCGTCGACCTCGGCCTGACGCCGCGCATACCGTCCGAGCGGTGCAGTCGCCGCGCCACCGGCACGCGTGCGCCCCACGCGCACGGCAACCTCGCCGGCGGTAGTCACGACGCGCCGCTCGTACCAACCGTTCCGGACATCGACGCGCTGGTCGCTGCGCTCGTAGGGGCCGGCACCGACGAGCCTCTCCAGCTCCTCGTCGAGGACCGCCTGGATGGTCGCTTGCACTGCGCTACGCACGCGCGCGTTCAGGTCCGCGAGGAAGTCTTCTTGCGTCGGGATCACGGAATCGATAGCGTCGAGTCGAAGGGATCGTGTTGGTCGCTTCACGGGAGGTCTCCTTGGGTGTCGCAACCCGGAGGCTCTCTCGGTCTTTCTTGCCGCCCAAGAAATCGGCTTCTACACAACTATAGGGACACGACCCTCGCGGTACCCGTCGTGACCTGAGGCCGCGAGGGTGCTGCGCTCGGCGGTCCTATGCAGGATCGAGAGGCACGAGAGTTCGAGCGCCACGGCCTCGTGATCACGTCGAAGACGCTGTGGGATCTCGCCAACGCGATCGCTCGTCAACGAACGAGCCTCGACGAGGCACTGTTCTCGCACGTGCTCGCGCAGCCGGTGATCGGCCTCGATCAAACCGGCTGGCCTCGACTCGACGGCAGCGGCGGAAGAAGTGGCAGATGTGGTGTCTGACCGCGCCGGGCGTCGTCGTCCACCGCATCCGCGACGACAAGAGCGCCGCGACCTTCAAAGATCTCGTCGGCACGTACCGCGGCACGATCGTGTGCGACGACGTCGGCACTCACGAGCTTCGTTCTGATCAAGCGCCTCGTATCTGCACGGACGAGGACCACCCCTGCTCGCGCACAGGTCGTGCCACGCCACCGCGAATCGGCCATCGATGGCACCGAATAACAAGTCGGTCGTTTCACCCTCGTGTGCAGATCGAAGCGCGAGCTACGATGCCGCTATGAGGGTGTACGTGCTGGCGTTCTTGGTGCTCGTGGCTGCGTGCAAGATGAAGAAGCCGGAGGTCGACCAGGACGCCGCGGTTGTCGCGATGCTGGAGTTCAAGGATCAGATGTGCGCGTGCAAGGACAAGGCATGCGCCGACAAGGTTCAAGAAACGATGACGAAGTGGTCCACAGATATGGCCGCGCGCGCAGGCAACAAACGCGACAACGCTAACGAAGCCCAGATAGAGAAGATGACCGAGATCGGCCAGGTGTATGGCGAATGCATGACGCGGGCGATGTCGACGAAGGACGAGCCAGCACCCACGCCACCGCCATCTCCTCCGCTACCTCGTACAGACACACCACCGGCGCCGTCGTCATGGAACGCCGATGATCTCGTACGACAGGCTCGCGAGTGGGTAACCAAGTCGAAGCCCGGGCGTGTCATCGCGGCCGTGAAGTACTCGTACGTCGACCGCGTCGGCGTGCTCGACGCGACGTATGGTGCGATCAGCATCGACTTCGGCCGGGTCGACGATCGCAACGTTAAGCGGCGCCTCGGCACTCCAGTTCAACCAAAGGTCGTCCACGACGATTGCTTCTCGATGAGCACAACGGGCGGCGCTTGGATCGTCAAGGCGCACAAGTGCGGCGACACGCTCGACGAGATCCCACGCTGCAACATTCCCGCGATCTGGAAGCGCGCGATCGAACGCAAAGCAAACACCGAGGCAGTCGCAGTGATCGAGCTGGACGTGCTCGCCAAGACGTGGACGTTCGCGATCGACGATGAGCCCACGAGCATGCACGTTCGTGAGCAGTTTCCTGACGACTGCGAGCTGAATGTCGAGCGCTAACGGAGGTTGCGAAGGCGGATCAGCCTAGCTCGGTCTCGATGCGTGACCGTGCAGCACTGAATCCGCCATCCACGACGAAGTAGCGCACGCTCACAACACGACATGCCGCGGTGATCGCTCCCGACACGATGGCCCCCTGCGACTCATGGTTGCCCTGCTGCTCGAACACGAGCCGCACGGCTCGCTCGCGCATCTCTGCTGAGTACTTTGCTCTGTCGTCCCATAGCTCCAATCCTCTCAAGGTTAGGAGCCTCCGGAAAATCCGGGGCGGTTCAAACGAACTCCGCCCAGCGATGTCGCGAACCGAGAAAGTACGCAACCCCCGTTGGGGGCCGGCGATGGGTTCGCTCATCTGACGCAAGGAGTAGCGATGAGCGAGCTGTCCACCTCCATCCCCCGCACCCGATTGCCTGCCGATGCTGCGACGTGGTCCGATAGGATCGAGCAGGGCGGGGGGAAGTTCGCGTTCACACTATTCGGCTCGGCACTGGGCGCCAAAGACGGTGAACTCCGTTGGGGTTGAGCGATGAGCGTCGAGCCGCTGGCATACGAGATTCGTCGGCTCTCGAAGATGCTCATGACGGACAACGGCGAAGAAGTAGAGCGAGCGAGTGCATGTTCGTTCCTGTCGCAGGATGACGACGCCGAAACTCCATCGCCCGCAAGCCGGCAGCAACAACTCAACCATCGTCGTGGGAAGCCGGGTGCTCTCGCGCATCGTCTCGCCGAAACGTTCGGGCTACGTGGCATCGATGTCGACATCGCGCTGGTCGTGCTCGCGGCAGACATCGATCACGAGTTCCGATCTCTGCTGTTCTCGATCTCCGCGCGGAACGAGCTGAGCATCCTGGCTGCGATTCTGCCGAGGCTCGAGGATCGCCTCGCGCTACTCGGCGCCGTCGGCCCTGATGCACCGGCTGTGAAATGCGGACTTCTCCGCCGGACGGAAGAAGCGGGACTGGGCGTCTTGACGCCGAGTCGGAGGTTTCGTGCCGTCGTGTTGGGTCAGCACCCGCTCTCGATGCTGCCGTCGTTCGCGCGCCGCATCGATGTGACGACACCCGTACCGGGAATCAGCGCGCCCAACAATGGAACGACTTCCTCGGCACGCGCACCCACTCACCCCTCGTTGCAGAGGAAAACGAAGCGGATCGATCCTCGGAGGCCCCATGAGAAGCGTCACTGTGTGTCTCGCGATCGCGGTCGTTGGCTGCGGCGACAATCCGGATCTCGACAGGAGCAATCGACTCGTCGCATCCAAGCACGTCCAGAAATTGAGATTCGGTAAACTCGGGTTTGTCGGCGAATCTCCATATCAACGTCCGTTCCGATACACGCTCGCCATTCCGCAGCACTGGAAGCTCGCTTCGAACGGCACCTTCGAGCCACGCGGCGTCGCGAGCGGTAAAGCGCTGATGCGCATCGGGTCGAGTTGCGACCTGTTCGAGCTTCTACGGGAGGAACGCGAAGAGCACCCGCGTCCCCTGGACGACTTCGAGAAGGACCAGTGGCAAACGTGCTTCCTTGAACGCGAACCGATGGTGCGGAACTGGACCGACGAGGACTGGTACAAGGCGATTGACGCCACTAATACCTACTGGGGCGCCGTTATTCCCGTACTCCGCGACGAACGGTCCAGTGGCCGGCGAATCGTCGTGACGGGCGACGCAGAACGGCAAGCGCTCCACGTCTTCTGGTGGCGCAAAGGGGCACCCGAATACTTCGAGTGCAGCGTGAGCATGGGGCCGGAGTTGATCGAATCGATGGCGGCATTCGAGCAGGCTTGCAAGTCGGTGATCGTGCGGGGGCCGTGATGGAGCTCCAAGGAAGTCCAAGCGGGACCATCCAAGGAACGACGAAAGGCGACGGGCCGGTGCTTGCACCAATGGCGCCTGCAAGCAACGTTGATCCGGCCGCGTGGCTTGGACTTCCTCCAGGCAGGAACATCTCCCATCGACCAGATCCGGCGATCTACGGGCTCGATCCGGCGGAGGTCGGGGCACACGCGGGATCCGAATCGGCCGCCTATCCGATGCAGATGTTCCGGCCCGTGAACCCTCACGCCGGCAGCGAAGGTGCGCCTCGCGGCATGCAGAGTGATGGATCGCCTGTCGGTGACATCATGCAGCATGTCTTCGACTTCGAACGCGGCTTCGCGCAGGAGGGCATTTGCGGGCTACTCGACATGGGCGGCATGTTGGATCGGCAAGCGGCACAGCGAGAGCTGGCGAGCCGGTTCAACATCTTTGGGGACGATGCCATCGGTACACGCGAGCAGAATCAAGTCAGCGAGCAGGAGTTCCAACGGATCGCTCACACGTACAGTGACATCAGGCTCGGGCGTGGCGATCTACACCTTGGTGCCCAGCCGTCGAACATGTCCGACGACAACTACGCCACTTTCCGAACGGGCGCGATGAACGACATCGCCGACATCCTTCAGACGGAGTCGGGGCGCACTCTCATCGGCTCGCTGCATCACCCCCCGTTGCAGAAGGGGAAGGACTCGCATCGCGTCACCACGATCAGCCCGAATCTCACGGAGGCCAAGGCCGCTACCGTGGAGGGGACTTCGACCGAAGCAATGCCCATGGCGGCGGCGTCGATCACAAGATGGGCGAGAACGGGTACGTCAAGTACGTTCCCGGGCAAGACGCGGTGCCGGGCGAACTCGATGGGCGAAGCGACGTCACGCTCTATCACGAGCTCGTTCACGCGCACGATTTCATCTACGACGTGGTCGACCGCGACAGGATCAAGTCCGGCCCCGACAACGACACCGGTCTGTGGGAGTACGAAGCGACGGGTCTCGGCAAGTACGAGAATCGAGAGAGTGAAAACCGCTATCGTGGTGAGCGCCGATGGATTGGCACCCACAACGTCGGCGAACGAAACCACAGCACCGAGGCGGAGAGCGACGACCGAATGACCCGCAGAGACCAGTACAACCTTCCTACGAACCCCGACGGAAGCGTGCGACGGCGAACGACGCCGGCCGCGATCCCGCCAAAGCACAAGGTGACATCTCGATGAGATTCCCGTTTGTGTCTTGTTTTGCGTTCGTCATCCTTGCGTGCTGCAAACAGGGGTCTGAGGTGCATCACGATCCGGCCACTCCACTCCACGTCGTCTGGGACATCACGCGTGAGGCATCCGACGTCATCGTGAGCTACCGAGTCGAGAACCGCTCGGACCAGCAGCTACTTGTACTCGACGATGTCGTCGAGAAGTACGGGCCAGGCTACGCCGTGTTTCCGGAACGGGCCATCATCCATTACTCGCCGACGGAGAAACGGGTTGTTTTTCTCGCTGGTCAGCTCCCGTCGGTGAACGCGGTGCCCGCGGGGTCCTTCATCGCCGTTGATTTCGAGACGATGCCGGCCGCTCGGCCTATCGGTCCCGGACAGTCATTGACTGGCAAGAAGCGAGTGCCGCTTCCACTTGCTCCGTGGCATCCAGATCTCGAGCCCGCGGTGATGGAGCCAATTCCGAGCGGTGTCACGGAGGCTATCTTGGAGATCGACTGGCTTCCTCGCTCACCGCCAGACGGTGTCTTTCCGTGGCGCAAAGTGCCGGCGGAGTCGGGCGGAACGTTGGAGATGGTGAGCGAGCCGTTTGTGCGGCAGTCGAAGCAAACCGCGCGCGGGCCCGCACTTCGGATCCCGTGAGCGGACGCCGGCCTCGAGCGCCCGCTGCGAAACAGCGAGACGCACGCGGATGACGCAATGGGAGCGAAACAAGGTGGAGAACGTGGCGAACATGAACGTGGAACAACGGAACTCACGGCCCGAAGAGTCCTCCTCGGAGCAGAACGCACGAGACGGACAGGAAGTGACGCGACCGCGCGTATCGAGGAAGAGGATGCGCGCGGCGATCGTCGCGGTGATCGCGCTGGTTGTCCTCGCAATCGTGCTCTGGCCGTCGAAGCCGGTGCCGAGAGGGACGGTGATCGCGTACCGCGCGGTTGACGACTCCGCGTTTCTCCTCTGGCGCGTCTATGAGCCCACCGAGAGCGGATGGCTGACCCGCGTCGATGCGGAGGGCCGTACGTTGTGGTCTCGAGAGTTGCCGGGCGATCCGCACTCGCGAGATTCGATCCACGTTAGCTCTGGAATCGTAGCCGTTCGCTACACGCATCGAAGCCGCTTCCGGGTTTCGGGTGGGTCTCCGACGAGGTCAGCTGCGGACGTGAGAGCGCCGCGTGATGGCGGTAGGTTTGGTCGGTGCAGGACACCGATCTCTACCGTCAGCTCTTGGGGCTTGAGAA
>JAEYYV010000084.1 GCA_023428295.1 Pseudomonadota bacterium
AACGCTCGCGTTCGAGATCCATCGAGAAACACCCGGACGCGCAAGGTTGTTCCGCGAAGCTCGACGGAAGACGGCGCGACATCACCGCCGCCACGACCCGCGGATCGGTCGCGTGATCCTCGAACCTACCGACCGAGACACGGGTGCCCAGGTGGTCGCGACCGCTGCGATGGAGAAAGGCTGCGATGACCACTGCCATCGATACCTCTCGTGCAGTATGGCGACGCGACGTCAGCCGCTCGACGACCGCCCACATCAAGATCCTTCAAATCGGACGAGCCTCAACGCTCGCGTTCGAGATCCATCGAGAAACACCCGGACGCGCAAGGTTGTTCCGCGAAGCTCGACGGAAGACGGCGCGACATCACCGGCGCCACGACCCGCGGATCGGTCGCGTGATCCTCGAGCCTACCGACCGAGACACGAGTGCCCACGTGGGCGCAGACGCTGCGAGGAACGACCGCCGCGATGACCACTGTCATCGATACCTCGCGTGCAGCATGGGCGCCGCTCGGGAGCTATGGATTCGTCGGTGCAGGCGCGGCGAAGTAGCCATCGAGCTGCTGTGCGAGCGCTGCGAGGATCACGCGCGCGTCGGCAATCGAGACGGACGTCGCGTAGGACACGCGGCCACCCGTGCGTGCGAACGAGAGGTTCTCGACGACGCGAACGAGCTGCTTGCCGAGCACGAGCTGGATCGCGCGGCTGTCAGAGACGCGTTCTTTGACACCGTTGGCGACAGCGATGAACTCGACGGCTTCCTTCTCCGAGGCGAAGCGCATGTTGCCGCGGATGAGCCAGCCTTGCTTGACGAGCTCCATCGCGAGCGAGACGCGATCGGGCGTGGGCACCGTGGTGATGCCGAGACCGAAGTCGTTGCCCGTGAGATCGATGCGCTGTCCGCCGAGACCGAGGGTGACGACGAGGGCGGGGCCGCGCTTCTCTTTCTCGCCGCCCGATTCGTTCTCGATCGTGCGGATGTTGCCGAGCCACGCGGGAAGCTTGCCCGTGGCCTCGATGGTGTCGAGGTTGCCGGGCGCGGGGGCGAGGAGGTTCGGGAGGTCCGTAGGTTGTGCGAGGAGGAACCAGCCGCGGAACGGCGAGATGAAGACGCGCTTGTCGTTCTGATACGTGCGACCGGAGCGCGTGCCGAGGAGGCCGCCTTTGGCGGAGGACCAGGCGACCCTGTTGGACGCGCCGAGGAAGTCGCGCAGCGCGGAGCGCGACATGACGGTGCGCGCGACGAGCGTGGTGGCGGAGGCGTCTTTGGGGCGAGGCGTGGAGATGACGAGTGTCTCGAGCTTGTCGACGATCTTCGCGTCGCCGGCGGTGCCGAAGAGGAGCTGGTAGTCGGGCATCGGGCGCAGGAGACGCTCGGTCTGTGCGGCCCACTCGGTGCCGCGCATGCGATCGAAGCGGATGAGTGCGGTGACGAGGTGGCCTTGCGGGAAGTACGTCAGGAGATTGGCGGCGGTGCCGGCGGTGGTGGGGGCGCCATCGACAGCGGGCTCGTCGGTTTGCCCGGGCCGGCCGGAGCCGGAGCCGTCGAGCATGGCGATCGACGCGTTCGAGCCTTCGTTCGAGCCGGAGCCGGCGCCCGAGCCGTCGCTGCCGGCGCCGTCGCCCGCGCTGCCGGTAGCGACGAGCGTGGCGTCGTCGGCGGTGCCCGCGTCCGCGAGCTCCGCGGTGACGTCGGCGTCGCCTTCGGCGTCGGGAACGCCTGCATCCGCGAGAGCGATCGTCGCTGCATCGGGGCGCCGAGCATCCGGCGCAGCATCTGGTGCAGCATCTGGTGCAGCATCCGGCGCTGCATCGACACCGGCATCGATGGCGAAGCCCGATGGTTCCTCGGGCGGTGTGGGAAGCGTCGAAGCGGCGGTGGGATCGCTCTCCTCGGGTTTGCCGGCGAGGTCTTCCTCGGGCGTGCGCGCGACCTCTTCGGGCAGCGCTTCGACGTCGGGTGCAGCGGGTGCGATCTCGATATCGACGAGCTCGGCATCGGAGCGCGCGCGCTCGGGATGCACGATCCACATGGTGGATCCGAAGATCGCGTGAAGTGCGATCGAGATCAGGACCGCACGCTGGAGCACGGTCGCGCTGGTGGAAATCAGGGGGCCTTGCACGATTCTCGACGGGCGGGCCCTTGGGCAGTAGCATCGTCCCAACTCCGAGTCCAGCCAGCAGCTTTCCGGCTGCGGCCTGAACGTGCGATAGGTGGTACGCACCCATGAAACTCACGAAGGAACAGGTCGCCGCGGTCGTTACCGAGGCGTCTCAGAAGATGGGCGACCCGAACTATTCGTCGGTGCTCGTCGGTGGCTTCGTCCAGCAGCAGACACCGGTCGCACAGTTCATCAGCGCGCACGAGCGTGAGCTCGGCGGCGCCGAGGCGATCGTCGGCGTGATCTTTCACTGCGCGCTGATCGCGCAGTGCTATCAGCGGAACGGCGGGCGCGTGCGCTCGCTATCGTACGAGGACCTGGATGCGGCGGCGCGTGGGGAGCCGCTCGTGCGCTTGGAGAAGGCACAACTCCCGATCCACGAGTTCATCAAGGCAAACGTCGAGAGCGAGGACGCGCAGAAACTGATTGCCATGATCGCCTTGGCGATCGACGGCGCTTCTTGATACGACTGCGGCCATGGCCAATCCCACCGCTACCTTCGAGACGTCGCTCGGATCGTTCACCGCCGAGATCTATCAGGACAAGATGCCGATCACTGCCGGCAACTTCGTCAAGCTCGCGCAGATGGGCTTCTACAACGGGCTCCATTTTCACCGCGTGATCTCGAACTTCATGATCCAGTTCGGCTGCGAGTACTCGAAGGATCCGAACAGCCCGCGCTGCGGCACGGGCAACTCGCCGCTCGGCAACGTGCAGGACGAGCACCCGCCGGCGCACAAGCTGTCGAACGAGGTGGGCACGCTGTCGATGGCAAACACGGGGCGCCCCAACTCGGGTGGCGCGCAGTTCTTCATCAACACAGTCCACAACGATCGTCTGGATTGGTTCACGCCCGGCCCGTCGAAGCACCCGGTGTTCGGCAAGGTCATCTCGGGCTTGGACGTCGTGAAGAAGATCGAGACCACGGCGACTGATGGCAACGATCGTCCGCGCACGCCGGTCAAGATGATCAGCGTGACCGTGACCGAGTAATCGACGGCCAAGGCTCTCGACGGGCGAACGCGGACGACGCGTTCGTGGTCTGATACTGCATGTTTTGGAGGGCCGTGCTCGTGCTGCTGGCACTTGCATCGGTCGCGATCGCCGCGCCGCGTGTGATCCGCGGCGTGGTGTACGAGCGAGGTACGTCGCGGCCGATCGCGGGTGCGTCCGTGCTCACGGATCACGGTGGCATCGCGGCCACGGACATCGATGGCTACTTCACGCTCGAGGTCACGGACGCCGATCGCGAGCTGACCATCGCGGCGAACGGCTATGCCACGCGGAGCGTGCGGGTGCCGACGGGGGACGAGCGGCTGACGATCGATCTCGAGGGCGCGCGGGGAGCCGAGGTGATCGAGGTGAGCGGGAAAGCGCCCGAGGAGACAAAGCCGCTGAGTTATCAGCTCACGGCGGACGAGATCCGCGCGATTCCCGGCGCTGGCAACGACATCTTGCGCGCGGTGCAGACGCTGCCCGGCGTGGCGCGCATTCCGTACTCGTTCGGTGGGCTCGTGCTGCGCGGCATGTCCCCGCGCGACTCGCTCGTGATGCTCGACGGGATCGAGGTGCCACTCGCGTTTCACTTCGGCGGCGTCACGTCGTTTTACCCGGGGGGGATGCTGTCGGATTTGACGCTGACGTCGGGTGGTTTCGACGCGTCGTATGGACGAGCGCAGGGCGGCGTGATCGCGCTCACCACGCGCGAGCCGCGGACAGATCGCGTGCGGGTCGGCGGATCGATCGGCCTGCTCGACTCGTCGGTGCAAGTCGAGGGGCCGCTGCCCAAGGGTGGTGGCCTCATCGCGGGGATGCGGCGCAGCTACTTCGACACGGTGGTCGATCCGTTCGTCGCCGACGACACACCGCTGCCGAGCTATCTCGATTTTCAGCTGCGCACGAGCTGGGGTGATCCGAGGAAGGGCTTCAAGTTCACGCAGATGATCTTCGCGTCGGTGGATCGCGTGACGAGCAACGAGGTCAACGTGACGTCGTCGTTCGTGCGCATCGCGGCGCCGATGCATCGGCAGTGGGGGCCGCTGGGGCTGCACATCGTGCCGTGGCTCGGTTGGAACGAGCTCAGCTTCACGGACAAGACGGAAGGGCTGACGTTCGCGCGGCCCACGTATCCCGGTGGCGTTCGAGCGGAGCTCGTGCGCGATTGGCCGTGGGGACACTGGCGCGGTGGTGCGGAGATTTCGGGCGGGTATCTCGACCAGACGCAGATCAGCGATGCGGGCTCGCAAGGGCCGATGCAGCTCACCGGCGAGTCGACGATCGGGTGGGCGGACTTCGCCCTGTGGACCGAGCTTCGCTATCAGACGGCGGAGGAGCGCTTCGCGATCAAGCCGGGCTTGCGACTCGAGGTGTACGGCCTCACGACCGGCACGGCGCAGCGTTCGTCGTCGGCGCACGTGGGGACGATCGGGGAGCCGGACGGTCCGCAGATCGTCGTCGATCCGCGGCTCAACATCAGCCAGCGTCTGAGCGAGGACACCACGTTCCGCCAAGCGGTGGGCCGCTATCATCAACCGCCGACGCCGGGCGACGTGGATCCCGTGAACGGCAACGCGGGGCTCGACGCGTCGTACGTGGATCAGATGTCGATCGGCGTCGAGACGGTGTTGCCGCGCGACATCTTCGCGTCGCTGACGGGCTTCTATCACTACGGTCGCGATATCGGGCTGCGCTTGCGAAACCCGCGTCCAGGATCGGAAGCGCCGGAGCCCAACCTCGGTGGACTCGGGCCGACGTTCGAGCTTCTCCTCGAGAAACAGCTCGGCTTCGCGATCTATCGCGAGAGCATCGGTCGCGCGCGCACGGCGGGCGTGGAGCTGCTGCTCAAGCGAAACGTGGGCAATCTGTTCACGATGCTCACGTACACGCTGTCGATCGCCCAGCGTACGGAGGATCCGCGTGCGAGGGACATCGCGCACGACGGGGCGTGGCGTCCGTTCGAGCTGGATCAGCGACACAACTTGCAGATCGCGGTGTCGCGGCAATGGCCCAAGTGGCGCTTCGGTGCACGGTTGCAGGTGGTGTCCGGAAATCCGTACAGTCCGAGCCGGTTGTCACCGTCGGGCGATGTCGTGCAGATGCCGTGGGCGGGGCGCTTGCCGACGTTCGTGTCGCTCGACCTGCGCGCGGATCGCCGATGGCATCGCTGCTGGGGTGACATCAACCTCTACTTCGACATTCAGAACGCGATCAACTACGACAACGTCGAGGGGCGCGAGTTCGACTACGACGCGAACGGCGACTCGGACATTCCGGGGCTGCCGATCATCCCGTTCATCGGGGTGGAGTTTCTGCCGCTACTCTGAGGAGGCAGCGCAGCAGCTCGGCAACGCCCCACGCTTGCGCGACGCATCCGCCGGGCGTGAACGGCTCCTCGGCGTCGAACACTTCACCGACGGTGCCGATGCAGTAGTCGCTCGTGTGCGCGAGGAGGCCCTCGAGTGCGTTACGTGCGCCGTCGATGTCGTCGGGGTGTACGCGCAAACGCGCATCGATGTACGGGCCGATCAGCCAGCTCCACACGGTGCCTTGATGATAGGCGGCATCGCGGGTGAGGAGATCGCCGTGATAGGTCGGCTTGTAGTCGGGGTGGCGCGGTGACAGCGAGCGCACGCCGACGGGCGTGAGGAGCTCGCGCTCGACGACATCGAGGACGGCAGGCCACTTCGCGGGATCGAGTACCGCGTGCGGAAGCGAGATCGAGAAGATCTGGTTCGGACGACACGCGGGATCGTCGCCGTGCTCGCCGTCGACGATGTCGAACAGCTGCTGCATGTCGGGGCTGTAGAAGCGCTTGTCGAACGATTCGCGCACGCGAGTGGCGAGCTCGCGATACCGCGCGGCTGCGGTGTGATCGCCCATGTTCGCGTGCCACGCGTCCATCAAGCACAGGGCGTTGAACCACAGCGCGTTGATCTCGACGGCCTTGCCGCGACGAGGAGTGACGACCCAATCGCCGGCCTTCGCGTCCATCCACGTGAGCTGGTAGCCCTCGGCACCTTGGCGCAGCAGGGCGTCGGCGGGATCCATGCCGATGCCGAACTTGGTGCCCGCGACGTGCGCGTCGATGATGCGGCGGAGCACGGGAAGCAGATCTTCGAGCGTGCGGCCGTCGTGACTCGCGTGCAGGTAGCGATCGATCGCGTGGAAGAACCACAGCGTCGCGTCCGCCGTGTGATAGAGGCCGTCGTTCGCGCCTTCGGGGAACATGTTCGGCACGAGGCCGTCGCGCACGTGACTGCCGAACATGCGCAGGATCGATCCAGCTTCGGCGTGGCGGCCGGTTGCGAGCGTGAGTCCCTCGAGGGAGATCATCGTGTCGCGGCCCCAATCGGTGAACCAGTGATAGCCGGCGATCACCGTCCAGGCTTCGTCGCCGGCGACGCGTGCGCGAACGTGATCCTCTTTGCGGCCGGCCGGGCGGATCACGAACTGATCGGCCGCGAGGACGAGCTCGGCTGCGGGGCCAGTTCGCGCGATCGGCGGCGCGGCGTCGAGCAAGCGACGGCGGCGCGTGATCTCTCCCGTGATCATCTCGTCGGGCGCGATCGAGAGCAGCGTGTCCCACGAGTGACACGACGCGACGAAGGCGACCATCTCGCCGGGAACGAGCTCGGTGCGAAAGCGGCCCGGGCTGTACACGCCGCCGCGTGATTCGTAGCCGCGGCTCTCCTCGGTGGAGTAGGCGAGGTCGGGCACCTTGCGCGGATCGACGACGAACGTGACATGCGGTCCCCACAAGCGGAAGCGCAGGTTCGGCATGGGATCGTGCGAGATGACCTCGATGCGCGCGCCGAACGCGCGGACCTCGTACGCCTCGGGGATCGCCTTGGACACCGCCTCGTCGTGTCCGCGGAACTGCATCGCGGGGCGCAGCTCGAGCTTCACGGGACCGCCCTCGAGCAAGCGGTACGAGACCACCGTCGTGTTGTGGCCGTACGCCATCGTCACGCGCTTCTCGATCACGACGCCCTCGCCGCGATAGCGCCACACGGGAAGTCCGAGCTCGAGCTCGAACTCGGCGAGCTCGATGCGTTTGCGCGTCGCGAACTGCGGCGCGACCCAACCGAGATCCGCGCGCGTGCGATCCGGCAAGCGCATCGTCTCCGCGAGGGAGCTCAGCATCAGCACGCGACCTGCGGGGTTGGGCAACGCGGCGACGAGCAGGCCGTGATAGCGGCGCGATGGCGGACCGCCGATGGTACCGCTCGCATAGCCGCCGAGGCCGTTCGTGACGAGCCACTCGCGACGCGACGCGAGCTCGAGCTCGACGCCGGGGACAACAGGGTGACGGATCTGCGGATCGGAGGACATCAAGACTCCGGCTTGTCGGTGGGCGCGGGATCGACGCGAAGCGAGTGCTCGTCGGGTGCGAGCCACACGGCGGCGCGGGCGGGAATCGCGATGCGCGCGCGCGTGACCACCGGCGGTGTGCCGTGGCCGTCATAGCGCGGATCTTCACTCGACCACACGACGCGCCAGCCGTGGCCGGCGATCGGTGCGACGAGGGGCTCCGGAACGCTCGGCTCCGAGAACGTGGGGCCGAGGTTCACGAGGAGCAGGCGATCGTCCTCGGGGCGCGCGTGCTGGTAGCGGATACAGAACGTGCTCGGTCCGAGCACCGCACCGTCGATGTCACCGCGCACCGCGGGATCCTCGCGGCGAATCCGCAAGAGATCGCGATGCAGCTGCACCATCGGTGCATCGCGCGCGCGCTCGCGTGGATCGAGGATGCACGCGCGAAACACGCTCTCGTCGCACGGATCGCCGATCCTGCGCTGCGCGTCGTCGGTGGCCATACGCGCGAACTGCGCCATGAACTTCGCGCGGCCCTCGCGGATCGGTGCGCGTAGGTCGTCGCAGTGATCGACGAAGAACGTCCACGGCTGGCGCGCGCCGTACTCTTGCCCTTGGAACAGCATCGGTACCTCGGGCGAGAGCAGGAGCAGCGCGGTCATCGCGCGCACGAGCGCCGGGTCGGCGACATCGACGAGCCGCTCGCCGTATCCGATGTTCGCGACCTGATCGTGATTCTCGAGGAACTGCACGAAGCGCGTGCGCGGGACGCCGCGCGATGGCGAGCCGCGCGTGTTGCGCTGCCACGGGTACATCTGTCCTTGGTAGAGGAAGCCGTGCTTGACCGCCGAGACCAGCTCCTGCGGCGTGCCGCGATAGTCGTGCAGGTATCCATCGCGCACGCCGGTGAGCGCGACGCGCGCCGCGTGGTGGAAGTCGTCGTTCCACAGCGCGTCGATGCCGAGGGCGTAGAGCGAGGAGTCTTGCGGCTCGTTCTCGGCGACCAGGTACACGATGCGATCGGGCGCGGCGGCGCGCGTTGCCTTGGCCAGCTCGGCGAGGAGGTGCTCGCGCGAGGAGTCCTTGATCGCCTGCGTCGCGTCGATGCGAAGGCCATCGAAGTGGTACTCGTCGATCCAATAGGCGGCGTTCTCGACGACCAGCTCGCGCATGCCGGCGCTCGTTGCACCGTCGAAGGCGAGCTCGTCGCCCCACTCGTTGGCGCCGCCGTCGCGCTTGTAGTGAGGGCACCACTCGAACATCGAGTTTCCCGACGGGCCGAAGTGGTTGTAGACGACGTCGAGGATCACCGCGAGGCCACGTGCGTGGGCGCGATCGACGAAGCGGCGCACGTCGTCCGGAGTTCCATACGCGCGCGTCGGTGCGAACCAGTTGACGCCGTCGTAGCCCCAGTTGCGCGCGCCCGCGAACTCGTTGATCGGCATGATCTCGAGCGTGGTGATGCCGATGTCGGCGAGGGCGTCGAGCTGCTCCGCGGCGGCGGCCCACGTGCCTCGCGGCGTGAACGTGCCGACGTGCATCTCGTAGATGACGTGCTTGTCCGCAGGGATGCCCTTCCACGCACCATCGGTCCACGCGAACTCGGGTGCGATCACTTCACTCGGACCGAACGGACCGTTCGGCTGAAAGCGAGACGCCGGATCCGCGACGAGGGAGTCGGATTCGCCGAGGCGGAAGCGATAGTGCGTGCCCGCACCGATGCCGGCGACGAACACGGCGTGATGGCCCGATGCCTCGCGCTCGAGGGTGTGCGAGCCGGATTCGAGGACCAGCGTCACGTGGTCATGCGTCGGAGCCCACACGCGAAAGTGAACGCCCTGGGCGCCAGCGAGGGTGAGCGGTTCCGCGCCGATCGCGCGACGTCGCGTTGCAGTTGGCGACGTGTCGGCCTCGTGACGGGGCTCGTTGCGGCTCGCTCGCATCGCGCGTGCAGGTTGCACCCGATGTGCCACGGCTCCCGTCGAGAGACTCCGGACGTGAACGAGATCCTCGTCGAGGATCCGATCGTCGCGACGTCGTGACAACGCAACGGGTCGCCTCGAAGCGAGCGCTTTCGCTCGATGCGCCCGCGTGACTCAACGAAATCCCCGACCGTGCTGGCGCGCGGTTGGACTCCCACGGATCCCCACGGTAGTGTCCGCGAATGTCTCGCCTGACCATTCTCGCCCTCGTCTTCGCTGCCGCGTGCGGTGGCAAGTCCACTCCGCCACCGACGACGCCGCTGCCCGAGGACAAGCCCTCCGAGCCGATGGTCAAGTCCGAGGAGCCCAAGGAGCCCGAGCCGCCCCCGGTCGAGCCGATCGAGATCACCATCGATGCTCCGTCCGTCACCGTGAAGCTCGTGAAGGCGGGCACCGGTACGAAGTCAAAGCTCGCGTACCGCGCGGGCGCGGCGGGAGCCAAGGTCCCCGTCGAGATCGCGTTCGACATCGGTCAGAAAGCGACGATGACGGGCAAGGGCAGCGAAGAGGTCATCACGCCGACGATCGTGTTGCTCACCGACGCCGAGACCACGGCCGAGGATCCGACGACGATCGGCTACACGTTCAGCCTGAACGGCATCGATGCGCGTGATGTTCCCGGACAGAACCCGCAGATGAACGCGCAGGCGATCCGGGATCAGATCGGCACGCTCGATGGCCTCACCATCAAGGGCAAGGTCGGCCTCAATGGCGTCGCGGCCGGCGCCACCGCCGTGCGCATCGAGAAGGGTGACGCGGCCGGCAAGCAGGTCGTCGATCTCGTTCGCCAAGCGTTCCCGTCGTGGCCGGCGCTTCCGACCGAGGCGGTCGGTGCGGGGGCGAAGTGGACGGCGACGAGCAAGGCCACACTTATGGGCAAGCTCGAGCTGACGCAGGAGACGTCGTACGAGCTGGTCTCGCGTAAGGGGAACGTCGTCACGATCAAGGGTACGTCGAAGATCACGGGTACGGACGCGGAGCTCGACGGTCAGAAGATCAGCGGCATCAAGGGCACGGGCGTGATCGAGGCGACGATCACCGACGGACAGCTGCCGTCGTTCAAGACGAACCAGTCGACGGGATTCACCGTGACGGATCCGTCGAAGAACGAGTCGCTCACGCTCGACGTCAAGGTCGGCAGCGCCGTGACGCCCAAGGTCGCTGCTGCCGAGCCTGCCGCGAAGAAGTAGCTCAGCCGAGCTCGGCGCGGAGGCGCTGGATGCGCTCGCGCATCGCGGCCTGCGCTTCCGGCGGACCGACGATCCATGCGTGACGGCCGAGGCCGAGCACCCACTGGGTGACCCACTCGAAGCCGTCGCAATCGATCTGCAGGAGCGCGGATCCGTCGTCCTGCATGTCGACATCGCCGATGGGCCAGTTCGCGCCGATGCGCGTGACCGCGAGCGGATCGAGCATGACCTTCACGTTGACCGAGTCGGCCGACGGCACGTAGAGGCGATCGCGACGGTACGCCTCGAGATCGAAGGTCTCCGGGCGCTCGAAGCGCGTGCCGGTGGCGTGCAGCTCGGCGATGCGATCGATGCGGAACGTGCGCACGTCGCCGCGCTTGTGGCAGTGACCGACGACGTACCACTCGCCCGCGTGGTGAACGATGCCGTACGGATCGATCGGGCGGCGCTCCGCGGTGGCGGTGGACGCGGCGGCGTAGTCGATCTCGACGCGCTCGTTGCGGCGCACGGCGGTGACGAGCGCGCGCAAGTGCGAGGTGACCGCCTGCTCGGTGATCGAGGTGACGACGGTGGACGTGGCGAGGCTCTCGGCTTCGCCGGCGTCGCGACCGAGCGCCTTGAGCAGCTTGGCCTCGGCCGACTGCATCGCGGAGTCGAACGGCGCGATGCCGCTCTCGCGAAGTGCGCGCACGCCGAGGAGGAGCGAGCAGCCCTCCGCGGCCGTGAGGCGCAGCGGGCGCGTGAGGCGATGCGCGAGATCGACGAACACGCGGCCTTCGTCGACGGAGACGAGCAGGTATTCACCCGGATCGCCGTCGGGTGGGCCGACTTGCGAGAGGAGCTCGAGGTCCGCGATCAGCTCGTCGCGCTCGGCGCCGAGCTGCTTCGCGAGTTGATCCACGGGCACACCTTCGGGGTGCTTGGCCACGTACGGCACGATGTAGAGGAGACGCCGCAGCTTCTGATTCACGTCACGCATCGACCACCACCGGTGCGGGAGGAGGATAGTGCGTGTCGATCGCGTCGAGCTCGTCGGCGACCTTCGCGCGCAGGCGATCGCCGCGCAGGATCTTGATCGCGCCTTTGGCGGCGAGGATGCGCGTGGCGGCGAACTCGAGGTTCGAGCAGTCGAACGTGATGAGCGTGCGGTCGCCGTGTACGCGCTTGACCGATGCCGGACCGAAGTCCTCGTTGCCCACCTCCGCTGCTTCGGGGCCGAGTGCGAGCTGCACTTCCTCGGGCGGATCCACGGTGAACGTCCACGGCGAGCGCTGCGCATACGCTTTGACGTCGAAGTCGGCGGGGCGCTCGAAGTCGGGTGACTTGGGCTTGGGCGCTTGCTCGGCGGCGAGCATGCGATCGACGCGGAACGAGCGGACCTCTTTGCGCAGGTGGCACCAGCCGATCGCGAGCCACGCGCCCTCGCGATATACGAGCGCGTATGGATCGAGCTCGCGCTTGCTGACCATGCCGTCGGTGGCGGCTTGGTACTTGATCGTCACGCGCTTGCGGAGCCGCGTGGCGGACTCGAGCGTGGCGTAGATCTCGCCGAGCTCGGGGCGCTCGTCGCGGCTCGCTTGCGGGACATTGCGTCCGGGGAAGTGGACGAGCACGGGCGACGTCGTGGACGGGCGCGGAAACTCCGTCGGAGTGTCGGGCAGCTCGGGAAGATCGAACGCGAGCTTCTTGAGCGCGAGGTCGACGATCTTGGGATACGTGCCGCCCGGCATCGCGTGCGCGACGTTGGCCGCGAGGACGAGCGCGCTGATCTCGTCCGGCGTGAGCCGCACTTCGGGCATCTTGAACCGCTTGAGATCGATCACGTAGCCGCCGTCCTCGAGCGAGTCGTCCTCGTCGGGCGTGACGTAGCGGATCGGGACACCGAGCTCGAGCAGATCGGCCTTGTCGCGCTCGAACGCGCGGAGGCCGGCCTCGACGTTGAGCGTCTGGTACGCCGGGAATGACTCGCGGATCTCGCGGTACGCCACGGGCGTGCGTGCGCGCAAAAGGATCATGACGAGGTCGAGCAATCGCTTGCTGCGATCACCGCGCGTTCCCTCGTCTCCTTTCGTCGTCCCCTTGGTGGGCTTGGTCGCCACGTCGCTACCCTACATCGTCTCGCACGAGGATCGCGGGATCGCGAAACGTTTCGTCGTCGATCGCGACATCGGAAAACTCCGGGTTTACGATGCAACGTATGTCGACGGATGACGATCCACCGGGGCAGGGGGGACCTCCGTCCACGACTGGCCCTGGCCAACCGACCGGGCCCGGTGAACGCGTGTCGCGCCGAACGCTGCCACCGCCGACGCGGAGTGCACCGACGCCGTTTCAGCCGCGTGCGGGATCGACGACGCAGAGCCCGCGACCGTCGGGCGAGGCTGCGCGAACCGGTGCGCCCGCAGATCTGATGGCAACGAACCGCGGCGCCGCACCCGGACCGCGTCCTGGTGATCCACCCGATGAAGCGCCGACCGCGCGCAGTGGTCCCGTTCGTTCGGGCCCCTCGGGCGCACCCGCGAACCTCATGGCCACGAATCGCGGAACGCCACCCGCGCCCGCCGCCCCCGCCGCACCGGCCGCGCTCGCGAAGCCACCCGCGACCGTCGTCCCCACGCCGTCGCCACACTCGTCGACGCTGATGCAGTTTCCGTCGTCGGCTGTCGCTGCGCCCGCACCGTCGGCGGTGCCGCCATCGACCGGCGTGCCGCAATCCCACTCGGGACCGACCGGCGTTCCGCAACCGCTATCGGGTCCCGCGACGCAGCCGTCGCCGTTTGCGCCGTCGGGTGCTGTCCCGCAGCCGATGTCTGGACCGACGAGCTTGCCGTTGCCCGCGCCGCCGCCGTCGGGACCGATCCCGAGCTACAGCTCGCAGCCGGTCACCACGCCGTATCCGGCCGACCTGCTTCACGAGGTCAAGCACGAGGGACGCAACATCGATCTCGACGAGCTCCCCGGCTCGGAGTTCGTGAAGTTCCTGAAGCTGTCGCTGCGCCGCGCGTTCCGGCTGCGCATCGAGCCGAGCGAGGTGCTCGCGCACGAGCGGCAGGCCCTCGAGACGGCGAGCCCGCCGATCCTCGATCACAACCTGCAGGCGTTTCTCGCATGGCGGCGCTCGGTGCTGTTCGTCGTCGCGTGCGCGCTCATTCCGCTCAGCATCATCGGCATCATCGGCGCGCTTCGCGTCACCGACTGGAAGGCGATCTTCTTCGTCAAGTTCACCCCGGCCGCCGCGGAAGCGATCTTCCTCTGGGTGTGCTGGGCGCAGCTCAAGAAGTGGGCAAACTGGCGCACGCAACGACGCAAGCTGTTCTACGGCTGGCTGTTGTTCATGCTCACGCCGTTCGTCGTGTTCATCTATCCGCTGAACGCGTTCTTCGAGGAGGTTCGCGGGGCGGTCTCGTCGCAAGACAAGCGGCTGATGCTGATGGCCCTCGGCATCGACGGCATCTACAAGCAGGCCGTCATGCCGTTCGTGTTCTCGATGATCGCGATGCTGCAGCTCGCGCCCAAAGCGATCTCGCTGATGCCGGGCCTCATTCGAAGCTCGATGGTGATCAAGCTGCTGTTCCCGGGTGTGTCCGCGCCGGGGTGGCTGATCGTCATGGCCTCGCCGCTCTACGCGCTCCTCGCGTACGTCATCTTGATCATCCCGTATCAGTTCACGGGATCCGGTTGGTTCATCGCGGGCGTGCTGGGCGTGGTCGCGGGACAAGCGGTGCTCGCGCGCGCCGGCTTCGCGCTCGCGCGACCGATGACCGAGGACGCAGCGATGGTCCAGATCAAGAAGGTCCGTCGCTACTACGTCACCGTGATGATCCTGTCGGCGGTGCTCATCATCGTCGCGCTCGGATCGCTCGTCGTGAAGCTCAACCTCGCGTGGACCGACGTCATCACCGCGGTGCTCAAGTTCGAGTCGAACGTCCTGATCCTCACGATGATCGGTGCGGACCTCGTGGTCACCAACCTCGACAAGGCGCGCAAGTACACGCACGGCCAGGATCACATCGAGGACGAGACGGAGAACAAGATCGCCGCGTTCGTGAGCTTCGAGCACCCGCAAGGGCCCTCGGGGCCAGCGAATCAGCCTTAGGACAAGCGCTCGGCGAGCTCGTGCCACATCGGCAGGAGCTCGTCGCGCGTGAACAGCTCGAAGTGATCCGGATCGATCGCATCGCCGCGTCGCGTACCCACGACGCGTAGCTTGGCGGCGCACGGGAGGTGCCCCGTGAACGCCGATGCATCGCGCGGCGTACACATCCAGTCCCCTGCGCCGCAGAGCGGCAGCACGGGCGTCGTGATCGTCTCGGCGCTCGCCGTGTAGTCCACGCCGCGCAGGCTCGTCCAGCGCGCGCTCGAGGCCCACCCGGTGAGCTGCTTCACGTAGCTCGCGGCTTCGTCCGCGGTGCCCACGCGCAAGCGACGGATCGGCGCGTAGCCGAGGAGCTGCGTGGCCGCGCGATACACGCCCATCACGGCGCGACGAGCGAGCGGTCCACTCGGTCCAGAGAGCCACACCGATGTCGCCGCGAGGACGAGCAGGCGCGGCGACGGGATGCGTCCGGTGCCGAGCGCTGCCGTCGAGACGAGACCGCCGAGCGAATGTCCGAGGAGGACGAGCTCGCTCGCGCTACACGCTGCAGCGCGAGCGCACGCGGCGACGATCGCTGGAAGATCGAGCTCCACGAGATCGTCGAAGCTCCAGTCGTCGCGCTTCGCCGACGGCGGTTGCGAACGACCGTGGCCGCGGAAGTCCGGCACGAACACTTCGAAGCCTTCGCGCGCGAGCACGTGTGCGAACGACGCCTTGCCTTTGCGCGCTCCGAAGTAGCGTCCGTCGGTCATCATCGCGTGCAAGCAGATGATCGCGCCGCGCGGCTGTCCGCTCGGTGGACGAACGCGATCGATCTTCAGCGTCACGCCATCGACGGTGAACGCCGTGATCTCGTCCTGCATCAGAAGTAGTAGCGGGCGCCGGCGCCGGCGTTGAGCGCGATGCCGAAGTGATCGCCATCGTGCGCGCGATACTCGAGCACGCCCGCGACCTCGACGAACGCGTCGAGCGGGATGCGCTTGAAGTCGAACAGGATGCCGCCGACGACGCGCGCTCCGAACGCGAAGTAGTTGGTGTCGCGTCCGTCGCGATACTGGATCATGCGCACGCCGGGACCGACGTAGACCGGGAGCACGAACGACTCGCGCGTCTGCAGGATGTACGGGTGAAACACGTAGTCCACGTGCGCGTGGACGCCCGCGCCGATGAACGCGAGCCCGAGCGCCGCTTGAATGGCCTGATCGTCCTTCAGGTACAGCTTGGCGGTGATGCCGGTCGGCTCTCCAAAGATGATGCCGATGCCAAACGTGCCTTTCTCGGGCTGTGGATCGAGGTCGACCACAGGCTCTTCTGCAGCGGCCCTCCCGGCGAGCATTGCGACGATGATCACGGCGGCAAACGCCCTCATGGCAGGCACGCTAACTCAGACGCCGGATGCGATCACGAAATAGGCAGTCGTTCCCGAACCGCGTTACGATATTCGAGAACATGCTGAGAGCGTTGGCACTGGTTCTCGTTGCTTGCGCTGCGGGCTGTTATCAGTCGCCATCCATCTCGAGCTGCAAGCTTCGCTGTGGTGGTGCCAACAGCACCTCGTGCCCGAGCGGGCTCGAGTGCAATGCAGGAATGTGCGTCTCACCGGGCGACACGTGCAGCGACGACGGAGGCGTGATCGACGACGCGACCGAGCTCGTCGACATGATGACGATCGATGCACCGCAGTGCGCAGATCCCGACGTGAACCAATGGGTCGAGCAACTTCCCATCACCGCCAGCACCAACTTGACGCAGATCGTCGTCCTCGACGGCGACCACGACAACATCCCCGACATCATCGCGCTCGACACCCCCACCAGTATCAGCTTCTTCGGAGGCAACGGAGATGGCAGCTTCGGCCCTCGGATGTTGGTCATGGCAGCGTCCACCGGCTCGATCGTGAGGAAGCTGATCGTGGGCGACTTCAATCATGACGGGCGACGAGACGACCTGGTCGCGTTGCAGACCGGGGCTACCACCGCCCTGGTCAGGCTCATCAGCCGCGGGGACGGGACGTACACCGCGACAGAGTTCCCGCTCTCGACGAATTCGGCGGATATCGGCAACGCAGGCGATGTCGACGGGGACGGCCGCGAGGACGTGATGCTTCTCTACGCTGGCAGCGACGCCAGGCTTCAGGTCTACCTCCAGATGGATACGCAGCCGTATTGGACGGAGGGCGTCATGATGGCGACGAACACACAGGCGACGAGCATGTTCGTCGGTCGCGTCAACGGCGACGCGCTCACCGATGTCGTGGTGACGATGCCAGGGGTGAACCAGGTTGGTCTTCACGTCGGGACCATCGAGAACGCCACGTACGCCTTGGCGGGCATCTCGATAACGGCCATACAAAACGGTGTAGTGCAAGCGGTCGCAGGGCAGCTCAACGCGGCGGGCGCGCGGGCCATCGTGACGGTCAGCACCGTGGACAGTTCGATCACCTACCGTGAAATCACTGGCGTGTCGGGAACCACGGGTGGCGATACGCATGCCGTCGGCAGCCAACCGAAAGCCGTGATCCTGGCGAATGTCGTCGGCGATGCGCTTCCCGACATCATCACGGCCGACGGCGGTAGTGACACGTTCACCGTCCTGCGGAACCAGAATGGAGCGTTCGTGAGCTCCGCCATGCCGACAAGCACGAGTCACCCGATCGATCTGGTCGCCGGTGACTTCGATCGCGATGGTCGTCTCGATGTCGCCGTCGCGAACGCCTCCAACCAGATCCGTGTCTTCCTCAACAAGTGTCTCCAGTGATCGCGTTGTCATTCGGACTTGAGTAGACGCGCGAGCTTGTTGCGGCTGATGCCGAGGGCGCGCGCCGCCGCGGACTGATTTCCGTCGCAGCGATCGAGGATCGCCTTCGCGTAGCGACGCTCTGCTTCCTCGAGCTCGAGGTCCGGCGGCAACGTGACGGCGTCGGTCACGCTCGCCGTCGACGATGTCATCGCGGACATTCCGATCTGCGAGTCGCCCGGGTTGATCGCGGTGCGGCGAGGCTCGAGCCCCAGGTCTTTTCCGCCGATCATCGGCCCTTGCGCCAGCACGACGGCGCGCTCGATCGTGTGCTCGAGCTCGCGCACGTTGCCGGGCCACGCGTATCCGACCAGCGCGGGCTTGGCGCTGTCGGCGAGGCGCATCGGCCCCTTGCGATACCTCCGCGCGAACTGATCCGTGAAGTGCGCCGCGAGATCGGCGATGTCCTCGGCACCTCGCGCGCGCAGCGGCGGAATCTCGATCTCCACGACGCGAAGGCGGAAGTACAAGTCGCTGCGAAACTGCCCGGCGTTGGCCATCGCGGGCAGATCGCGATTGGTAGCGGCGACGATCCGGACATCCGCGTCGAGCGTCTCGCGCCCGCCGATGCGCTCGAACTTGCGCTCCTGCACGAAGCGCAACAGCTTGCCCTGCAGCAGCAACGGCAGCTCGCCGATCTCGTCGAGGAACAGCGTGCCGCCGCGCGCTGCCTCGACCTTGCCGATCACGCGACTGTCCGCACCCGTGTACGCGCCGCGCTCGTGACCGAACAGCTCGCTCTCGATCAAGTTCGCCGGCAGCGTGGTGCAATCGATGTGGACGAACGGCCCTTCGCGCCGCGCGCTGTTCACGTGGATCGCGCGCGCGAGCAATCCCTTGCCCGTTCCGGTCTCGCCGTGCAGCAGCACCGTCGCGTCGGTCTGCGCGGCGCGCACGATCATCTCGTACACCGCCGCCATCACCGGCGACGTTCCGATGACGTGATTGAACCGACCGCGCACGGACAGCCCGCGCTGCGCGTCCTTGCCTCGCAGCGTGGTGTAGTCGAGCGCGCGGCCGATCTGCTCGGCGAGCCGCAGCACGAACTCTTCGTCGCGTTCGGTGAACGTGCCGTCGCGCTTGTTCAGCACCTGCAGCACGCCGCGCGTGTGACCGCGTCGCGCGATCGGCGCCGTCAGGATCGACGTCGTCGCGTAGCCGAAGCGCTCGGCGAAATCGCCGGCCCAGCGCGGATCGCTCTTCGCGTCACGAATGTTGATGAGCGTGCCGCTCTGCGCGACCTCGCCGACGAGCCCGTGGCCGATCGGCACGCGTAGTGCCTCGATCTCGCCGGGCTGCGGCAGCGTCGCGACGCGCGCGCGGACCTCGTCCGTCGCGCCATCGATCAGCCACAGCGTCGCGCGATCGGCGCCGAGCGCGCGCGCCACGCGATCCGCAAACGTCGAGAGCAGATCGTCGAGCTCGACCTCGCCCGCGATCATCGCGCCGAGATCGGCGAGGAGCTCGAATCGCTGCTCGTGCTCCGACATGGCCGGAGCCAGCATCGCATACATCGGGTTCATGCCGCTGCTGCACGCTCCGCGTCGCGCGCGCGCAGCACCATGCCTTCACGCGCGGCCACCGTGCCCGGCAACTCGGCCGCTGCCTGCACCTCGATCGCCGCGAGAGCGTCGTCCGTCCGATTCGGATCGTGATGGAACAGCACGAGCTGCGGCACGCCTGCCGCGCGCGCGAGCTCGGCGCCAGCGAGCCACGTCGAGTGTCCCCAGCCGACCTTGCTCGGATACTCCTCGGGTGTGTACTGGCTGTCATAGATCAAGATGTCGGCGCCCGCCGCGAGCTTCTTCAGCGTCGGGTCCACGCACGCGAAGTGCTCCGTGTCGGTCGCGTACACGATCGACTGGCCCGCGTGCTCGAGCCGGAAGCCATAGACCGGATCGGGATGGTTGAGCTTCGCCATCGTGATCGTGATGTCGCCGATCTGGAACTTGTCGTTCGCGCGCAGCTCTCGCGTCGAGACCTGATCCTCGAGCTGCGTCCAGTCGACCGGAAAGAACGGCGCGCGAAACAGTTCACGCATCGCTGCCTCGAGCGACATCACGCCGTTCGGTCCACTCGCGATCTCCACGCGATGACCCGGCACGTAGATCGGCGTGAAGAACGGAAGACCCGCCACGTGATCCCAGTGCAGGTGCGAGAGCAGGATCGTCGAGTGCCGCGGACCGTGCTTCATTCGCTCGTCACCGAGCACGCGCAGACCTGTGCCCGCATCGATGATGATGCGCGTATCGCCTGCGGTCACTTCGACACATGCGGTGTTACCGCCACTGGTCTTGTCCGCGCCGGGCGTGGCGATCGAGCCGCGCACACCGAGAAACCGAACCGAAAGATCGTGGGTGGACATCGCTTGCCTCCTCTTGTTGCGAGAGGAGATAGAGCAGCCCTCGTGCCACGCGCGTTGTTGCGAGGTTACGGACTATCCGACATCGAGACTGCTTCGAATCGAAGCAATCGCCGTCCGGATCGCAGCAACGTGCAACCGAACAGCGCTACTCGGGAACGACGCTGGTGGCGGGGACCCACACGGTCTGGCCGGTGGCACCGATCTCGAGCTCGTAGTAGCCCGACATCATCTGGCGCACCGTCGCGGACTGCATGAGTCCAGTGGGGCCGGGCACGAGCACGCGGCTGCCGACGGGAACTTTGGGCTTGAGCTCCTCGACGGCGGACTGGCCGCGACCGATCGCACCCATCCCGATGCCCATGATCGAGCGCGGCTGATCGGGCTTGGATTCGGAAGCAGCAGGCTTCTGCGCTTTGAGCTCCGCGCTGTCGGCTTTGGGAACTTCGATCGGCGCTGCTTTGCGTACGGGCGGTGCGGCGGGAGGCGGAACCGCGGCCGACGCGATCGTCGAGCGCGGCTCGCGCGAGCTCGAGCCGATCTCGCCCGAGGCAGAGGCCGACGTCTCGGGCGTGATCGCCGCGGCCTTCTTGGATCCGCCGATCTCGCCGGAGACGGTCGTCGGCTTGTCCGTCGGCGCGACGCTCGCGACAGGCTTCGCCGCGGGCTTCTCGGGGACCGTTGGAACGGGCGGCGCTTCGGGCGTGAGCGCGGGCATGCCGCGAACGGTCTCGAGCGCACCGTCGGGGCGACCGTAGAACGGAGGCGGCTCGGTCTCCGCGTGATGGCGACCGTGACCGTTGGTGGGAGCGGGCGTGTGATACGCGTGCTCGGGGTTGGGCATCTCGAGGTACGGCGTGGAGCCGTCGTCGGCCGCGACCATCACGTAGCCCATACGGATCAGCTCGACGCCAAAGACGGCGCCGGCGGTCGGGTTGTACGCGATCAACTCCTCGACGATGTTGGTCAGCGTTCCCGAGTCAGTGACCGCCGCGGGACCGCCCGCCATCACGACGCGGCGAGTGAGCAGACGAGCGAGCATGCGCTCCACGCTGCGACGCACGCTGCGAAGGACGCCTTCATTGACCGAGTCGAAGGGCAGACCGACGAACTGCGCGATCAGAAGGCCGGGGTCGGCGCAGCGAACTTGCAACGAGCCCGTCGCGCGGAGGCGAACCGGCTGGCCGGTCGACGGGATCACGAAGCCCGTCACCATGTCGAAGTTCACTTCCACAGGTGCGGTGAGCACGAAGAACGCAGCGACCGGTCGCGTCGGATCCGGCGTGCGCCATCGATGACGACCGGGACCGAGACGGTCTCCGACCATCCATGCTGGGCACATGACAACCTGCTCGTCTTCCGAGCAAGCCACCTCGCATTCGGGGCCGATCGGAAACGGCCAGGCGTACACGAGATGGTCTGCCGCGACTCCGTCGCGAGCGATGACCGTCATCGCTAGGGATAGTACCTGATCAGGGAAGCGCGATCAGCGCCGACGCGTATAGTTGTCATTACGCGGTGGCGTCCGCCGCACCCTCTTCGTCCGGGTGCGCGACGGGATGGATCCGCACGCGCCGGACGCGCCGGGGGGACGACTCGATCACCTCGAGGACGGTGCCGTTATCGGTTGTCAGCCGTTCCCCGGCCTGTGGAATAGCCTGTGCGAGGGACATGCAGAGACCGGCGATGGTGGTTCGGTCCTTTCCTACCGGCAGGTCTAGGTGCAGGTCGCGATTGACCTTGCGGACCGAGGCCCAGCCCTGGACCAGGATCGTCCCACCTGGTTCGCGGGTGAAGAACTGCTCGGGGACGTCATCCTCGGACATGATGTCGCCGACCAGCTCCTCGATCAGGTCCTCGGTCGTGACCAGGCCGGACAGGCCGCCGTTCTCGTCGACCACCACGGCCATCTGCGTACGGCGGCGCTGCATCTCCCGCAATAAATCGAGGGCACGCGTGGATTCGGGGACTTTGTGCGGCGGCCGCAGGATGTCCTCGAGCACCACGAGGCCTTTCTCCCAGGCGAGCGCGAGGACATCGCGCGCCACCACATAGCCGACGATGTTGTCGATGCTGCCGTCGTAGACCGGCATGCGCGAGTGGCCCTCCTCGAGGATCGCGCGTTGGACCTCGTCGGCCGAGAGGCCGCGGCGAAGCGCCACCACCCGGGTCCGCGGGACCATCACCTCGGCGACCGTGACCTCACCAAAGCCGAGGGCGCGCGACGCGATCTCGGACGCGCGCGGATCGACCGAGCCAGTCTTGGCCGCTTCCTCGACGAGCTGCTGGAGCTCGTCCTTCGAGAGGCGCGCTTCGGTGAAGTTGGTCTTGTCGCCGAAGAACCGCAGGACGACGTTCGAGCACGCGGTCAAGAGCCAGACGATCGGGCGGAAGCTGGCGGCGACGAGCTCCAAGGGCCGTGCGACGAAGAACGAGTAGCGATCGGCGAACCGAAGCGCGAGCGACTTGGGGACCAGCTCGCCGATGACCAGCTCGACATAGACGATCAGCGCGACGACGAGGACCAAGGCCGTGCCATGACCGAGGCCCACGTCGACGAGCTTCTCGGCGAGCACGGGTTCGAGCGTGGCGCCGCCGTAGACCGAGGCGGCGGTGCCGAAGGTGGTGATGCAGATCTGGACGGTCGCGAGAAAGCGCTCCGGGTTGTCGCGGAGGCGCTTGACCGCCAGCGCGCGCTTGTCGCGCCGCCGGATGAACTCGGACAGGCGCGTCTTGCGCACGCTGAGAACGGCGATCTCGGCGCCGGCAAAGATGCCGTTTCCGACTAGGAATGCGCAGACGATCAAGATTGCCGTAGCCATGCGCGCTCTGGATGCCGCCGCGCAGCATACCGGATATGCTGCGCGCGATGTCGCAACGTAGCGACGACGACGAGCAACCCGACGAGGACGACGAGGATGAAGCTGAAACAGCTCCTCGAAAGCCCGGCCAGAAGCATGTCGCGTATATCACCGCCGAAGGCTTCGCCGCGCTCAAGGCAGAGCACGAGCACTTGTGGGTCGTGGAACGTCCGCGCGTGACACAAGCGGTGTCCGACGCCGCAGCGCTCGGTGATCGCAGCGAGAACGCCGACTACATCTACGGCAAGCGTCGCTTGCGCGAGATCGACCGCAGGCTGCGCTTCCTCACGAAGCGGCTCGAGACGCTGCAGGTCGTGAAGGACATCCCCGAGGATCCGAAGCGTGTGTTCTTTGCTGCGTGGGTCACGATCGAGGACGAGGACGGCGAGCAGAAGACATGGCGGATCGTCGGCGCGGACGAGAGCGAGCTCGGCCGCGGATACATCTCGATGGACTCGCCGGTCGCGCGTGCGCTCCTCGGCAAGCGCGAGGGCGACGAGGTCACGATTCGCGTTCCGAAGGGCGACGTCGACTACACGATCGTCCGCGTGAAGTACACGCCATGAACCGAGCCCCCGACACGAACGCGAGCGTTCCCGAGCCCATCCCGGAGCCGATCCACGACGAGCCGTCGCGCGCGATCATCGTGTCGCTTCCGCGCGAGCTCGCGCCGTACGCGCGCACGCAGCTGCGCTGGCGACCGGGCTGCGAGGTCACCGTCTTGCGCGACGGCACGGAGACGTTTCCCGCGATGCTCGAGGCGATCGCGAACGCGAAGAAGATCATCTCGTTCGAGACGTACATCCTCGCTGCCGACAAGACGGGCGAGCGCTTCAAAGCGGCGTTGATCGAGCGTGCGCGCGCGGGCGTGCAAGTACGCCTCATCTACGACGCGGTCGGCTCGTTCGGCTTGCCCGACGCGTTCGTGAACGAGCTGCGCGCGGAGAAGATCGAGGTGATCGACTTCAATCCGATCGCACCGTGGCGTCGTCGCTTCCGGCTCTCGCATCGCGATCACCGCAAGATCCTCGTCGTGGACAACGTCGTGGGCTTCACCGGCGGTCTCAACATCGGGGACGACTACGCCCCGGTCTCCGAGGGTGGCGTCGGCTGGCACGACATGCACTGCCGCGTGACCGGGCCGATCGTCCTCGATCTCGCGCGCATGTTCCGCCGCACGTGGATCCGCGCCGGTGGCAAGCCGTTCTCGCCGATTCCCTCGGCGCACACCGCACCGCCGGGCAACGGCAGCTCGTTCGTGCGGCTGCTCGACAACACGCGCCGTCGTCAGCGAGGCGTCGTGCGACGCGCGTACTTGCACGTCATCCGCGCCGCCAAGATCTCGATCCTGATCCAGAACGCGTACTTCCTTCCGGATCGCGGGCTGCGGCGCGCGCTCACGCGAGCGGCACGTCGCGGTGTCGACGTGCGCGTGATCGTGCCGGGCCGCAGCGACGTGCGCGTGATCGAGTGGGCGTCGCTCTACGTGTTGCGCCGTCTCGCGCGCATGGGCATCGGCATCTACCGCTGGCGCGGTCCGATGATGCACGCGAAGACCGCGACGATCGACGCGACGTGGTCGACGATCGGTAGCTACAACTTCGACGCGCAGAGCCGCTTCCAGAACCTCGAGCTCACCGTCGAGATCCTCGATCCGCCCACCGCGCAAACGCTCGTGCGTACGTTCGAGCACGACGTCGACAACTGTGATCGCTACACCGAGGAAGCGTGGAAGCGCCTGCCTTGGTACACCAAGGCGCTCGCCTGGCTCAGCTACCGCATTCGTCGATTCTTGTAGTCGGTACGCGAGCTGCACCAAGCCTCGCCGAACTATGAGTTTGGCGCACAAAGCAGCCCGCGGAGCCATGTGGACCGTGCTCAGCAGCATGGGCGGGCGTGCGGTGGGCGTTCTCGGCACGCTGGTCATGACCCGCTTCCTCGCGCCTGACGTCATCGGCGAGGTCGCGGCGGCGACGATCCTCGTGATGACTGCCAACTGGCTCACGATCTGGGGGTTCGGCCAGTACACGGTCGTCAAAGGACGCGGCGATGCGACGGCCGAGGTGCGCTGGCACGCCACGCTGTTCTACGTCGTCCTCGGGTTTCTCGCTCTCGGATCGATCGCGCTCGCCGGCGGTCATCTCGTCCCCGCATTCGGCGCTCCCGACGCGGCTCGCTACGTGCCGGGCATGGCCCTCGCGATCTTTCTCCGCCGTCTCGGTGCGATGCCCGAGCGCGTACTCACGCAGCAGATGAACTTCCGCGCGTCCGGCCTCTCGCTCGCGCTCGGCGAGCTCGCCTACACGATCTCCGCGCTCGCGCTCGCCGTTCTCGGCCACGGCGGGATGTCTATCGTCTACGCGAACATCATCCAGTCGCTCGTCGTCATCGCGATCCTGTTCCGCGCCGCAGGCGTTCGCACGTGGGCCACACCGACGCGCTTCTCGTGGGCACGCGTGAAGGACATGCTCGCCTTTGGCGTCCCGCTCGGCATTCAAGGCATCGCAAATCAAGCGTCGCGCTACTGGGACAAGCTGACCATCTCGCACTACTTCGGCACGGGCGCCGTGGGCACGTACAACATGGCCTACAACCTCGCCGACATTCCGGCGATCCAAGTCGGCGAGCAGATCGCGCTCGTGCTCATGCCGTCGATGGCCGAGCTCCCTCGCGATCGGCGCCCGCGCGCCCTCGAGCGCTCGTCCGCGCTGCTCTCGCTGATCATCTTTCCGCTCGCCGTGGGTCTCGGCCTCGTCGCATATCCGCTGATCTCGCTCATCCTGCCGAACAACGCGTGGCAAGACGTCGCCCCACTGCTCGCCGTGCTCACGTGTCTCTCGGTGTTCCGCCCGATCACGTGGGTGCTCTCCGCGTACCTCGAGGCCGAGTCGAAGACGAACCGCCTCATGTTCCTCGAGCTGCTCAAGATCGGCTTGCTCATCCTCGGCATCGCCGCGCTTCACCCGTTCGGTCTTCACGTCGCCGCCGGCGCGGTCGGCATCGCGTTCGGCTTCTCGGCGCTGCTCGGCATCGCGGTCGTGGTGCGCGAGGGCGTCTCGTGGCGCGCGCTACTCGCGGGCTTCCTGCGCCCGCTCGCCGCGTGCGGTGTGATGGCAGCCGCGGTGCTCCTCGTGGATCGCGGGCTCGACGCTGTCGGCGCGCACGCCGCCGTCCAGCTCGGCGTGGAGATCGTCGTCGGCGCGATCGCCTACGTGATCGCCGCATTCGTGTTCGCGAGAGACTCCGCGATCGATCTCCTGCAGCTCGTGAAGAAAGCGCTGCGTCGGTAGCCCCGCATCGTCTTAGAAGTCGGTCAGGCCGAGCTGGAAGTACAGCTCGGGGCTGCGCGCTTCGATGCCGTAGCCGACGTCGAGGCCGAGGAGTGGCAGCACGATCGCTTTGACGTACACGCGAATGCCCGCGCCGACGTCGTTGCGCCAGTAGGAGACGCCCTCGCGTTGATGCGGCAGATACACGCGGTCCGCGTCGCGTGGGTTGCGGATGGCCATGTAGCCGGTGTCCCAGAAGCCGATCGCGCGGAACGCGAAGAAGCGCCACTTGGTGATCGGCACCGAGTACTCGACGCGGAAGAGTGCGCGCGTGTCGCCGCGGAAGCGATCGGTCGCGTAGCCCCGCAGGTCGACGACGCTGCCGAGCGTGAGGTCCTCGTGGAGAGGCAAGCTCCAGCCGAGGCCGCCGGTCGCGCGCACCTCGAACTGATGCTCTTGGAACAGGCGCCACGCGTAGTACGCGCGCGCGAGGAGGAGCTGGTAGTCGTAGTCGTCGAGACCGGGGATGGTCGTGTCGGCTATCAGCTGGACGTAGCCGCCCCACGAGACGCCGAAGCGGTAGTGACGCGCGTCGAGCGTCAGGCGCGCTTGCGTCGAGACGTCCCAGCCGTCTTTTTCGGGGACAGCGAGGGGGCGGTCGGGGGCGGCAGGATCGATGGCATCGGAGAAGCTGATCTTCGCGCCGCGGAGGCGGAGATCGAAGTTGCACCACCACGCGAAGCGCCAGCCGATCAGAAAGCCGCCGCCGAGATACGTGGTGGTGGACTCGCGCGCGACGGTGGCGTCGGTGGGATCGCTGGGCGGGTTCGCGTACTCCTGCGCGATGCGCTGGAACGCGTAGAGGTCGGCGCGCAGCGTGAGCGGGGTGCCGCGTGCTTGCGGGACGAGATATGTGCCGAAGAACAGCGACTCGCGATCGCCGTACTGGCCGTAGAGCAGGAGCTTCTGGTTCAAGCCGAAGAGGTTGTTCTCGGCGAAGCCGAGGCCAAAGGATTTGCGACCGGGCAGGGAGAACACGGTGGGCGCGACGATCCACGAGTGCTTGTCGACGACCGTCGCGACGACGAGGTATCCGCCGGGCGCTTCCTCGAGCGTGATCGTGACCTTCTCGAACAGCTCGCTCGAGACGAACGCTTGCTCGATCTCGGGGATGCTCCGGGCGGAGATGACGTCGCCCTCGTCGAGGCGCGCGAGGAACGGCGCGATGCGATCGCTCGTCTTGGTCTTGCCGCGGATGCGAAAGCCGACGATCGGCCGGAGCTCGGACGCTTTGGACGCGTCGGACCGAGGCTCGCCGACCGTGACGTCGGCGTCAGCGCGCGCGGTCGCGCAGAGGGCGGCGACCAGAGCGGGGACAACGAATGTGCGCAGCTACTTCTTCCGCTTGGACGGGAGGATGTTCAGCAGCTTGCAGATGATGCCGAGCATGATCTCGTCGGCGCCGCCGCCGATCGAGAGGACGCGCGTGTCGCGATACGCGCGCGCCGCGACGTTGTCCCAGGTGAAGCCCATGCCGCCCCAGTACTGGAGGCACGCGTCGGTCGTCTCGCGGACGAGGCGACCCGCCTTGAGCTTGGCCATCGACGCGAGCTTGGTGACGTCCGTGCCGGAGACGTACTCCTCGACGGCGCGGTACACGAGCGAGCGCAGCGCTTCGACTTCCGTCTTCAGCTCCGCGAGGCGGAAGTGGATCACCTGGTTGTCGATCAGTGGCTGACCGAACGTGTGGCGCTCGCGGCAGTACGCGATGGTGGCGTCGATCAGGTTGTCCATGCCGCGCGTGGCGCCGATCGCCGCGCACAGCCGTTCCTCTTGGAACTGGATCATCTGCATCATGAAGCCCATGCCTTCCTCGCCGACGCGGTTGCGCTGGGGCACGCGCACGTTGTCGAAGAAGACGGGGCAGGTGTCGCTCGCGCGCATGCCGAGCTTGTCGATCTTGGGGCCGATCTCGATACCCTTGAGCTTGGTCGGGACGATCACCATCGACTTGTTCGCGTGCGCGCTGCCTTCGCTCGTGTTGACGAGGAGGCACAACCAGTCCGCCTGCGCGGCGTTGGTGATCCACATCTTCGAGCCGGTGATCAGGTAGTCCGAGCCGTCCTTCTTCGCGTACGTCTTGAGCGCCGCGACGTCGGAGCCGCCACCTGCTTCGCTGACGGCGATCGAGGAGACCATGTCGCCGGCGATGGCCGGCACGAGAAACTCCTTCTTCAGCTCTTCGCTGCCCCACCGCGTGAGCGCGGGCGTGGCCATATCGGTCTGAACGCCGAGCGCCATCGGAATGGCGCCGCACGAGCACCAACCGAGCTCCTCGGTGGCGACCATCTGATACGAGTAGTCGAGGCCCATGCCACCGTACGCCTCGGGCTTGTTGATGCCGAGGAGGCCGAGCTTGCCAGCCTTCTTGAAGACCTCGTGCGCGGGAAACGCGCCCTCGCGTTCCCACTGGTCGACGTGTGGGTTGACTTCCTTCTCGATGAAGTCCTTGACGGTCTTGGCCAGTTGCCTGTGCTCGTCGGTGAAGCGCATGTATGCGGACCGTACACCACATCGGTCCCCGAAGGATTTTCACTTCCGCGACTTCCAGCGACGTGCGAGCCTCGGTGTCGGGTGCTGCCGCTTCTTCTGAAGATCCGCCTCACCACGATGGCGATGTCGGCCTGGTCCGCCGCGGCCAGTCCGATACCGCTTCCCGCGGAGTCGATCGCGCTCGCGTTCGAGACACGCGCTGCCACGCCGGTCGAGGTGAAGCTCTACGACGAGAACCTCCGTCGCCACGCGACCGTGATGATCGATCACGAAGGCAACAGTGACGCGATCACCACCATGGAGATTCGCAATCTGTTCAAGTGTCGCGTGACGAACCGCGAGCGAGCGATCGCGCGCAAGACGTTGGCGATGCTCGCGAGCGTGGCGGAGATGTACGAAGGCTCCACCATCGAGTTCGTCAGCGCCTATCGCGTGCAGCGCGGCGAGTCGATAACGTCTCCGCACCGCGCTGGTCGTGCGATCGACTTTCGCATCCGCGGCAAGCCGCTGCGCGAGATTCGCGATTGGCTGTGGCGCACGAACAGCGAGGTGGGCATCGGGTGGTACCCGAGCGGGCAGTTCATCCACATGGACTCTCGCCCGACGCTGCACGACACCTCGTGGACGTTCCTGCACGGAAAGAACATCTACAACCCGTATTGGGCCGCCGTCGCCCGCCGCCCGAAGCCGCCCGCGATGCAAGCTCGTCGCCCTGGAACGTGAACTCTCGCTTCGCGCCGTCGACCACTGGAGAAGCACACCCGGGCACGCTGCTCTCGGCGCTGCTCGTGTGGCTCGACGCGCGTGCGTTCGGTCGACGCACACTGTTGCGGCTCGAGGATCTCGACACGACGCGAACGAAAGCAGCGTGGGCGCGCCAGCTCGTCGACGCGTGCGCGTGGCTCGGCCTCGACTGGGACGAGACGATCGTCCAGACCTCGCGATCCGCGGTGCACGCTGCTGCGATGGACACGCTCGCCGCCGCGGGCCGTCTCTATCCATGCGCGTGCTCGCGCGCCGATCGCCACGGCAAACGCCGCGCTCCTGATGGAGGCTGGGCGTACGAGAACACGTGCCGCGACCGTCCGCTGCTCGGACACTGGCGCGATGCAACCGAGCCGTTGCGGGCGCGGCTCGACGACGATCGCATCGAGCTCGTCGACGATAGCGGCGTGGACCTCTCGCAGACGCCGGCGCACGACATGGGCGATCCGATCGTGCGACGACGCGATGGCGTGATCGCGTATCATCTCGCGGTCGTCGCGGACGATGCAGACGCCGGCATCACGCACGTCGTGCGCGGCCGTGACATCGCACCGTCGACGGCGACGCAGATCCTGTTGCAGCGCGCGCTCGGTGTCCCGACGCCGCGGTATCGGCATCACCTCCTGCTCCTCGAAGCTCGCGGTGAGAAGCTCGCGAAGCTGCACGGCTCGATTCCGTTCTCGTCGATCCGCGCGCATCACGATGCGCCATCGCTCGTCGGGATCCTGGCGTACGCGGCCGGACTCGTCGCGACGCCTGCGCCGATCGAGGCACACTCGCTCGTGACGACGTTCTCGTGGTCCCGCGTGTCGTCGAGCGATCGTGTCATCTCGCTGAGCGAACACGGCCTCGTGATAGGTTCGTAGACATGCGAACAGTCGGGTGTGCGGTGGTGTTCCTGGTCGCGTGCGGTGGCGGCTCTGCTTCGCCCGCCGAGAAGTGCGATGACCTCGTGGATCTCGTGTGCGATCGAGCGCTGGAGTGTGTGCCGGGCGCCGGGACGCACTCGGCGTGCGTTGCCGAGGTCCAGAGCAACCTCGACTGTGATCGCGCGCAGGACGTCACGGCTTCGTACCGAGCGTGTATGACGCAGCTCCGCAGCACCACGTGCGGCTCGTTGTTCCCCAACGACATGATCGTGCTTCCTGCCGACTGCAACGGCGTGATCCTCCTCGGAGAATGAACGAGGAGCGACGCATCGGGTGGCTGTTCGGCCGTGCTGCGCTCTGACGCGTCGTAGGTCAGCGCCAATCGACGCCGAGCTCGACGAGAAATGCACGATCACGCGCACCTGGCACGAGCTCGGTGAACCCGCTCTCGAAGCGCAGGCCGGCGGTCAGCGGCGTCCGGCTGATGGCGAGCTCGAGCCCTGTGGCTGCACCGATCGTTGTTCGAGAGACGGACATCGCGTCCCGCGTGTCGGCGAAGTGGAGCTCGCCGCGCAGCTGGACGATCGCGGCGAGTGCGATCGCGCGATTCGCGACGAACGTGTAACCAGCGCCCGCGTTGATGCCGGCCGCGTCGACGGAGTCGGCTGCCATGCCGCCGCGACGGGACCAATCGATGCGGGCGGACAGGAAGAGGTGATCGACGAGGGGCACGCGCGCGGTGATGCCCACGCCAGGGCGAAGCGTCGCGTTCGTGGTGGTGTCGTCGTAGTAGCCGCCGCCGATGCGCACGCCGAACCACGGCTTCGCGCCACGCTGTGCAGTCCGCGCGAGCGGATCTTCGAGCTCGGGGCCACGCGGACCGAGATCACCGCTCCACTTGCCTTTGACCAGCGAGCCGCGCTTCACGTCCGGCGGCGGACCCGTCTGCTGCTCGGTCGCGTTCTCCTCCTCGAACGAGACCTTGCCGTCCTTGGGCGGGCCGGCTGGTTTCACGACAGCGTCGAGGAGCACCGCGGACCGCGAGTATGCTTTGGTCTCGGCGATCTTCTGGAACTTCTGGCCGCTGACCTCGTACGTGATGATGTTCGTGCCGGGGCGGAGAAAGATCGTCGACGGGGTGGTGAAGGTCTCACCCGAGATCGTCGATAGCTCGAACGCCACGCCCGCCGGGTCGCTGACGATCGAGAGCTCCGCGTAGTCGGCCTCGCGCGCCCGCTTCTTGAGGTCTCGCGCGAGTTTTTGTGACGCCTCGTCGTCGCACCCTTCGAGGTACACGAGCGCTCGCGTGAGATCGCCCGACGTGGCCAGGGCCGCGCCACGGCTGCACCGGTCGTCGGCGTGCGCGATGGTCGCGAACAGCATCGACAGGAGCACCAAGACGGGTTTCACGCCACTCAAGATGACACGACCAGCGTAGAGTAGTTGCGGTGACTCGAGAACGCCGACGGGAAGAAGTGCTTCGCTTGCTCGAGCGGTATCTCGTCGAGATCGTGGAGCGATATGACCTGTGCCCGTGGGCGCGGCCTGCCCGGCAGCGCGGCGAGGTCGCGATCGAGGTGCTCTGGGGGACGCCCGATATCCCCACGTGGATCGGCGCGGCCACGCACATGCTGTCGTTGCCCAACGCCGCGGTGGCGATGGTGATCGCACCGGAGCTGACCGTCACGCGCTACTTCATGCACAGCATTCGCAACGAGGTCGCCGCCGCGATTCCGAGTGTGGGCGTCGCCGAGTTTCATCCCGACGCGGACCTCGATCTCGCGAGCCCCGCGCGCCTCGTGCCCTTCGTGCGGCGCTCCCCCGATCCGATGTTGCAGCTCGTGCCGCTCTCGCTGTTGAGCTCGGTCCGTTCGTCACCGCCTGCGGTCGATCGCGAGCAGCAAGCGCGCATGCTCGGCGGACAGGCCGCGCCGTTGCGCCGAGACGCCGGCGATCGCATCGCCGAGACGAATCACGCGACCATCGGCGGAGCGGTCGAGGCGATCCTCGCCACGCTCGCCGACATCGGCGCGGATCGCCAGCGCAGCTACACCGCCGCCGGCATCTCGATCGGTATCTCGAGCGCGCCGCCGGTCACCGCGCTCACGATCGCTAGTCGATGACTTCGTTGCGGTTCTCGAGGCCGCCGTGCTCTTCGTCGCGACCCTCGAGGTACGACGGCAAGCCAGCGTTGAGCGCCGCATAGATCGCGGGCAGGATGCCGAGCGCCACCTCGCTCGGCGGGCGGAACACGTGGTCGGCACCCGCCGCGCGGACAGCCTCGATCTGCGAGAGCTTCGTGCAGTTGGCGATGATGACCGCGTTCGGTGCGAGCTCGCGCAGCTTCTTCACGAGCTGCTCGTTCGACGTTCCCTTGAGCAGCTCGTCGGGCACCGTGGACACGATGACCTCCGCTGCCCCGACGCCTGCGTGTCGGAGCACCTCCACGCTCGCGATGTCGCCGTAGACGATCTGCGCGCCGCGCTTCTCGACGTCCTTGAGGATCGTCATGTTCGTATCGACGACGAGCGTGTGCGGAAGCAGGTCCGCGTGCAGACGCTCGAGCTCCGCGAGCAGCGCCGATCCGATGCGGTGGAATCCGAGCAGCACGAGGCGTGGCGCTTCGTGGCTCTCGGTCTCCGGCTTGAGACCGCGCGAGCGAATGCCGACCATGTCGAGCACCGAGCGCAGCCGCTGATACAAGCGATCCGACGACGCGAAGAGCACCGGCGTGATCAGCGCGGTGATCACGAACGCGAAGATCACGATGCTGACGTGCGTGCGGCTGATGTGACCGAGCTGGCTGCCGAGATACGCGATCACGAGGCAGAACTCGGAGACCTGCGCGAGCTTGGTCGAGACGGACACCGAGTTGCGGCGATCGAGTCCCGTCTTGTAGAGCAGCGGAAGGAACAAGATGTAACGCAAGAGGATCGAGACGGCCGCCGTGATCGCGGCGAGCAGGATCACGTCGACGCTCTCGGGGATCGGGATCGACATGCCGAGACCGACGAAGAACAGCGTCACGAAGAAGTCGCGCAGGTGCACGACGCGCGAGATCACCTCGTATGCGTACGGTGACGTCGCGATCGTAGCGCCGGCGATCAGCGCGCCCATCTCCATCGAGACGGCGAGCTTGCCGAGGTTGGCGCCGAACAGGCCCACGCCGAAGCACCAGCCGAGCGCGAGCGTGACCACGAGCTCGGGCGAGCGCGCGACGACGTGAAACGCGCGCGGCAGGATGAAGCGCGCGATCAGCGTCGCGAGCGTACCGACGATGAACGTGCCGGCGAACGTCAGCGCGATCGGGACGATCGATGGATTCGCGAAGCTCGGTTGCAGCGCGAGGAACACGATCGCCCATATGTCTTGGAAGATGAGGAGACCCACCGCGAGCCGGCCGGCAGTCGAGTCGAGCTTCAGGTGCTCCTGCAGGTACTTGACGACGAGAAGGGTGGAGGAGAACGAACAAGCCACACCGAGGTAGAGCGCGGGATAGAAGCCCGACGCGATACCCCAGCCCGTGAGTCCGATCAGGAGGAACGTGCTGGCGCCGAGCGTGAGCGTGAGGGGAACTTGCAGCGCACCCGTCACGACGAGCACGCGTCCGCTCGCGAGCAAGCTCTTGAGGTTGACCTCGAGGCCGATGACGAACAAGAGGAGCGTCAAGCCGAGGTTGGCGATCGTATCGATGCTCGCGCGATCGTGGACCGCTTCGAGCCCCGCTGGACCGAGGACAACGCCCGCGCCGAGCAATGCAGCGATGGCAGGAATGCGCAGCTTGACGAAGGCGATCGAAAGAACCGCCGCTGCGACGAGACACAAACCGAGATCACCGACGAGAGGCGAAACCCCGCCGCCGCCAGCGATCACCGCAACCGTATCCATGACATGACCCTTCTCCTCGAGAACGAGGACGCGTGTTGACCGATCTTCCGAGAGACAGATCAGCCGTGCGGAGGGCCGCGCGCTGTTCGCGCGAGACGAATGGACGGATCTGGATCGACGAGTGACGGCGCTCGCGGAGCGATCGCGATGGTGCACGAAGGGCCGAACGCCATCGCGACCGGCGGCGCCACGAACGGAGAGAGCGTGTGGGTGGGGCTCGCGCTGACCCGGCGCGAGCTCGACGCGACGATGTACCGGCGCGCACTACCCACCGAGGTCCTCGAGGAGGCCGTGTGCTGCTCGCGTAGCTCTGCCTCGCTCGATCGCACCGGGACGACGAGCAGATAGAGAGCGATCAGGCTGAGCCAGAACGAGCGCAGAGCCGGTAGTCTAAACGGAAGACACCGACGGCGAATAGCGTCACTGGCACTTCGTAGCGGTCAGCGCGAGCGAGTCCAAGAAGAAGGACGTCGGCGCCGTCGAGTCGCTGTCCGTCGAGGCGAACAGACGCACCGTCGTGCCCGCGTGGGGCGACGCGAACGTCTTGCTGATCGGCACCCACTGCATCGTCGTGTCGGTGTTGTCGAGCTCGAGGATCGTCTCGAGCACGGCACCTGTCGTCGAGCGGAGCTGGAGGTCGATGAAGTCGAATCCAAAGATCGGCAGCTCGCCGCTGCGGATCTGGTAGTAGCCCGTGAGCGAGAGCATCGTCGTTCCCGCCGGCACCATCACGTCTTGATAGAGCTGATCGACGTTCGGCGTGGCCTCGAGACCGCCCAGCCACGCCTTGTTTGGAGGGGTCTGAACGAGTGTCCCGTCGGCCGTGATGAGGGGATACATCGCATTGATCAGCACCGAGGTCCAGCCCGTGCCGGTCGGCGTGCTGTCGAAGTTGGCGTTCGCGAGCAGCTGCGTCGTCATCGGCGTGCACCCCGGAGGCGCATCGACGAGCGGCGGCGCATCGATCGGCGGCGCCGCATCGATGTTGGGGATGGGCTCCTCGATTCCACCGTCCACGCGACCACCGCCGCCACCGCCCGCATCCTGATCGATGGCAGCGCCGGAACCAGCCTGCGCGCAACCCGTTACAGCAAGGGCGAAGGCAAGGTACGCCGAGTACGACATGGCCGAGACTATCGACGCGGTCCTACTCGGTGGGCAACGAGATTCCTCTGGCAGGATCGTGATCTCGTCACCTCACGACCGTGAACACTGCTGTCCACAGGTTGCAGCGACCTGTACAGGACGTAGCGGCGATTACACTGCGAGGCGGACGCTGTCGACGCGAACGTCGAACGCGGGGTGCTGCGCGAGGCGCGCGTTGGCAGCCATGAGGTCGTCGATCGTGTCGATCTCGGTCGCGTACATCGAGCCGATGTCCACGCCGTAGAGCGTGCAGCCCTCGTCGACGATCTGCTGGAACGCCGCCTCGTAGTACTCGTTCACGAGCTTCTGGCCGTTCACGCGCGCGTCGAGCGCCGCGAACAGCTTCTTGGACGAGGCCGCGCTGAACAGCTCGATGCCCACCGACTCGCCCATCGCCGAGCGCACGGGCACGTGCTTGCCGATCGCGAGCACGCGGTCCTGTGCATCCGCGGTGACCTTGACCTCTTCGAGGCCGATGCCACCCACCGAGCGAACCGCGAGACAATCGGGGCCACGCTCGATGAGCTCCTCGATGACATCCACGTCGAACACGACATCGCCATCGAGCAGGATGAACCCATCGTTCTCGACGTGCTCGCGGCACAGCATCAGCGAGTATGCGTTGTTGGTCGCGCGGAAGTCCGGGTTCGACACGTACGTCACGTCGAGCGATGGGAACCAGCTCGCGACGGCATCGCGGACCATGTGCTCGAGGTATCCCGTCCCGATCACGAACTGATCGAAGCCGCAGCGCAGCAGGCTCGTGATCGTCCGGCGAAGGATCGGAACGCCACCGACGGGGAGAAGCGTCTTCGGCGTATCATCGGAGTACGGACGAAGCCTCGTGGCGCAACCGGCGGCAAGGATAACTGCCTTCATGGAATGAGCCGGCGGCACTGCAAGCCGCGTGCTCGTGAGATTCCAGTGGCTTGGAGCCAATCACTGTTCAACTTTCACCACTTCGTCCTCGGGAGCGTTACGGATCCGACCAAATCCTGTCACTTGGCGGTCACCGTCGTCACCATGTAGAAGTTTCGCGTGGTCCCTTTCGACGCGATCGTCATTGCCGACGATCCCCTCGCGCGCATCAAGATCGCCGGCCTCGCGGCTCGCGAACGCGCGCGTCGCGTCGCGTCGAGGGTGGGCGCACGACGCGTGTTCCTCGTCGAGAATGCGGAGGACCGCGCACGCGTGGTCGCGTGGAGGCGAGACGATCACGCGCTGCTCGTGATCCGCGCGAACCAGCTCGTACACACGCCGCTCGTCGAGCCGCTGATCAAACGGATCGGCGATGCGCTCGTACGCGGCGCCGCGATCGCCGTGGGGCCCGACGACGACTTCGCCGGCGCCTACCTCGTCGTCGCCGATCATGCACGCGCCGCGACGGCCGCGATCGCGAAGGGCGACGACACGGTGTCGTTCGTCGCGGATCCCGCGCGGGTTCCGCATGGCGCGATCGCGCGTCACGCGATCGCGACGCCCGCGGAGCGCGCCGCCGCACACAAGCTGCTCTATCGCATCCTGATCAAGCCGCAGGACAACGCGATCACGCGCTACCTGTATCGGCCCGTCTCGTTTCCCCTCACGCGCTTCCTCGTGTGGACGCCGATCACGCCGAACCTGGTATCGCTGATCGTCGCGCTCATGGTCGGCTTCGGCTGTTGGCTCACGTTCAGCGCGGACTTCACGCGCGTCATCAGCGGCAGCGTGCTGATCCTCGCCGCGTCGTACGTCGATTGCTGTGACGGCGAGATCGCGCGGGTGAAGCTCCTGTCGTCGCGCTTCGGTGCGTGGATGGACACCGTCGTCGACGAGCTCTCGTCGGTCGGCTACATGATCGCGATCGGCTACCACTGCCATCTGCACTTCGGTCGCAACTACTTCGGCGACCTCGGCGTGGATCCGTGGATGCTCGCGGTGTGGATCAGCATCGGCACCTACTCGTGGTGCATGTACTGCATCTACTACAACATCATCGTCGCGGTCGGCTCGGCGAACAGCCAGGACTACGTCGGACGCTTCGAAGCAGTACCCGGCACGCAGCCCGGCACGGTGCGCCTGCGCCCCGCCGCTGCCAAGGCGATCGTTCCGACGAAGCCACTGCCCAAGCCGATCGCGTGGCTCGCGACGTACGCGCCGTACATCGTGCGCCGCGACTTCATCGCGTGGATCGCGGTGCTCCTCGCGGTGCTGCACGCCACGCACGTCGCGTTCGGCATGTTCGCGATCGGCGGCGTGATCAGCTTCGTGGTGCTCACGCGCGATCACATCGGGCTGCGCCGCTTGCGCCGCTCCGTCGTGCGCTCCGGTCAGGTCCTCGAGTCGCCAGCGTGATCTAGGTGCCGCACGAACGCCCGCTCGGGCGCGTGGTCGCGATCCAGGGCTGTTCGCACACGATGCTCCACAGCCGGCCGGCGGGATCCATCGCGTGCTCGTCGCCTTCGACGATCCACGGCAGGGCCTTCGGTGTCGACCCGACCATCCGCGTCGCGGTGCCGTCCGACACCAGCACCGGATACGGCGCTCGGATCGGCGTGCCGCTGTACTGGTCCTCGGGGAACCGCGTCCACTCGACGTCGTCGCCCGCGTCGAGCGAGCGTCGCGCGTACGCGGTGTAGACCTGATCGCCATAGATCTCGAACCGCGCGCCCGGCATCGTGATCCAGTGCTCGTCGCCCGTGCCGTCGGGACGGATCTCGACCCACGCGAGATCGTCGGTCATGCAGTCCGGCACCTCGATGCCGATGACGATCGTGCCGTCGGCGCGTTGAACGCCGCGGACGTGCTCGCTCGACTCGACGAACGAGGTGAGGTCGCGATAGCTCCACGTCACGCCGAGGTCGCGCGTGATCGCGACGCGCGCACGAGGATCCGTGCCTGTCGCGTTGCCTACGACGATCACGTCGCGTCCGCCGCCGACGAGATGGCCCGCGTCGATCATGTCGATGCCGGGGACCTCTCTCCAGGTGTCGCGTCCGCTCTCGGAGATGCCGAGCTTGTCATCGCGAAGGACGACGACGCGGCCGAAGCAGTCGAAGGTGACGTCCTGCACGTCGCCGAGGCCGTCGAGCGTGCGGCGAAAGTTGCGTCCGGCATCGGTGCTGACAAAGACGTGCGTGTCGTTCCACGCCGCGATCCATCCCGCGTTCGTGGGCGAGACAGCGAGATGCTGCACTCTCTCGGGGAGGTCTTCCGGCGTGAAGCGCGGCGCATCGGTGCGCGGCGCCGGACACGCGCGAAGCTCGGCCGTCGTGGGCGGCGCGGCGACAGGTAGCGTGACGAGCTGCGGCGCCATCGGGATCGCGAGGACCTCGGTGGTCTTCGAGTGCTCGACGCGTGTCACCACGCGCGTCTCGGGCGTGCGCGACAGCGCGAAGTAGAGCGCGGTGCCCTGCGCGAGGAGCGCGGTCGCGAGCAGCGCACGCGCCCAACGACGGCGGCGGTGGAGCTGCGGGCGAGAGAGGGGTAGAGAATCGCTGCTTTCGGTTGGAACCATCGTGTCGCTCATCTGTTCGCTCCGTTCGCTCCCTTGTTCGCTCCCTTGGCCGCTCCCTTGTTCGCGCCGTTCGCTCATCGGGCACCGTCCCCGTCCTCGGCACACTCGATGGGCTTCGCGGTCCGCAGCTGCACCGCGCCGCACGCGACGATCCACGCGCGTCCCGTGGCATCGATCGAGGCCGTGGTATCGCGCCAGGGATCGCGCTTCACGATGCGCGCGCGCAGCGCGGCCTTCACTTCTTCATCTTCCGAGCTGGGATCTTCGAAGCGCGTGATCGAGCCGTTCTCGATCGTGAACGTCTCGAGCCAGGTGCCGCCGCAGTCGACGATCTCGAGTTCGAGCTCGATGACCCCGTCGGCACGTTGGCGCGCGGCGAAGTGGCCACCTTGGAAGTCATTCGCGTGGATGTCGTGGAAGCTCCACGTCCGACCGAGGTCGCGGCTCACCGCAACGCGTGACTTGACGTCGGTCGCCAGCTCGAAGCCGACGACGACGATGTCGGAACCACCGCCGACGAGCCAGATCTCGGGAGGCTGGGCCCAGCCGCTCTCGTGAACGACCTCCGAGAAGTCGATCCCGGGAACGGTGCGCCACGTCTCGGCTCCGTTCGTGTCGCCCGTGCCGTGGATCCCGATCTCCGTCCCGCGCGCGGCGATCACGGTACCGAAGCAGTCGATCGTCGCGGACAACACGCGGCCCTTGCCGGCGAGCACCTCGTGAAACGATCGGCCACCGTCGGTCGACGAATAGACCGACGCTTCGTTCCACGCGACGAGCCAGTCGACGTTCGTCGGCGACGCGTATACGCCGTCGACGTATGGCAGGTCGGGGATCACGCTGTTCGTTGCCTTGCGGTTCGGCGCAGGGCACGCGCGTGGCGCGGGGATCGGCGCGACCTCGGCGGGGGCCATGATCGGTGGTGGCGGGAAGCTGATGACGCTCGTCGTTTCGACGGTGGCCGTGCGGGTCGTGTGCGTGACTCGATCCGGACGAGCGAGTAGCGCGTACAACACGACGAGGTGCGCGGGGATCGCGACGCCGATCACCACGGCTGCCCAGCGACGCCTACGACGAAAGACCGGACGCTCGAGTCCCTCCATTCCGCCGGCAACGCGAGCCGCAATGCGAATATTCACCGCACCATCAAAAGTGATCCGCCTGGTACAAGGAGTCGTGCTCCGCGTTGTCGCTCTGGCCGCTTTTGCCCCGGCGATCGCGCACGCGGATCACGACCACGGTGCTCACGTGTCGCACAGTGGCGAGCCCGAGCTGTCCGCGAGAGTCTCGATCGTCGCGGCCAAGTACGACAACGAATCGTTCATCGGTGACTACCAGGGCATCACGCCGTCCGTGCGTTATGGCCGCGGTGTGTGGAACGCCGGCGCCAACGCGTCGCTGTATCGGCTCACGAGGAACGGCGAGGAGAAGTACGGGCTCGGCGATGTCATCGTCGACGGGCAGGTGCAGCTCGTCGGGGGACACCCCGCGAGTGCCGGCATCTCCCTCGCGGTGTCGTTACCCACGGGGTCGCAGCAGAGCGGCCTCGGCATGGGCCACGTGATGGCGATGCCATCCGTGTGGGGCGTGTACATGTTCGATCGCGTGACGTTCGTCGGAATGTTCGGCTACGGGCGCGCGCTCGGCGATGGCGATCACTCGCATCACACGCGCGGCGCGATCGTCGATCCGATGAACATGTCCGAGCTGACGTGGAGCGCGCAGGGCGACGTGTCGCTCGCGCGCGCACTGACGATCGGTGCGCGCGTGATCGGCGGTGTTCCCGTGGGCGAGGACGGCGTGAATCGCGTCGTCGGCGGCGTGCGCGCGGTGTGGACCGAGGGCCGCGTGACGACGAGCGCGGAACTGCAGGTCGGGCTCGACGGAGAGCCGTTCGACGTGCGCGGTGTGCTCGCGACGTCGCTGCGCTTGTGACTACTGGTAGCGCTTGATGATGTGGAAGCCGAAGTCGGACTGACACACGCCCATCTCGCCGACGTTGAGTCGCAGCGAGAGCTGGCGAAACTCGATCACGAGCTGCGCGTCGGGCGTCACGGTGAATGGACGACCGCTCCCCGCGCTGCCCTTGTCCTCGGACCACTCCTTCATCAGCATGTCGAAGTCAGCGCCAGCCTCGAGCTGCGTGACGAGTGACTTCACTTGGGTCTCGGCGTCGGCCATCGAGCGCTTCGCGGCGCGCTCGTCCTGGCGACCGCCGAACGCTTCTGCGAGATCGGCCCACGAGATCAGGATGTGCTTCACCTGCGCCGTGTTCGCGACCGGCTCGCGCGCCAGGATTTCCTCGGAGATCACGCTCGTCGAGGTCGGCGCCTCGTACGGTTGCGATCCGATCTTGTTGTTCATCGTCGGTCCGCCCTTCACGCCAGGACCGCACGCGACGAGGAGCAATGCCAGGGCTAGGCTCTTCATGCGCGGACGCTAGCATGGCAGTGTGCCCCCCATGAGCGAGGACGTCACCATGCAGCAGCTCATCGAGCTGTTGCCTCCACGGATCTGGTACCTGACCTCGAATGGCCAGGACATGTGGTGCCGGCGTCCGTACGGGTTCTTGTTCTCGACGGGGCAGGCCGCCGAAACATTTGCCAAGGCGATGGGCAACGGTGAAGAGCTGTTCGCGGTCGGAATGGATGCGGGCGCGCTGATGACCGATGACGTCCTCGCGGGACTGCGCAACACGGCGGTCACTCGGTTGTTTATCGATCCCGCGATCGATGACGCGAGCGGCGACGTTCACGGGAAGATCCTTCGCCTCGCACCGCTGCACTGATATGGGCCTCTTTGGAGTTGGCCGGGCCAAGCCGCGGACGCCCGCGCAGATCGTGGCGCACGTCGATCTCGCGCGCGGCATCGTGTGCGAGCTCGGACCCGAAGACACGCGCGAGACCATCGAGCGCCGGCTCGGCACGCCGACCAAGACGGACAAGAACGGCCTCTATTACGAGCAGGTCGGGTTGCACTTCAACGTCCCCAAGGGCGGGCGCGTCACCGGCTGGAGCATCTTCTTCACGCCGGAGATCCTCGAGCACTGGACGTGGGGCGAGCGCCGCACATCCGCGCCCACCGAGCGCGATGTCATCGCGTGGCTCGGCGAGCCGACGAAGCGCGAGACCGACGAGGAAGAGCTCTCGCTCACGTGGGAGAAGAGCAGCACGCTGTGGATCATCGTCGACTACGCGCTCGATGGCGCGCTGAACGACGTGATGGTCGACTTCGAATAGCTACTTCGCCGGCGGTCCAGGAGCCGGAGCCGCGGACGTCTCGCCAGGCAGCATCCACACGTCGTCGAAGCCGCGCGGGAAGTCACCCGCACCGAGGATGGCAAACGCGGCGCCTTGCTTGCGCGCGACGAGCCAATCATTGGGGCCGTGGCGCACGTTGTTGATGCCGACGAGGCTCGCGGCGTCGGGAGCCGCGTACACGGCGACGCCATGGGACGGCGAGTCGCGCACGTGCCAGCACGCGATCAGCACGAGGCCGGGGCCGACGAACTTCTTGTCGCCGAGGACGATCGAGTCTTTGCTGATCTTCCAGCGCGCGGTTCGCGCGACGTGCGCGATCACCGGGTTGTCGTCGGGCGTGCCGTAGACCACGAGGTCCTTGCCTCGCTGCTCGCGCAGTGTGGTCTCGCTCGCGGTCACGACCGGCGACGTCTTCTTCAGCTGCGTGTGGATCATGCGCGCGTAGCCCGCGACCTGCGCGTTCGCGGGGACGATCCACACGGGGTCGCGCTGGTGCACGGCATCGACAGGCCCGCGGAACGGCACCGGCGGCAACCCGTTCGCGTAGCTCTCGGCGAGGTCGTCGAAGAACGCGACGATCTTCGGCATGTGCCTCTCGAGATCGTACGAACCGCTCTGTGCTCGCTCTTTCGCCAGCGTGCGCATGAGCTGGGCGAGCTCGTTGATCCACAAGAAGTAGTTGCGGTGCTCGCTTCGCGCTTGTCGCGCGCCCGCGGCATCACCGTGCTTCTCGCGCATGTAGTTCACGACGACCGCGCGCACGCCGGACTCGTCGAGCATGGTCTGCCACGTCGCGTAGGCCTGCGCGCGCATCTGGTTCTCGACGAGCGAGAACACCTTCGACGCGGACGCCTGCAGCTCGGCGTGGTGCTTCGCGAACACCGGGTTGATGTACGAGTGAGCCATCTCGTGAACGAGCAACGCGACGAGCTGCTCGTCGGCGATGATCTCGCCTTGCTTGCCCATCACGCCGAGGATCTGCGCGAGGTCCTGCGTCCCGTCGCGGCCCGTGGCGCGCACGCCGAAGAAGCGCGTGCCGGCGATCGGCGACGGGATCACGGTGAACGACGCCTCGGCGGGACCGAAGACGTTGTCGAACCACGCGACGGGGTTCTCCTTGGCGACCACGTCCTCGACGGTCTTCGCGAGCGACGCGTAGTACGCTTCGTGCTTCGCGCGAAACTCGTCGAGCTTCGCGTCCACGGCGAACGCAGCGATGTCCTTCGCGAGCGCGGTCGTGTCGACACCGCTCCAGCGCGCGTCGAGGGCGACGAGCTCCTCGGGATTCACCACCGCGCCTGCGGCGTCGAGCTGCACGGCGAACAGCATCGGCGCGTCGTACGAGATGCCGTTCGTCGCGCGTAGCTCGCGCATGCGCGTGACCGCCGCGTGCGTCGCGTGCGGGGCGAACCACGTCGCCACGTTGTCGAGGTACGGCGTGTCCTTCGTGGTGTTGTACTCGGGGAACCCGGCGAGTCTGCAGATCACCGAGACGAGCTCGACGCGGCGATCGACGCGCACGGTGCTGGTGCGAGCGGGCGTGGTGGCGGCGTCGGCGATCACGGGTGGCGTCGGAGACGGCGCGGGTGGACGCGTCTTGTCTTTGCACGCCCCGATCGCGACGCTCGCGAGGAGCGCAAACGATACCACTGCTCGCATCACGCGCTCACGATAGCAGGGCGAGCAGATCATCGCGCGTGATCGCGGCGGCCCCGCCCGCATCCGAGAGCGCAGCGTCGGCGAGGGCGCGCTTCTTCGCTTGCAGCTCGAGGATGCGCTCCTCGACGGTGTCACGCGCGACCATGCGATAGACCATCACCGGCTTGTCCTGGCCGATGCGGTGCGCGCGATCCGCTGCTTGATCCTCGACGGCGGGGTTCCACCACGGGTCGACGAGGAACACGTGGTCCGCCGCGGTCAGGTTGAGACCGGTGCCGCCGGCTTTGAGCGAGAGCAACATGACGGGCGGGCCGCCCTCGGCCTGGAACTCGCCGACGACCGCGCCGCGATCCACGGTGGTTCCGTCGAGGCGCGTGAACCCGATGCCGGACTGCTTCAGGTGCGGCTCGATGAGATCGAGGAGCGATGTCCACTGCGAGAATACGAGTGCGCGGTGGCCGTCGGCGACCGCGTCCTCGAGCGCTTCGAGCAGGCGGGCGACCTTGGTGGAGCCTTGCGGTGCGTCGCCGCCGCGGATCGCGCTCGGCAAGAGCGCCGAGTGACATGCCGCTTGTCGCAAGCGTAACAGCGCCTCGAGGGCGGCCATGATGCCCTTGCCCTGCTCGAGCATCGCGACGATCTCGCGCTGCGTGGCCGCGCGGATCGTGTCGTAGACAACGCGCTCGTTCTCGTCGAGCTCCACGTACATCACGGAGTCCGTGCGCGGCGGGAGCTCGCGCGCGACCTCGGTCTTCATGCGGCGAAGCACGAAGGGACGGATGCGCTCGCGCAGGCGCGCTGCCGCGGCGGAGTCACCTTCGCCGATCGGCTGCGCCCAGCGATCCGCGAAGTCCGTGCGTCCACCGAGGAGCCCCGGGTTCGTGAAGTGCAGCTGCGACCACAGCTCGTCGAGGCGGTTCTCGATCGGCGTACCCGACAGCGTGAGCCGCCAGTTCGCTTTGAGCTTGTACGCGGCGCGCGCGACCTGCGAGTCCGGGTTCTTGATCGTCTGACTCTCGTCGAGGATCACCGTGTCCCACGGCACGCTCGCGAGGACGTCGGTGTCGTTGCGCAGGATCGGATAACTCGTGAGCACCACGTCGGCGGTGGTGTCGAGCGCACGTCGCGCGCCGTGATACGTGGTGACCGCGAGATCCGGTCGGAACTTGCGCGTCTCGACGAGCCAGTTGAACAGCACGCTCGTCGGCGAGACGACCAACGTCTTGTGCTTGCCGCGCGCGGGAATCGCGGCGAGCGCTTGGATCGTCTTACCGAGACCCATGTCGTCGGCGAGCACGCAGCCGAGGCCCGCCTCGCGACAGAACACGAGCCAGTCCACGCCGCGCTGCTGGTACGGACGGAGCTCGCCGGTAAACCCACCGGCCGCGTGTGCGACGGGGATCCCCGTGAAGCCGTCGAGCAGGGGCTTCAGCTTGTCGAGCTCCGGCGGTGGCGGCTCGTCGAGCTCCGCGGCGAGACGCGCGAGATCCGGCAGCGCGTACATCGGCACGCTGTGATCCTCGCCGCGTGCTGCGAGCAGATCCGCGACGCGATCGCCGTGCTGATCGAACCAGCTCATCGGCACGCGTCCCCAGCCTCCACCCTCGATCGGCACGAGGTCCACGCCCGCTTGCCACGCGCGCAAGGCCGCGGTGATCGACGCCGACTTGCCGTCGCCACCGAGCGTGACGTCGAACGCGTTGCCGTCGATGCGGATGTTGGCCTCGAGCGGGACCGCCTTCGTCGCGTTCGCGGCGCGCGCGTCGGTGCGGAACCACGATGCGAGCGCGTTGTGCATGTTGAACGCTTCGCGGCCCTGCAGCTCGACGCGGCGACCCGGCACGAGGTTCAGCTCGTCGCGCAGGCGATGCACCAAGCGGCGCTCCGCGTCCTGATCGCGGACGGGGAGGGCGCCATTGAGATGTACGAGCGTGGTTCCGTCGACGCGCGCGCGGGGCGGATCGCCATAGACGAGCGTGGGGAACACGAGCAGGCGATCGCCTTGCTGCTCGACATCGAACGTCATGCGCGGCTGCTCGCGCGCGCCGAGCTGCGGCAGCGCCTTGGCGCGCACGTCGACATCGATGCGCGCGGCGAGCGCGGGCAGCGTCCTGCCGATCAGCTCGGGGAACGCGCTGCGCGGCACGTCGAAGCTCTGCGGCAGCTTCTCGAGCTTGTGGCCCGTGAGGTCCGTGGCGCCGATCGGACGCAGCACGTTGTCCGTGGTGCGCACCACGCCGAGCGCGACGACATCGCGCACGCCGCGATCGGCCTCGATCTTCACGCGTACGCCGTGCGGCGCGTCCTCGACGATCGCGCGCGGCATCACCGGATCAGCGCTCGTCGTGACCTGCTCGTCTCTCCACCGGACGTCGCGCGCGTCGGCGAGCACGCCGAGCAGGCGATCCAAGCGCTCGCCGCTGATCGGGCCCTTGCGCGCCATGATGATGGGGTCCGCGAGGAGGTCCGCCTCGATCGTCGCGATGTGTCCGGCCTTGCCCGTGCCGACGAGCGACATGAGCGCGCCCTTCAGCACCTCGGTCTTCTCGCCGCGCACGAGCTGCCGCTCGACGACGATGCCCGCAGGATCGGGCGACAAAATGTAGCGCAGCGGAACGTTCGCGACCGTCGCGATCGGCAGGTCGCCATCGGCCTGCTCGGCGGCGATCACCGCGGCGACGACGTGCGAGCACACCGCTTCGCGGCTCGTGCAGCTGCACTCCCACTCGCCGTGCTTGGGATTCAAGATCACCTCGAACGGCGTCGGCCGACCCGGGACGCGAACCTCGAGATCGATCTCGTCACCACGCTCGGCGCGTCCGACCACACGGCCATCGCGAGCGAGCGTCACGCCTTGCGACCAGGTGCGATCGTTCGTCTCTGCGCGGATGGCATCACGAAGACCGGACAGCACGGCCCAGCTACGTAGCACGTCAGGGATTTGGACCAAAGCCGTGGTACGGTGCGTCTCGTGGCAGGGGCTCCGAATGGAACGACGGCCGGCTGACCCGGAGGCCGACCTCGATGCCGCCCTGGTAGCTCGGATGGCCGAGGGCGACCGGTCCGCCATGGCCGAGCTGTACGAGCGTCACTCCGGGATCCTCCTGGGCCTCGCCCTCCGAATCGTTCGCGAACGGCGCGAGGCGGAAGACCTCCTTCACGACGTGTTCCTCGAGGCCTGGCGCGCCGCCAAAGAGTTCGATCCGAAGCGAGGTCGCGTTCGTACCTGGCTTGCGATTCGTATGCGCAGCCGAGCCTTGGACCTGAAGAAGTCCGCCCGCGTCTCCCGGAATGCCGGTGATGCAGGCTTGGACGTCGTGGCCGATGACTCGGTTACATCGAGCCCGGATCACGCACGAGTGCGTGCCGCGCTTGCGGACCTGGGGCCCGACCAACGGAAGGTGCTCGAGCTGGCCTACTTCGAAGGATTGTCGTGTACGGAGATCGCCGAGCGGGTCTCGATCCCGGTCGGAACCGTGAAGTCTCGCATCGCGGCAGGTCTCGAGCGTCTCCGCACCAAGGTCGGACCTGAGGAGGCGACATGAGCGCTGATGTGAAGGAGCTCCTGCCGCTCTATGCCCTCGGAGTGCTCGAGGACGAAGACGCCACGCGTGTCGAGGATGCGATCGCTCGCGATCCATCCCTCGCCATCGAGTTAGCGGCCTATCAGGACAGTGCCTCGGCGTTGATCGATCCGGTGCGGCCCGATGGCAGCGTCAAGGCGAGGCTGATGGCCTCGATCGGCGAGAGCCGGTTCGAGAAGTTCACGAGCCAGCTCGCGAAGCTCTACGACGTGACGATCGATCGCGCGCGCGAGCTGCTCGGCCTCATGGAGCGCGCGACATCGTGGGAACACCCGATGCCCGGCATCGGGCTCGTGCATTTCGCTGGTGGTCCGGCCTACGCGGCCGCTGACTGCGGCTTCGTCCGCCTCGCGCCCGGCACGTCCTTTCCTCACCACACACACATGGGTGAGGAGGTGTCGCTTATCCTCGCAGGTGAGATCCAAGACAAACAAACCGGCGTGATCTATCGCGCAGGTGACGAGGTCGTGAAGGGACTCGACTCCGACCACGATGTTGTCAGCACCGGTCATGAAGACGCGATCTACGCGGCCCGTGCGATGAACGGGATCACGATTGCGGGAGCGCCCGCCCGTCCATCGCGTAGTTAATGCAACACGCGTATGATGGGCCCATGGGCAGCGAAGAAGGCATGCGGGTGGTGGGGACCATCCGCAGCATCGAGCTGCACACGCTCGCCGCGAAGTTCCAGAACGTGACCACGCGCCAGGTCGCGAAGATCCAGCTCGACATCGAGCGCGCGATCGACGACGACGGCGAAGATCTCGACGTCGTGAACCTCGCGGACCTGATGTTCCAAGGCCCGGCCGAGCTGATCCCGCGGTTTCACCAGGGTGATCGCGTGCAGATCGTGACGAGCCCCGAGTCGAGCTTTCACATCACGAGCATTCGTCCGGCGCCGCTGTCGTAGCGTCAGTCCAGCAAGCGGCGCACTTCGATCTCCGTGTGTGCGACGCCGACGATCTCGCCGTGGATGCGCAGCCACGGGCGCACGACCTCGATCGCGTCGTCGAGCGTCGCTGTCTGCACGATCATGTAGCCGCCGACGAGCTCCTTGGACTCCGTGAACGGACCGTCGAGAACGAAGCGCTGCGCCGCGGATCGCCGCACGCGCGCTCCCTTCTCGCTCTTCCTGAGGCCCTCGCCGCCGATCATCGTGTTGTTCGCGATCAGCGGCGCGCAGTACGCAGCCATCGGCGCGCTCGATTCGAGCGTCGGCGTCGGCATCACGTCCTCGTGCGGTGTGCGAATGAACGCGATGAAGCGATGCGTGCCGCTCGTGCGGATCGGCGGAGGCGGTGGTGCCTCCTCGGGAGGCGCGCCAACATCTTCGGCGGTGAACGACTCGCGGATCTCGAGCGTGCCGTCCTCGCCGGGCGCGCGCTTCGCGAGCTCGATCGCGGCGGGTCGCGAGGGCATGTCGACGATCCACAGCGCGCGAAGCGACGAGCCGCCACGCACGACGGTCTCGCTCGCGTCAGCGGCGCGCGTCATGACCGCGCCTTCGTCGGCGAGATGTTCGAAGCCGCGTACGTCGATCTTCTCGGCGGCAAGAAACGCCGAAATGGCGTCGACAACCCTCGCATCGCCAGGCTTGTCGACTACATGCAGGGACATCACGAGTCTCACGGTGGGCATCCTATCGCTTGGTGATGTAATGCGCGGCGATCACGCCGCTGTTGAAGACCTTGGTCGAGCGCAGCTCCATGTCCGTCCGCTTCTCTTTCCACAGCGGCAGTCCTGCACCGAGGGCGACGGGGTTGATCGTCAAGCGCCACTCGTCGACGAGTCCCGCGGCGGTCAGCGTGTGCGTGAGCGTCGGGCTCGCGAAGATCATGATGTCGCCGCCGGGCTTCTGCTTCTCGGCGCGCAGGACGTCGACGATGTCGCTGGTGACGACGCGCACGTTGGGCTTCGTGGACTCGAGCGTGCGCGAGGCGACGATCTGGTGGACGGTCCTGTACCAGCGCGCGTGGCTCTGGACCCAGGGCGTCGCGTCGGGGACATCGCCGGCCGTAGGCCAGTAGCCCTCCATGAGCTCGAACGTGGTGCGTCCATAGACCGCCGTGTCCACCTGACGGATCAACGTCTGGCCGAAGCTCGCGAGCTCGTCGTCGTACTTCACGAAGCGGAAGTCGCCCGACACATCGGCCATGAAGCCGTCCAGGGAGATGTGCGAGAGAGAGATGAGGGTGCGCATGGTCAGTTCGTCCTTTCACGAGGGCGACGAACCGCCGACGGGGCGATCGACTATCTCGCGCGAATTTATTCGCGCGTGATTCCGGTGGGTTCGGCTACAGCGCGCGAATCACACCGGCGATCGCGATCGCGACAAACACGACCAGGGCGACCTTCGGGATCACGCGTAGTGCGCGGTGATCGGGGCGCACCTTCGCGACCAGATAGCCGAGCGCGCAGAACCACGCCGCGGAGCCGAGGCCGACGCCGATCGCGATCGCGATCGCGACCGCGAGCGATGCCGTCGGCCAGATCATCGCAGCCACCGCGACCCACGCCGCGAGCGCAGCGGGGTTTGGAAGCGTGAGCGCGATGCCCGAGACGATCGCGCGAGCGAGCGACGGATCCGGGGGACGAACATCGCGCGTCGACGCCCGATCGCGCGTCGATGTCGCGTCGTGCGTCGATGCGGCGTGGTGCGCAGCGCTGTCGTTCGCCCGCACGTCGCGTTGCGATGCGCGGCGGCGACGCCAGGAGGCGATCGCGAACACGACGATCACGAGCGCTGCGGTGATCGCGAGATAGCGCGTGAGCGTGGGCCGGCCTGTCACGAGGCGCCCGAGGCCGGCGAACGCGAGCAGCGTGTGCGTGGCATCGGCGAGCGCGCCGCCGAGCGCGAGGCCGCGTGCGTGGGTTCGCTCGCGCGCGATCGCGGCGTCGACGATCGCCACGTTGATCACGCCGAGCGGCATGCCGGTGATCGCGCCGAGGCCGATGCCCACCGCGAGCGCCGCGACGAGCTCCACGCTCTCCACCCGCTACCAGATGATGGTTCCCTCGTCGGTGTCTTTACCGCCGAGGATCGTCGACGTGAACTGCTTGGTCTTGCCCTTGGGGCCGACAGCTTTGATCTTCTTTGGCCCCGGCGGAAGCGGCAGGCGCGTCATCGGTGTCTCGCCGATGTACTTGCCGTCGACGTAGATCGTCGTCTTCGCGTTCGACTTGATCGTGAAGTAGCCGAAGCGGCTGATCGCGTAGATGTCCTCTTTGCTCATCTCGCTTCCCGCATCGACGTCGTGCGGCGCCTCGATCGCGGCGTCGATCGCACGAGGCGTCGCGACCTGTTCGCTGCCCGATCCCGATCCCTTGCTGCCGCTGTCCTCGCGTCCCGTGATCAGCGCGACGGCGATCGCGACCGCCGCGAGCGCGCCGATGACGAGCAGCGCGGTGACGAGACCCTTCCAGCGATGCGCGCGGAGGAGGTTCGTGTCCGGGTTCGCCATCCACAGGTCTTCGGCGACGGACTGCGAGAGATCGCGTACACCCGCGGGCAGCGGCGGCACGGCGATCTCGATGCGGCTCGAGCCCTCGCCCTGCACGATCATCGTCGGCACCGATTGCGGTGGCTGCGTGGTGACAGGCTTGGCGCGCGAGCCGAGCTCGCCACTGCGCGCGGCGGGCGGCAGTGGCGGCGGCGCGGGACGCGGCACGGGGATCGGCGGCATCGACTGGGTGCGCGGCACCGAGAGCGGCGCTTCTTCGGCGGCCTTGAGGATCTCGTCGCGCGTGGCCATCTCGTCGGCGAAGTCCGCCCTGAGCAGTCGGGCGAGATCGGCGGGGGAGGCCGGGCCACCGAGCGTGGCGAGCGATTGGCGGATCGCGTTCGCGAACGCCTGCGCCGTGTCGAAGCGGCCGTTGGGGTCGCGCGCCATCGCTTGGATCAGCGCCGCGCGCATCCCTGGCGGTAGATCGGGGCGGCGCTCGCGAATATCGGGGATGGGTTCCTCGGTGATCGCTTTGAACGTGAGGAAGTCCGAGTCGCGATGGAACAGGCGTTTGATCGCGAGCATCTCGTACATGACGATCGCGAGCGCGAACACGTCGCTGCGCCGATCGAGCGGCTTGCCGAGGATCTGCTCGGGGCTCATGTACGCGTTCTTGCCTTTGACGGTGCCCGTGCGCGTTCGCGAGTTCGCACCGCGCGCCTTGGCGATGCCGAAGTCGAGCACCTTCACCGTGCCGTCCCCGCAGACCATGATGTTCGGCGGCGAGACATCGCGATGGACGACGTGCAGCGAGTTTCCGTCGGGACCCTTCGCTTCGTGCGCCGCGTGCAGACCCTCGCACGCCTGGATCACGATGCCCGCGACCATGCGTACGTCGAGCATCTTTCCGGCCTTCGAGAGGCGCGTCATCATGCGCGACAGCGGGACGCCGTGGAGATACTCCATGGCGATGAACCACGTGCCGCCGAACTCGCCGAACGCATGCACGTGGCACACGTTCTTGTGCGTGAGCTGACTCGCGAGGTCCGCTTCATCGCGGAACATCGTGACGAAGTGATCGTCCTCCGCGAGGTGCGGAAGGATCCGCTTCAGCACCAGCACGTCCTTGGGATCGGGCGGCGCCATTCCATCGCGCGCGCTGGGCCGCGCCAAAAAGATCTCGGCCATCCCGCCGGTCGCGAGCTTCGCGATCAGCTGATAGTTGCCGAAATCTCTGGCGTCGCGGGGGACCAAGGTCCCCGCCGGAATGGTCACGTTAATATTATGCCCCAGGGATTCCTCGGATTTTAGTCCGAGCTGTCATTAGTCCCCGCGGGCGACATCTACCACCCCATCTGCAGCACATCCGATGGTCAGCGCCGCTACAGCGTCACTGCACGTTCGCGACGCCTGTGGACACGGACTGCGAGGGATTTCCCGGCGAGAAGAAGGCTCCACCGCCGAAGGCGCCGCTCTTGGTATTGATGCGGATCCACCCGACGCCACCGCCACCGCCACCGCCGCGCTGATCCCGGACCATTCCGGGGTTAGCCCCGGCGCCGTCGTCACCGCCCGCGCCGCCGCTGCCGCCGTCGTCGTTCGGTCCCGGGCCGATCCCGCCGTTGCCGCCATTCGCGCGGTTGACGACCTGCGCCATCTCGCCGCTCATCCCGTTGGCTGCGCCACCACCGCCGCCGCCGTTCACCGCGAAGAACGCGTCGCTCAAATCGACCGTGCGTCCCTCGATCAAGATCGCGCCACCCGCGCCGGCGCCGCCACCGCAGCTGCCGGACTTACCACCACAACCGCCGGCGTTGATGCCGACCTGGCTCAGCACCCCTGCATCGAACCGGATCTGTCCGTTGGAGACGAGCTGGATCGCACCGCCGCCTCCGCCACCATCGCCGCCGGTTCCGCCGCCGCCGCCACCAGCGCCGCCGACGAGCATGCTGATCGTCGCGGTGCCCGTGGTGGTGCCGGCGTTCATGCGACCGCCACCAGCGCCGCCGGTGCGCGAGTTGCCGGCGCCGCCGCCACCACTGCACACGCCCGAGTTGTCACCCGCGCCGCCGGCGCCGTTACCACTGCCGTTGTTGTTCGGCGCGCCACCCATCCGACCACCCGGTCCGGCGTTGCGGCCTTGGCAGTTTCCGCGCATGTCGATCTGCGTGCGATCGAGAACCGAGATCCTGTCGATGCCGACGAGCGCGAGCGCGTTGCTACCAACCACACGAATGTCCTGCACACCTTTGAGCTCGAGCTCGAGGAAGCGAAACACGCCGACGCCGTTCACGACCTTGAAGTCGACGCCGTTGATCACGCCCGTGCCGGCGGCCCGCACATCGGCGCCGATCTGGATCGCGCCGGTGTCCGTATTGATCGACCCCGCCGAGACCAGCGACGTGAACGTTCGCTTCTGCAGCCCCGCTGCCACCGCGGCGGTGCGATCGAGATCTTGTGCAGTCACCGCGCCGCCCGACGGCGTGAACACTTTGCAGCGACCATTGTTGGGCACCGTCTCGTCGCAGCCCCACTCACAGACGGTCTCCGTGGGGAGCGTGGCCACGGCCTGACACTCGCGAAGAAGATCCGCGGTCACGCACGTCTTGATCAGCGAGCTGCACGGCGCCGCGTCGTGGACGAATACGTCGGGTGGCGCATCCGGAATCTCGGCGCCGTCGCCGGGGACGTCCTTCAGGTTCGGCGAGTTGAACCCGCACGCGGGGACGATCATCGCGAACAGAACGAGCCCCGATAGGATGACCACCAACAGGCCGGCCACGCGTATCCGAAGCTGCTTGGACACGGCTCCAACGTAACACGAACGCCCCGATTCTCGACGAGCAACGCGCGATCGCGCGGATGTCGTCTATCCGAGCCTAGCAACGTCTGCGGGCTCACTCGGCAAGAAGTATCGGCTCTTGCAAACGCGTGCCGGGGGAGGCCTCGAGCTCTAACCAATGCACACCACGCGTCACATCGTGCACGACGACCTCGACGATCTCGCCGCCGACGAGGACCCGATCGAGGAGGACGTCGCGGTCCCAGCGGATCCGCACGAAACCGGAAGCTTCGAGGGGGAGTTTCACGCGCAGATCGCCGCGCCGATTCCACCCGATGAACATCCGCGCGCGATACCCGGTCATCTCCGCGGTCCCCGGCGCGATCTTCTTCAGGCCGCGAAAGCGCGGCTCGAGCAATCGGTCCAGCGTCAGGTGCTCCTCGGTGCGCTCCTCGAACGCGTTGAGTCCAGGGAAGACCTCGCCGAGATGATGCACGCCCACGAGTCGATCGTAGGCGCGGTCATCGACATCGTTGCGCCACGCGAACAGCATGCGTGCGGGCCACATCACCCAACTCGAGAGACGCGCGGAGAGGCGCCCCGGTAGATCCTCGACGTGACGCTGATAGATCTCCGACGGTGGCTCGCCGCCGAACATGCGCGCCGAGGTCACGGAAGTCTCGCGCGCGAGGATGTACTGGCCCCACGCGACGTAGAACGCGATCACCATCGCGACGATGGAGAGCGCGGCGCCCGCGCGCACGACCCACGATCCGCGGATCGCGGCGCGGACGAGCTCGAACCCGGCATGGAGCAGCGCCGATGCACCGAGCGCGAAGATCACGAACGTCGAATCGAAGCGACGACCGCCAAACGATCCGCCGCCCCACCAATCCCACGCGGCGCCGTTGGCGATCGCTTGCAGGAGAAGACCGAGCAGCAACAGCGGCGCGAGCCTGCGCCGCGCGGTCATGAACGCGAGACCTGCGAGCATCGGCAGGTACAGCGGCGCCCACGCGAAGAGCCCGTTGCGCGAGGAGAACAGCGTCTCGGTCCACGCCGGATCGTCCCAGCGCATGAAGCCATCGCCTTGCGGTACCGTGTACCAACTGCCGTAGAGAAACTTCCAGGCGAAGAGTTGCGGCGAGAACACGACGAGCATCGCGGCGCCGGCGATCGCCCACCGAATCAGGAGCGACGTCCATGGCAGCTCGCCGCGCTTGCGAATGTCGTCGATCGATGCGGCGACGAGGACGATGCCCCACAGCGCGAGCTGGGGACGCGCGAGCATCGCGGCGCCCATCGCGATGCCGAGGTGGAGCCACGTCTTCCAGCCGCGCGGTGCATCGCTGTCGTACGACGCGTCCCATCGCTCGACGAGCCACGCGGTCGCGAACGCCGCGTACGTGTGGCCGTAGCCCGGTTGGCGAACCGAGTAGTACCAGAGCGTGCCGGCGACCATCGCGAGCAGGGGACCGAGGAAGCTCGCTGGACCGTCGCCGACGCGCCGCCGCACGAGGCGCGCGACGAGCAGCACCGCGCCGAGCGAGAACACGAGTGACATCGAGAGTGCGAGTCCGGTCTCCCACGTCGAGAAGCCATCGCGACGCTCGTCCTTCGCGATCGCGATGGCGTGACCGACGAGGAACGCGGGCGCCTGATAGATCGCCGGGCCGATGCCGAACACGTTGCCCGGACGATCGAGCGCGGTCGGTCGCAAGCGGTACCAGTTCCTCGTGACCTGATACTGGTTGGCGAAATCGAGATCACCGTCGAGAAACAGCGACGGGAGGTACACGTAGTAGTACGCGGAGTCTGCCTCGGGCGTGTACACGGGGCGCTTCCATCCGTCCTCGCCACTGACGAGCGTGCGCAGTCCGAAGATCAGCACCACCGCGCACGCGATCCAACCGAGGTACTTCCAGCGGTGTGGAGAGCGGAGCACGCGCGACGAGCTTACCGCCAGGTAAACGACGTCGCGACGCCGACGGTATACGTCGTGCTGATCGTCTCGGTGCAGCGGACCTGCTGCTTCGGCGGGAGCATGTCGCCTTGGGCCGGCTGGGTGATCGTGTCCGAGTAACAGCCAAACGCCCACGCGTAGAAGAGGTCCACGCCGACGTGCGTCGTGCCGGCGATCCGGAACGCGCCGTCGAGGTAGATGAAGTCATAGCCGTCGACGGTGTCGCCACCGGTCTCGTGAAACAGCTTGCGGAACCCGAGGCCTGCGCCGAAGCGAACCTTGCGATCGGCGCGCACGTAGCGCACCGTCGCGTCGAAGCGAACCTCCTCGTACGGACCGGCGTCCGTGAGGCGGCGCACGTTGGTGCTCGTCACGCCGACGCCGAGGTTGCCCTTCACGATCAGCTCGACGATGCCGCCGACCTCGAGCACACCATCGGGGCGCGCCGCGTGCGTGATGGTGCCGCCTTCGACGCCGCCCGCCCAGTTGATCGCGAAGCGGCCCTCGGCGGACGCGCTCGATGCTGCGAGCGAGGCGAGTAGCGCCACGAGGAATCGCATGCACGGGACATCAGCAACGCGAGCGCCACGCGAGCTCGGCGCGAATCGCGACCTTGGCGATCACGCGCTGCGCGCGGGGCGGCAAATCACGACACGCGTGTCAGTCGACGCGCGCGACGGCGCCGGGGCCCGCGACGTGATCGATCGTGTGCAGGAGCAGCTGGAGCGAATCCGACGGACGCAGGCCGATCCGGCGGCCCGCGTCGCTGAGCCAGTAGATGCGGCGCGACCACGGATACTCCGGCGCGCGCGCGACGACAGCGACCTTGGTGGCGCCTGCCTTCTTCGCGTCGGCGAGGATGCCTTTGACCTGCGCGAGCGTGAGCTCGGGACGAAGGTGGAGCGAGATGGTCTCGCTGTCACCGCGCAGCTCGCGTAGCGCAGCGATGCGTTGCTCGCCGAAGTAGCGCTGGCCGTTGATCACGACCTCGCCGATCGCATTGATCTCGGCTTCGCGCCAGAGCGCCGTGGGGTCGTCCATCGTGGCGCCATCTTCGGCGGCGTTGCCGGCGATCGGCCAGTTGTTGGGAGCACCGCGGCGCTCGATCTCGAACAGCGATCCGTGCATCGAGCGATCGAGCTCCTCCCACTGACGAACAGCGTCGTGCCATCCCGGCTCGCCTTTGCACGGCTGACACACGGCGACGGCGTTGCGCACGCGCTCCATCGCGCGACGCGTGGCGAGCGCTTGCACGAGCGCGCCTTGCAGCTCGGGCACGACCTGCTTGCACTCACCGGCGAGCGGTCCGCCGCACAGGCGCTGCAGATACGTGCGCGCGCCTTCTTCCGGAAGCGGCTGAAGCAGCGCCGCTTTGGGATCGCGCTTGATGAGCACCGCGTCCTCCTCGAACGCGGGTTGAAGCAACGTGGGCCACACCGTGAGCGCGAGTGCTTCGACTTGCTCGGGCATCGACAGCGTCTTCACGCTCGTGACGGGACCGAGGGCGAGCACCACGAGGCGAAGCTCGGCCTCCGAGGCGACCGTGTGATCCATGCCCTGCCGAAGCGAGAGCACGGTCTTCGCGAACTGCTGATACGCCTCGGGCGTGCGGCCGGCCGCGACGAACGCGTCGACCGCTTGCTCGAGCTCTCCGTGGTTGTAGTCAGCGTCCGTCTCGGCCACGACGCCCACGGGCTTGTCACCGCACGCGCTGGCAGCGACCAGCGCGGCGATCAAGGCGAGGCGAAACATGACAGCCATGAGGGTGCTACGAGTGTCCAAGCAAGTCGGATGCCGTGTGGCTCACGGTCGCAGGCTGGATGTCGTTGCTCGCGTCAAATCCTCGCGCGAGACCGCAGGACCGAGCGCAACGATGCGACCTTCATGGGGGTTGTCGAAGCCAGGGGCGTCGACGAGCTCGGAGGATACGCGAAGCCCGACGCGGTGAATCGCATACCACCGCGGCTCCAAGAATCCCGTGCTCTCGTCCACGGCGCGGAGGATCCCTTTGATCCTCACGTAGTTGTCCGGCAGGTCGGCGAGGTGATCGGAGAGCTCCTCGAGATCGACGACGTCTCCGACACGGATCCACACGCTGTCGATTCCATGTGCAGTGGGATGCTCGGGATGCCGACAGTTCTCGTCGTGAACATGCCCACTTGCCCCACCCTGATCGGGGGGGTGGGGGGCCGTCAATTCCACCAACGATGGGTCGGCGAGGACCTCCTCGAGCCACGCCGCGTGCGCATCCGTCGTCCCGGTGCGTAGCTGCGCACGCGGAGCCAGCTCGCGCGCGGCAGCGATCGCGGCGCGGGTGTCGTGGTCCGTGGCGATCTCTGACTTGGTCACGAGGACCACGTCGGCGTAGGCGACCTGTGCATCGACGGCGTCGGACACCGCGCGGCTCGAGACAAACGTGGTGGAATCGACGAGCGTGACGACCGCGGCGAGGCGCACGACAGCCTCGACGGGCGCACGGCGGACCGCCCATGCGATGGGCAGCGGCTCTGCCACCCCCGTGGTCTCGAGGATGATCGCAGAGAGGTTCGGGTTGGTCTCGACGAGGTCGATCAGCGTCTTGTCGAGCTCGTCGCCGAGGACGCAGCACACGCAACCGCCGGGCAGCTCGACTTGTCTCGCGCTCTCGCCACCGAGCAGCGCACCATCGATGCCCACCGCCCCGAGCTCGTTGACGATCACGCCCAGCTTGGTGGTCTCGCCGCGTTCTGCACGCCGCGCGAGGATGCGATTGACGAGCGTCGTCTTACCGCTTCCGAGAAAGCCCGTGGCGACAACGAGAGGGACACGCACCGCCGCAGCATACCCCTCGCACAAAAAGCTGCACCTTCTCGGACCCTCGTGCGTCTAGGGGGCAATGCGGTTCGCGTTCGTCTTCCTCTTCCTCGCATTGCTGTCCGGTCCTGCGCGTGCGGATCGCACGATCAACACCGTTATCGGTGACGTCAGTTGGGCAGGTCGGACCGACCCGGGTGACGAGGTCACGCGGATTCGCGCGCATCTCGCGTTCGTTCATGCGTTGCTCTCGGCGCGCGACGTGTCCGCGCTGTCGGCGTCGCAGCGAGACGCGCGCATTACATCGCTCGCGCACCTCGCGCGCTACATCGATCGCGGCGAGTTCCCGCGGCGCACCGACGATGCGTATCCGGGACGGCATCCGCGCTTCATCGATGATCGCGGCGTTCACTGCGCGGTCGGCCAGCTCATCGCCGACAGCGGACACGCCGCGCTCGCACGAGCGATCAACGCGGACTTCGAATACGCACACGTCGTCGATATCGACTCGCCGGCGCTGCTCGCGTGGGCCAGCGATCACGGGTTCACCGTCGAGGAGCTCGCGATGATCCAGCCCGGCTACAGCTCTCCTCCGACGGAGGACTCGGTTCGCACCATGATCGTCGACGCGAAGGACGAGCTCTCGCTCATGTGTGCGCAAAAACATGCGGCGATGAAGAACCTCCTCGTCATCGCGCAGACCGACGGCAATGGCGGGATCAACGTGTCGACCCACAGCACCGATCCGTTCGCCAAGTGCTTCGTCGCTGCTGCCAGCCGGATGGATCGCGGTGGACATGCGTTCGACGGCCCCATTCGCATCTTCTCGATCGGGGTCGATCTCTCCTTCACGCCGCCGCAGAAGTTGCTCGAGACGAAGATCGCGGGATGGTCGCCTTCCTGTTCTCCGCACACGGGCCCGCTGTCGCGCGAGGCCGACGTGCAGGTCACGAGCACGCGCGAAGGACTCGTCGTGCGCGCGACGTCGATTCCAGCGAACCCGCTCGTCGACGCATGCCTGGCCGAGAACGCGAAGTACTACTTCGCCAACTTCGAGGCAGGGGTGTGGACGCTGCACGCGACGAAGAGGATCAAGATGAACCCGCACGTCTACGTGGACGTCGAGTTGCTGAAGCACTACGCGAGCGAGGATGCGACGACGTGTTTACCGAAACCCGCACGCGGACAGAAGACCACCGTGCGCGTGACGGCCAAGCCCGACGATCCGCAGTTCACGGTCCGCGCGTCCGGCAGCGCTACGTTTGCGACCTGTATGCGCGACGCTCTGACGAAGCGCTTCGCGCAGATGTTCCGCGCGCACTACGTCGACCGCGGGAAGCCCGTGGAGTTCTTCCGCATCGACACGGAGGTCGACGTGTCGGCGACGATCGCGATCGAGTCCGCCGCGGATCGCACCAAGCGCCTCGAGGAGGCGAAGCGTCGCTTCCGGCAAGATAGGGAGCCTCACTACTGAGAGCTCGGAGTCGCAGTAACTCACGCCGCCGACGAGCGAGCGAGCGCGATCGGCGGCGGCTTCACGATGTAGTCGAAGTACGCGCTGGGATCGCCGGTGCGGCCGTCCATCGCCGCGCGCGCGACGTTGAACATCTCGCGCGCGGTCACGTAGTGCAGCTTGTCGCCGCGCGCGATCACCTGCTCGCGCAGCGCCGTGTGCAGCGCGCGTCCGCCCTCGCCGAGCAGCGATGCCGCGGTGTTCTCGAGTGCGCCGTGCGTGTGCACCTTCACGAAGATCCACTCGGGGCGGCCCTCGATGTGGATCGCTTGATCGAGCCACGTGGCGACGCGCGCGGCGGTCGGAGGATCGTCGCCGGTGAGGGCGCCGTTCTCGATGCGCATGCCGAGGCCTTTGCGCGCGAGCGCGAGCGGGCCGGTGATCATGAGCAAGCGATCGTCGAAGAACTTGCCGACGCGTGCCCGCTCGCCGTGCTCGTAGCAGCGCGCTTGGTTCAGATCGCCCGTGGGCCAGTAGATCTGGTTCACCTTGTTCGGCTGACAGGGATCGGGCGCGGATGGGAACGTCAGGTCCACGTAGCAGCCGAGCTGATGCAGCATCGGCAGCTCGTCGTCCACGCCGCACCACTTGCCATCGGGGCGTCCGTTCGCGAGCGACCAGTTGCCGTGAATGAACGCCCACTGGAACCGACCGGTCGCATCGCGCGACAAGTGACCGTGCTCGGAGAACGTGCGCAGGTGCTCGGCGATGCGCGGCGCGAGCGTGTGTGACGTATCGCCATCGTGATGGAGATGGAACTCCACCTCGCCGAAGCCCTGTCGCGCGAGCGACGCGAGCTGTTCGAGAAAGTGCGGGCGGTACTCCTCGCCCGGGAAGAAGAACCCGTGGCGCGGTGGCCGCCCGTCGCTATCTCGGAACTCCCCGAGCGCGGGGTATCGCTCCGCCCAGGCATCGACACGGCGGTGGCCGATGTCGTCGGGAGCGTGACCCCACAGCGGCTCGTAGTGATCGCAGAGGGCAAACAGCACGTGGCGTGATCCGCGCGGTTGTGGCGCCCGCGCACGGCGGACGAGATGGCGGGCGTAGTCACGCACCCAGTAGTGAAGGTTTTTTTTGCGAAGTCGGCTTAGCACGCGTGGTGCATGCGTGTCGGAGCAATTCCCGTGCTGGATTTCTACGGCCCGCTCCTCTCGAAAGTGTTGTTCCCGGCATTCGAAGCCGCACGCGGTCGTCCGACCGTGCCGCTGCTGCGCTACCTGGAGCAAACGCAATACTGGTCGCACGACCAACTCGTCGATCTGCAGACCGGCTTCTTGCGGCGACTTCTACGTCACGCGTACCAGCACACGGCGTACTACCGTCAGGTGATGGACGAGCGCGGCGTGCGACCCGACACGATCGATTCGCTCGACGTGCTCGAGCGGTTGCCGATCCTCGATCGCGCCACGGTCGTTCGCACGCTCGACGCGCGCACGGCGACCGCGCCGCCCAAGGTCGTCGTTACCAAGCAGACGAGCGGCACGACCGGCGAGCCCGTCGTCGTGCGCTACAACGCCGAGTCTCGCCACTGGCGCGACGCTACGCGATGGCGTGGCTACGGCTGGGGCGGCTACCGCATGGGCATGCGCGCGTTCCACTACTGGGGCCACGCGATGCCGCCGAGCACGCGCATCGGACGCGCGAAGCTGTGGCTCGATCATACGCTCAAGCGGGATTGCTACGTCGACTGCACCCCGCGCGGCGACGCAGCGCTGCAAGCGGCCGTGGATCAGCTACGCTCGTTCAGGCCGGGCGTGATCGTCGCGTACGCGGCGGGTGCCTCCGCGCTCGCGCGCTACGTGATCGAGAAGAACCTGCGCGACTGGGACGACATCCCGGTCCTCGTCGGTGCCGAGCGGCTGTGGCCCGCCGAGCGCGAGCAGATCGGCAACGCGTTTGGCCCTGCGTTCGAGACGTATGGCTGCCGCGAGGTGATGCTCATCGCGAGCGAGTGCGACAAGCACGACGGCATGCACGCCTCGATGGAGAACATGATCGTCGAGATCGTCGTCCGCGAGCCGGACGGCACGGTGCGAGCGGCCAAGCCAGGCGAGACCGGCGAGATCGCCATCACCGATCTGCACAACCTCGCGTGCCCGATGATCCGCTACGTCACGGGTGACCTCGCCGTCGCGCGCGCCAAGGAGCGCTGCGCGTGCGGGCGCGAGATCGATCGCCTCGGACCCATCGAAGGCCGCGTCACCGAGACGCTGCGCGATGGCAACGGCGATGCCGTCAACGGCCTCGTGTTCAACATCCTGTTCTCGTCACTCACCGACGACGTTCGCAAGTTCCAGATCGTCCAGCGAGTCGACGGCAGCGTCGTGATGAAGGTCGTCCCCAAGCGCGGCGATCAGTTGCCGCCCGTGGCGTCCGGGATGATCAACGCGTTCGCGGAGAAGTACCTGCCGCGGGCGCCATTCGGCATCGAGTACGTCGACGACATCCCGCTCTCGGGCGCGGGAAAGCGCAAGGTCGTCGTCGTGGAGCGCTAACCTGCGCCGTCGGCCTTGGAGTCGCGCTTCCGCGCGACGAAGGTCGACTTCGCGTAGTCGCGATTGAGCTGCGCGATGACGTCGCGCTTGATCTCTTTGGGACAAGCCGCTTCGCACTCGTAGTGGTTCGAGCAGTTGCCAAAGCCCGCGGCGTCCATGGCGGTGACCATCGCGTACGTGCGGTGAGCGCGCTCCGGCTGGCCCTGGGGCAGGTTGTGCAGGTGCGCGAGCTTGGCGGCGACGAACAGCATCGCCGAGCCGTTCGGGCACGCAGCGACGCACGCTCCGCACGCGATGCATGCAGCAGCGTCCATCGCGCGATCCGCGTTCTCCTTGGGAACGAGGTTGTCGTTCGCGTCGGGAGCCGAGCCCGTGTTGGCCGTGATGAAGCCGCCCGCGGCGATCACGCGATCGAACGGCGTGCGATCGACGCAGAGGTCCTTGATGACCGGGAACGCTTCCGCGCGCCACGGCTCGACGTAGATCTCCGCGTTGTTCGAGAAGCTGCGCATGTGCAGCTGGCACGTCGTGGTGGCGCGCTGTCCGCCGTGCGGACGGCCGTCGATCATCAGCGAGCACATGCCACAGATGCCTTCGCGGCAATCGTGATCGAACGCGATCGGCTCTTCGCCCTTCGCGATCAGCTGCTCGTTGAGGATGTCGAGCATCTCGAGGAACGACGCGTGCGTGGACACGTCGTTGACCTTGTAAGCGACCATTTTGCCGGGCGACTTCGCATCGCGCTGGCGCCAGACGTGGACCGTGAGGTTCAGCGTTTCGCTCATTTGTAGCTCCGCGTCGCGAGCTTGACGTTCTCGAACACGAGTGGCTCGATGTTCCGGATCGGCTTGGAGCTCTCGCCGGTGTACTCCCACACCGCCGCGTGGCAGAAGTTCGCGTCGTCGCGCTTGGCCTCGCCGTTGTCCTGGTGCTCCACGCGGAAGTGACCGCCGCACGACTCCTCGCGCTCGAGCGCGTCGCGGCAGAGCAGCTCGGAGAACTCGAGGAAGTCAGCCACGCGGCCGGCCTTCTCGAGCGACTGGTTGAACGAGTCGCGCTCGCCGAGCACGGTCACGTTGCTCCAGAACTCCTCGCGGAGCTGCGGGATCTTCTCGAGGGCGAGCGTGAGCGACTCTTTCGTGCGCGCCATGCCGCATTGCTCCCACATCAGGTTGCCGAGCTCTTTGTGGAACGAGTCCACCGAGCGCTTGCCCTTGATGCCCATCAAGCGATCGAGGCGGCCCTTCACTTCGGTCTCGACGCCTTTGAACACCGAGCTCGACGGATCGACGATCGACTTCGCGTTCACGCCGGCGAGGTAGTTGCCGATCATGTGCGAGATGATGAAGTAGCCGTCGGCGAGGCCCTGCATCAGCGCCGATGCGCCGAGGCGGTTCGCGCCGTGATCGCTGAAGTTCGCCTCGCCGATGCAGAACAGGCCGGGGATGGTGGTCTGCAGGTTGTAGTCGACCCACAGGCCGCCCATCGTGTAGTGGACCGCCGGGTAGATGCGCATGGGCACGCGGTACGGGTTCTCGCCCGTGATCCGCTCGTACATGTCGAACAGGTTGCCGTACTTCTCGCGGATCTTGTCTTCACCGTCGCGCTTGATGGCGTCGCGGAAATCCAAGTACACGCCGCGTCCACCGGGACCGACGCCGCGACCGTCGTCGCACTGCTCTTTGGCCGCGCGCGAAGCGATGTCGCGCGGCGAGAGGTTGCCGAACGCGGGGTACTTGCGCTCGAGGTAGTAGTCGCGCTTGTCCTCGGGGATCTGATCCGGATGCTTCGCGGTGTCCTCTTTGGACTTCGGCACCCAGACACGTCCGTCGTTACGCAGCGACTCGGACATCAGCGTCAGCTTCGATTGGTAATCGCCGCTGACCGGAATGCACGTGGGGTGGATCTGCGTGAAGCACGGGTTCGCGAAGCCCGCGCCGCGCTTGTACGCGCGATACGTGGCGGTGACGTTGCAGCCCTTCGCGTTCGTCGAGAGGAAGAACGCGTTGCCGTAGCCGCCGGTCGCGAGCACCACGGCATGCGCCGAGTGCGACGAGATGGTGCCCGTGATCAGATCGCGAACGACGATGCCGGCCGCGCGTCCGTCCTCGACGACGATGTCGAGCAGCTCGGTGCGCGAGAACATCGTCACCTTGCCAGCGCCGATCTGGCGCTCGAGCGCGGAGTACACGCCGAGCAGCAGCTGCTGGCCCGTCTGGCCGCGCGCGTAGAACGTACGCGAGACCTGCGCGCCACCGAACGAGCGGTTGGCGAGCGTGCCGCCGTACTCGCGTGCGAACGGCACGCCCATCGCGGCGCACTGATCGATGATGTCGACGCTCACCTCCGCGAGGCGATGCACGTTGGCTTCGCGCGCGCGGAAGTCACCGCCCTTGACGGTGTCGTAGAAGAGGCGAAACACCGAGTCGCCGTCGTTCTGGTAGTTCTTCGCGGCGTTGATGCCGCCCTGCGCGGCGATCGAGTGCGCGCGGCGCGGCGAGTCCTGGA
>JAEYYV010000229.1 GCA_023428295.1 Pseudomonadota bacterium
ATCGCGAAGTTCCGCAACGCCGGTCAGTCGGGCGTCGCGGCGAACCGGTTCATCCTCGAGCGATCGATCGCGACCGCGTTCACCGAGAAGATGATCGCCGAGGTGAAGAAGCTCGTCACGGGACGCGGTCTCGACGCCGGAGTCACGATCGGTCCGCTGATCGACGACGCCGCCGTGAAGAAGGTGCGCGTGCTCGTCGAGGATGCGGTGAGGAGGGGCGCGCTGCTGATGCACGGATCGCTCGACCAGATCGAAGGACGCGTCGTGCCGCCGATGGTGATCGCCGGTATCACGCCCGAGATGGAGCTGTGGCGCGAGGAGATCTTCGGCCCCGTGGTCGCGATCCGCACCGCGGCCGACGAAGCCGACGCGCTCGCGCAAGCGAACGACACCGAGCACGGGCTCGTCGCGTACGTGTTCACGCGCGATCACGCGCGGCAGCAGCGCTTCTCCGAAGGGCTCGAGGCCGGCATGGTCGGCGTGAACGAGGGCCTGGTGTCCGCGGCGCAAGCGCCGTTCGGCGGCATCAAGCACTCGGGCCTCGGTCGCGAGGGTTCGCGCCACGGGATCGAGGACTACACGAACCTCAAGTACGTCGCGACGCGGCTCTAATCACACGGAATCGGCTGCGTACCGACGGCGACCTCGTCGGTCCACATCTCGATCGGCGCGGTCGCCGAGTCCATCGCGAACAGCCCGGCGTGCACCATGCGATAGCCCGTCGCGGGGAGCGTGTCGAGACCGCTGCGCGCGGCGACGGTCTGCCCGTCGACAGCCACGTCGATCGCTCCATCCGTGGCGGAGATCGCGACGTGCATCTGCAGACAGACCCAGCGATCGAGCGGCAGTCGCGTCGTCGATCGAGCGATCATCGAGATGTCGTTCGCGGTGTTCTCCATCTCGACGATGCCGTCGACGACACCGAAGCTGACACCGTCGTACGGAGTGGTCATCTCGACGAGGTGAACGCTCGCGAGATCGATGCTCTGGACCGTGCTCGGGACCCATACGTACCAGCGTGCATAGAGCTCGCCGCTCGTCACGTACGGCAACACCTGGCCGAGCTGCCAGCTCGGTACGCTGGCGCCGGTGGTCATCGCGTACTGCGAGCGCGCGCCGCGAGCACTCCGCGTCGCATCGATCATCACGGTGCCGTCGACCGAGGGCAGCAGCGGATCGCCCTCGAAGCTCTCGCAGAACAGAAGACCTGGCAGCGGCGGGCAGGGCGGGCCGATCGCGTCGATGGCAACGTCGGTCGCCGTGGCATCGGTGGCGCTGGCATCGAACCCGAGACGGCCACAGCCCGCGACGAGCGCGACGATCGCGAGACACGCGATCATGGAGGCGGAACGCGTGCGCTCGTCGGATCGAAGCCCGCGCGCTCGATGATCGGACGCAGATCGACAGCCTCGAAGTTGTTGCCCTGGATCGACTGGATCTCGTCGAACACCGAGTCGTCCCAATCGCCGGGCGCGCCGGTCACGTACCAGTTCGAGCCACCATCGGCGACGTACATGCCGTAGCTCTTCATCGCCTGTGCGATCGCTTTGCTCTGCGTCGACCAGTTCGACGGGATCGTGAAGCTAGCCTTGAGCCGGAACAGCTGCCCCATGGGCGGCGCGCCGCTGGACATGTTGTTGCTCGCCTCGTGTGTGGCGGGCCACGTGTACTCGCCGCGGATGTTGCCGCTCGTCATGGTGAAGCGAAGCGCGTGCTTGATCTCGCCGGTCGACGCCTCGTCGGCGCGCAGGAGTAGCGGCAGGATGGGGAAGCCCGCCGCATCCGCCGAGGTCCAGCCCGCCGGACGCAGGGCATTCGACGAGAGATCGAATGTGGCGGAGCCAAAGATCTGCCACTGATTGTTCGGGCGATACACGTGATAGGCCTCCCACAGCCGGCACGTATCGACGTCGAGGGCGATCAGGTGATGATCCGCGGCGGGCTGGTGGTTCGCTGCCGTCGAGACGCCGCCCTCGACGAGCGCGTCGGCGGGGAAGGGCAGGTATGCGGTGTTCGTGGTGCATGGGCTGACCACGCCCTTCTGTGCGTTCGCGCAGTCGGACTCCTCCGTCGGATCCCAATCGAAGTCCGGATCCGGACTCGTGTACTGGACCTGCGCCCACGTCATCGAGTTGCCGTTCACCAGGTTGTACGGAATGCCGTAGAAGTCGTCCCGCGTCTGATTCGTCTGCGTGCCGAGATCGAGATGCAGTCGGGTGTTGTTGCCGATCAACGCGACCCACGTCGCGCTGTCGGCGTGCACCGACGGGAGATCGCCGATCGGCGTGTTGAAGATGTGATCGGGCGGGAGGATCGAACAGCCTCCGATCTCCGGACTCACACCGTTCGGTGGCGGGCCATCGACACGGCTGACGCCACCATCGCTCCCGGGAGCATCATCTCCACCGGATCCACCGCCGCCACACGCGCATACGAAGCAAACGAGAAAGAGCGAACGCTGCATAGGTCCCCCCACGTGCTCGGCGATCATCGTCTGGTTCGTGCGCGAGCGCTAGCGGGATCGAGAGATCGCGAGGTAGGTTCGCGACGATGTTGGATGGCCCTCGCGCTCCTCGCAGTTCGGTAGATCCCGCAGCTCCTCTCAAGGGAGCGCGCGTCGTCGTCGGTGTCGCGGGTGGGATCGCGGCCTACAAGGCAGCGATGCTCGTGCGCTTGCTCGACAAGGCAGGCGCAGAGGTTCACGTCGCGATGACCGCACGCGCACAGAAGTTCGTCGGTCCGCTCACGTTCCAAGCGCTGACGCGCAGGCCGGTGTTCACGAACCTCTTCGATCCGGCGGAGGAGTCCACCATCGGTCACATCCAGCTGGCGGACAAAGCGGACATCGTGATCGTCGCGCCCGCCACAGCGAACGCCATCTCGCGGCTCGCGAACGGCATGGCGGACGATCCGGTGAGCGCGATCGTTCTCGCGACCCGCGCGCCGGTGCTCGTCGCGCCGTCGATGAACGTCAACATGTGGAACCACCCGCTCACGCGGCACAACCTGCAGAAGCTGATGGACCTCGCGGGCTATCACGTCGTGGCGCCGGGCAACGGCTTCCTCGCGTGCGGCTGGGTGGGACCGGGGCGCCTCGCCGAGCCGTCGGACATCCTCGAGGCCGCCGCGCACGTGCTCAGCGCGCAAGATCTCGCCGGCGTGAAGGTCGTGGTCACCGCCGGCCCGACGTACGAAGCGATCGATCCGGTGCGCTTTGTCGGCAACCGCTCGAGTGGAAAGATGGGCGTCGCGATCGCAGCTGCTGCGCAGCGCCGCGGTGCTGACGTGCGCTTGGTGCTCGGACCGTCGGCGGTGCCGCCGCCGATCGGCGTCACGACGATGAACGTCGAGAACGCCAACCAGCTCCAATGGGCGCTGAACGACGCGACCAAGGATGCCGATGTGGTCGTGATGACAGCGGCGGTCGCCGACTATCGGCCGGCCCAAGAGGCGAAGCAGAAGCTCAAGCGAGGACAGCTCGGCAACAGCGCCACGATCGAGCTCGTGCAGAACCCCGACCTGCTCGCCGAGCTCGGAAAGCGCCGCGGCAACAAGACCACACCGCTGCTCGTCGGCTTCGCGGCCGAGACCGACGACGTGCTCGGCAACGCCGAGAAGAAGCTGCAGACCAAGAAGTGCGACCTCGTCGTGGCGAACGACGTGAGCGAGCCGGGCAGCGGGTTCGCGGTGGACACCAACCGCGTGACGCTCGTCGATTCGAGCGGCGCGATCGAGGTGCCCGCCGGCACGAAGATCGAGGTCGCCCACCGCATCCTCGATCACGTCGTGCTGATGCGCCGCGCGCAGGTCGAGGCCCGGCCCGTCGCCGCTCCTCGTAAGAAGTCGGCGAAGCGCTGACGCTGCACGTACGAAACACGCGGATCTCGCGGGTTGCCGCGATGTAGGCACGTCCCACGCTAGCCAAGCGTTACCCCACGAAGGCTGGGCAGATGCCCCACTCGGTCGACTCGTCATGAGTGACCCGCTTCGCACTCGCATCTCTCTTGGCGTCCACGCTCGTCGCCGGCTGCGTGCTCGAGGACGCCGAACCGGCGCCTGCCGATCCCAAGGCGATCGCCGTCGATTCGCTCGTCGGTGAGCTCGAGACGCGTGGCAGCGTGCGGGTGATCGTGGGCGTTCGCGAGGCGGCCAAGGCGCGCATGCGTCGGGCCAAGACGCACATCAAGTCGTTCGCCACGCTACCGTTCTCGGTGCTGCGCGTGAGTGACGTGGCCGAGCTCGAGGCGCTCGCGGCGGATCCCGACGTGCTCTCGATCGAGCCCGATGTTCTCGCACCGCCGTCGCTCGCAGAGTCGACGACGATGATCGGTGCGAGGACCGCGTGGAGCTCTGGCTACACGGGCGAGGGCTGGGCCATCGCGGTGCTCGACACCGGCGTGATGAAGTCGCACACGCACCTCGCGGGCAAGGTGATCGCGGAGGCGTGTTACTCGACGACGGACGCGAACGCCGGCTCGACCTCGCTGTGCCCCGGCGGCGCCGCGTCGTCGACGGCGACCGGTGCTGCGGCGCAGTGCGGGATCGGCGGATGCGATCACGGTACGCACGTCGCCGCGATCGCCGCGTCGTCGAGCGGAGCAGGCGGTGGTGTCGCGAAGGGCGCGAGCGTGATCGCGATCCAGGTGTTCTCGCAGTTCACGTCGGAGACGCTGTGCGGCAGCAACAAGCCGTGCGTGCTCGCGTACTCGTCGGATTGGATGGGAGGTCTCGAGCGCGTGCTCGCGATGTCACAGAGCGGCGCGAAGATCGCCGCGGTCAACCTGAGCCTCGGCGGTGGCATGAACACCAGCGCGTGCGATGCGAACTATCCGGCGCTCAAGACCGCGATCGACACGCTCGCCGCGGCGGGCATCGCCACGGTCGTCGCGGCTGGCAACGATGGCTACACGAACGCTGTGGGCTTCCCCGGCTGCATCTCGTCGGCGATCACCGTCGGCGCGACGACCAAGAACGATGCGGTCGCGTCGTACTCGAACGCGTCGAACATGATCGACGTGTTCGCGCCGGGCTCGTCGATCACCGCCGCGGTGACGTCGAGCACGAGCGCTGTGGGCGGGAAGAGCGGCACGTCGATGGCCGCGCCGCACGTCGCGGGCGCGTTCGCCGTCATGCGCTCCGCGCGTCCGTCGCTCACCGTCGCGCAGGGCCTCGCAGCACTGCAGAGCACCGGCACGGTGGTCACCGATACGCGCGCGAGCGGCGTGGTGACCAAGCCGCGCATCTCCATCGCTTCCGCGATTGTCTCCATGGCTGTGCCTACGCCGTGTACACACGTGGCTCCGACGATCACCGTCGCGCAGCCTGCGCGCGTCGCGATGCCGCAGATCGTGCGTTACACCGCGCGCGTCACGAACCGCGATCCGGGCGCGTGCAGCGCGCAGTCGTTCGATGTCTCGGGCAGCGCACCCACAGGTTGGACCGTGACGAGCGCGTCGGTGTCCCTCGCGTCGGGCGCGTCCGCCGACGTGACCATCGACGTGACGCCGCCGTCCACCGCGACCGCGGGCGCGACGCTGACGTTCATGGCGACGAACGCGATGATGAGCGCGTACTCCGCGTCGACGACAGCGAGCTACACGCTCGATTGCGGTCGCGCCACACCGGACATGGTGCTCGACATCGCAGGTCCGCAGATGATCGGCGTGCGCGTGACGAACCACGACGACGCCGCGTGTGGGCCGACGAGCAAGTTCCGCATCACGGTCACCACCGAGCTCGACGTGTCTCCGAAGATCGGCGACATCGTCGTCGACAACGATGGCGAAAAGTACGCCGGGCTCACGATCGGTGATGCCGCCGCGGGCTCGTATCCCGTGCGCGTCACGCTGTCGGACGCATCTGGCACGGTCGTCGCCCAGGACGAGATGATGATCGACATCAACGACGAGGGCACGACGACGCCCGCATCCAAGGGCCCGTTCGACATGGGGTGCAGCTCGACGCGCTCTGCGGGCTCGACGGGCCTCGGCGCGATCCTCGCACTCGGCCTCGTGCTCCGCCGCCGTCGCGCCAAGGGCGAGCGTGTCGAGCCCGTCTGATACGTAACGCTAGATCAAGATGCCAGGCGCGGGGAACTTCGCGCACAGCTCCCGGATCTCCGCAGCGATGGTCTCGTGCAGTCCCGCGTCCGACGGAGCGTTGGCCACGCGATCCATCCACGTCGCGATCTGCTTCATCTCGGGCTCCTTCATGCCCCGGCTCGTGACGGCCGCGGTGCCGAGACGCACGCCCGACGGATCGAACGGTTTGCGCGGATCGAACGGGATCGAGTTGTAGTTCAGCTCCATGCCCGCCGCGTCGAGCGCCTTCGCGGCGACCTTGCCGGGCACGTTCTTCGGCGTCATGTCGGCGAGGATGAGGTGGTTGTCGCTGCCGCCCGTGATCAGCGACCAGCCTTTCTCGACGAGCGCTGCGGCGAGCGCGCGCGAGTTGGCGACGATCTGATGCGCGTACTGCTTGAACAGATCGGTCTGTGCTTCCTTGAGCGCGATCGCGATGCCCGCGGTCGTGTGGTTGTGGGGGCCGCCTTGCAGACCGGGGAACACCGCGCGATCGATCGCCTTCTGATGCGCGGCCGTGGACAGCAGCATGCCGCCGCGCGGACCGCGCAGCGTCTTGTGCGTGGTGGTCGACACGACGTCCGCGACGGGAACAGGGGAAGGATGTGCGCCCGCAGCGACGAGCCCCGCGATATGCGCGATGTCCGCGGCGAAGATCGCGCCGACCTCGCGCGCGATCTCGGCGAACGCGGCGAAGTCGATCGTGCGCGGGATGGCCGTGCCGCCAGCGAAGAGGAGCTTGGGCTTCTCCTTGCGCGCGAGCTCGCGAACCTCGTCGAGATCGACGCGGTGCGTGTCCTTGCGCACGCCGTACTGCACGGCGCGGAAGTAGCTGCCCGTGATCGACACGTTCCAGCCGTGCGTCAGGTGACCGCCGGCGGGAAGGCCCATGCCCATCACCGTGTCGCCGGGCTTCAGGAACGCGAAGTAGATGGCGAGGTTCGCGGGTGAGCCGGAGTATGGCTGCACGTTCGCGTGCTCCGCGCCGAACAGCGCCTTCGCGCGATCGATGCAGAGCTGTTCGACCTTGTCGATGTACTGCTGGCCCTCGTAATACCGCTTGCCCGGATAGCCCTCGCTGTACTTGTTGGTCAGCACGGAGCCGGTCGCCGCGAGCACGGCGCCCGAGACGTAGTTCTCCGACGCGATGAGCCGGATCTTGTCGCGCTGCCGCTTCTCCTCGGCGGCGAGGAGCTCCGCGATCTCGGGGTCGGCAGCGTCGAGCGTTTCCTGGAGGGCCGGGTGCATGCGCGCGTTATACCGCGCGCTGCTCGACCGCGGACAGCTACGAGAGGATGAAGCCGCGGCCCATCGGACGGTCGACCACCGTCGCGCGCGGGCGCTTGTTGGCCTTCGCGCGCTCGGTCTTTACCTTCGCGATCGCAGCGACGCGCGTCTTGTTCGCGGCTTCGATCGCCTTCGTGTTCTTGGCCCAGTCCGCCTCGACCTCTTCCTGCACGTTGACCGCGGCGAGCAGGCTTGCCTCGGCCTCGGCCTGCGCCGCCTCTGCCTTCTCGACGCCAGGCATCGCGGCCTCGTTGAGCGGCGCCGGGCGCGTGGTCTGCGCGAGGCGCGTGAACAGATCGGCACGCTCTTTCGCGGCGGCATCGAAGCTGGCCCGCGCCGCGGCCATGGTCTCGGGCGCGGCCTTCTTCTTCGCAGCGAGATCCTTGCGCGCCTTGACCACGTCAGCGACCGCCTTGTCGAAGCTCTTGTCGTTCGTGACGAGCAAGGCCGAGACCGACTCCCACGTGTCCGCGGGCTTGTCGGCAGGCTTCACCGCCTCCGTCTTCTTGTTCGCGGGCGGAGCGGCTTGTTCGGCGTGCGCGATGACCGGCGTGGCGAGCATCGCGCTCGACATCACGACCGTGCGAAAGATGCGATTGGCGAGCTGACTCTTCATGTAGCAAGCCTATCGCGATAAGACTTCAGCGTGCTGGAGTTCATCGATCATCGAACGGATCCGGATGCGTGGGCCAAGGAGCTCGGCATCTCGCGCGAGGCGGTCGAGCTCTACCTCGCGAGCGACGTCATCGACCTCCACATCGATTCCTTCATTTGGAATCGCATCTTTGGCTACGATCTGACCAAGCGACACGGTCGCGGCGCGTTCGGCGCGCGGTTCTACAGCCAGTGCGATCTACCGAGGCTTCGCGAAGCGAGGGTCACCGGCGCGATCTGGGTGATCACCACAAATCCGTTGCGCAGCCCGCGCGGCCGTGCCGAGGTGTTCTCGAACAACCTCGACAAGCTGACCGAGATCCTCGAGAGCGTTCCCGACGACGTGCAGATCGTGAAGACCACGGCCGACTATCGCGCGGCCGTCGCAGCCGGAAAGCACGCGGCGTGGATCGGCATCCAAGGTGGCAACGCGCTCGACGATCACGGCGCGCTCGATCGCCTCGACGATCGCATCGTGCGCGTGACGCTGGTGCACCTCTCCAACAGCGCGCTCGGCACGACGAGCTCGCCGCTCTCGGGCGCTGACAACGGCATCAGCGACGACGGTCGCGCGTACGTCGAGGCGCTCGATGCCAAGAAGATCTTCGTCGACCTCGCGCACATCTCGAAGAAGGGCTTCTGGCAGGCGGTCGAGGCGCACGACGCGAGCATCCCGCTGATCTGCACGCACACTGGCGTCGATGGCGTGTACGAGCACTGGCGCAACCTCGACGATGATCAGCTCCGCGCGATCGCCGACACCGGCGGAACGATCGGCGTGATGTACGAGTCGGGCTTCCTCGGGCCGAGCCGGCGCAACGCGAAGGCCGCGTGGGTCGCCGATCACCTGATGCACATCGTGAAGACCGTCGGCGAGGATCACGCCTCGCTCGGCTCGGACTGGGACGGCGCGATCGTCACGCCGCGCGACCTCCAGACCTGCTTGGACCTGCCCAAGCTCGTCGATCTGCTCCTCCAGCGCGGGCTATCGACGACCGCGATTCAGAAGATCCTCGGCGGGAACTTCCTGCGCTCGCTCTCGCTGCTGCGCGGCTAGGGGTATAAAGCAGCGTGTTCACGCCGTCGCGCGAGGAGTTCATCGCGGCCGCACAGAAGGGGAACCTCATCCCCGTCTATCGCGAGCTGCTCGCGGACAGCGATACGCCCGTCAGCGCATACGCGGCGCTCGGCGCGGGAGAGCACTCGTTCCTCCTCGAGTCTGTCGTCGGTGGCGCGACGTGGGCCGCGTACTCGTTCGTCGGTGTGGCGCCGCGCGCGGTCGTGCGCTGGCAGGCCGGCACCGCGAGCGTGACCTGGTACGACGTCGATGCGGGCGGACCGCCGCGCACGGCCGAGTGGGCCACGCCCGATCCGACATCGGCGCTGGCCGAAGTGCTCGGCGAGCTCGTCCCCGTCGAGATGCCGGGGCTGCCGCGGTTCTGGGGCGGCGCTGTCGGGTGGATCGCCTACGACTGCGTACGCGCGTTCGAGGAGCTGCCGTCGCGCGCGCAGCCTGGCTACGACGTGCCGCCGATGTGCATGGTCGTGACCGACACGCTGCTCATCTTCGACAACCTGCGCCAGACGCTGAAGGTGGTGGCCACGCCGTACGTCGCGCGCGCGGAGAAAGCGGAGCTCGCGTACGAGCGAGCCTGCGCGCGCATCGACGCGATCATCGGGAAGCTGCGCGCACCGCGAACGCCGCTGCCGTCGCTCACGCCGCCGCGCGCGGGAGAAGCGACGTCGTCGGTGCCGCCGTCGGGTTTTTCTCACGACGGTTTCTGCGCGGCGGTCGACGCGGTCAAGGAGTACATCCTCGCCGGCGACGCGTTTCAGGTGGTGCTCTCGCAGCGCTTCGCAGAGCCCGCGGCAGGCGCGCGGCCGCTGGACGTGTATCGCGCGCTGCGCGTGATCAATCCGTCGCCGTACATGTTCCACCTCGAGTTCCCCGAGGCGCGCGTGACGGGCGCGTCGCCCGAGACACTCGTCCGCCTTTCGGACGGTCGCGTCGAGGTGCGTCCTATCGCGGGCACGCGGCCGCGCGGCGCCACGCTCGCCGACGACGAGCGCCTCGCCGAGGAGCTCCTCGCGGATCCCAAGGAGCGCGCCGAGCACTTGATGCTGATCGATCTCGGACGCAACGACGTGGGCCGCGTCGCGGAGGTCGGCTCGGTGCACGTCGCGGAGCAAATGGTCGTCGAGCGCTACTCGCACGTGATGCACCTGACGTCGCACGTCGTCGGCAAGCTCGCGAAGGGCAAGACGTGGCTCGACGTGCTGCGCGCGGCGTTCCCGGCGGGCACGCTGTCGGGCGCGCCGAAGATCCGCGCAATGGAGATCATCGACGAGCTCGAGCCGCACCAACGTGGCCTGTATGGCGGCGCGGTCGGCTACGTGAGCTACACGGGCAACCTCGATCTCGCGATCGCGATCCGCACGCTCGTCTCGCACGGCGACACGATCTACGTGCAAGCAGGGGCGGGGCTCGTCGCGGACTCGGTGCCGGAGCTCGAGTATCAAGAATCGGTGAACAAGGCGCGTGCGGTGTTGCGCGCGGTGGCGATGGCGCGGACGGCTTCGGAGGACACGCCATGAAGCTCCTGTTGATCGACAACTACGACTCGTTCACGTGGAACCTCGCGCAGTACTTCGGCGAGCTCGGCGCGGACGTCGCCGTCGAGCGCAACGACGCGATCACGATCGATCAGATCCGCGAGCGCGCACCCGAGGCGATCGTGATCTCGCCGGGACCGTGCACGCCCAACGAAGCGGGCATCTCGATGGAAGTGATCGAGAAGTTCGCGGGACAGACGCCCATCCTCGGCGTGTGCCTCGGGCACCAGTGCATCGGCCAGGTGTTCGGCGGCAAGGTCGTGCGCGCACCGCGGATCATGCACGGCAAGACGTCCAAGATCTTTCACGACGAGAAGGGCCTCTACACGGGCGTCGAGAACCCGTTCGTCGCGACACGCTATCACTCGCTCGTGATCGCGCCGGAGACCATGCCCGACTCGCTCGAGGTCACGGCGAAGACGTGGGAGGACGAGATCATGGGCGTGCGCCTGCGGGCGCGGGGGGCGCCGCTCGAGGGCGTGCAGTTCCATCCCGAGTCGATCATGACCACGGCCGGCAAAGCGCTGCTCCAGAACTTCCTCGTGATGGCGCGCGAGTCTGCATGACCGCCGTTGTCGTCAAAGCGATCAACGCGGCGCTCGCGCGCGAGCACCTGAGCCGCGCGGAGATGGCCGACGTGATCGGTCAGATCATGGATGGCGCGGCGACACCCGCGCAGATCGGCGGACTCCTCGTCGCGCTGCGCGCCAAAGGCGAAGCCGTCGACGAGATCGTCGGCGCCGCGTCGGCGATGCGCTCGCGTGCGTTGCCCCTCGAGATTCCGCGCCACGATCATTCGATCGATACGTGCGGCACGGGCGGCGATGGCGCCGGCACGATCAACGTGTCCACGCTCGCTGCGATCCTCATCGCCGCGTGCGGTGGCGTCGTCGCCAAGCACGGCAACCGCGCGCTGTCCTCGAAGTGTGGCTCGGCCGACGTGCTCGAGACGCTCGGCATCGCGATCGAGGCCTCGCCAGAGGTGATCGCGCGCTGCATCGCCGCCGCCAACATCGGCTTCGCCTTCGCGCCGAAGTTTCACGCGGCCACGCGTCACGTCGGTGGGCCGCGTCGCGAGCTCGGTACGCGGACCATCTTCAACTTGCTCGGGCCGCTCACGAACCCGGCGAACGTTCGCCACCAAGTGATGGGTGTCTACGATCAGCATTGGTGCGAGCCGCTCGCCGCCGCGCTGGGCGCGCTTGGCCTTCGCCGCGCAGCCGTCGTTCACGGCGCCGGCGGCATCGACGAGATCGCGGTCCGCGGCGAGACGTTCGTCGCGATCTGGAACGACGGCTCGGTCGAGTGCCGCACGCTCTCGCCGCGTGACTTCGGCGTCGACGATCTGGATCCCGCGGGCCTCACCGGCGGTGACGCCGCGTTCAACGCATCCGTCTTGCGCAAGGTGCTCGCCGGTAACCAGGTCGGCCACGGTGAGCGCTACGAAGCCGCGCTGCGTGCATCCGCGATGACCGCGGCGCTCGGCCTCGAGCTCCTCGAGTCGGGAGAGCTGGATCTCGATCGTCTGCCCGATCAGCTCGTCCGCGCGCAAACCGTGGCCACCGACGGCGCGGCTCGGCTCGTTCTCCACAAGTGGGTAGAGGCGTCCACCGCCGCACCCGACACGGATCTCTCCTACCTGAGTGCGCTTCGATCCGAGGAATTTCGCGGGGTCGAGTGACCTCGGACACTCACGCGCCACCACCTCACGCGGAAATCGTCGGCATCGCGGGTGACCGCGCCTCGGCCTTGGCGTAGATCGAGGACACCCCACGAAATGAGGCCTCGCGTGAGTAGACCGATCGAGGATCCACCATCGCTGGTAGACGTACTGGCGCGCGAGCACGCAGCTCGTCGCGAACGGATCGAAGCGGAGTGCTCCCACAGGCTCGCCACCGCGAGCGAGAACGTGGATTCTGCCGAGCAGAGCCAACGCATTCTTGTCGAAGAGCTAGACCGAAAGTGTTGCGAGCGCCGCGCCGCGCTCGATGAAGAGGCGCGACGCGGGTAGATTCGAGCCCGCGTGAGCATCCTCGACGACATTCTGGCCACCAAGCGCGACGAGGTCGCAGCGGCAACCGCAGCGCGGCCCATCGCGGACGTTCTGCGCGCCGCCAACGAAGCGGGGCCGGTGCGCCGTCTGGCGAACGCGCTGCGCCGCCCCCCCGGCGAGCCCGTGCGCGTGCTCGCGGAGATCAAGCGCGCGAGCCCGAGCGCGGGGGCGATTCGCGCCGGTGCGGATCCTGCGGTGATCGCGGCGGACTACGCGGGCGCGGGCGCGGCTGGGCTCAGCGTGCTCACCGACGAGAAGTACTTCGATGGGCGCTTGGAGTTCCTCGCAAAGGTACGCGAGCGCGTGTCGCTGCCGCTCTTGCGCAAGGACTTCATTATCGATCCGTATCAAGTGATCGAGGCGCGCGCGGCGGGGGCCGACGCGATCCTCTTGATCGTCGCCGCACTCGAGAAGACGCAGGTCGCGGAGCTGCTCGCGGCCGCCGAGGAGCACGCGCTCGACGTACTGGTCGAGGTGCACACCGTGAAGGAGGCCGAGGTAGCGCTGGCGGTCGGCGCGACGCTGCTCGGCGTGAATCATCGCGACCTGAAGACGTTCACGATCGACATGTCGCTCACGAGCGTGGTCGCGCCGATGTTGCCGCCCGACGTGGTGCTGGTCGCCGAGAGCGGCATTCGCAGCGCGGCCGACGTGCAGCTGCTCGGCGCGGTCGGTGCGCACGCGGTGCTCGTCGGCGAGCAGCTGATGCGTGCGCCATCGGTAGGTGATGCCCTGCGCGCGCTGCGAGGTGTTCCGTGACCGCGATCAAGATCTGCGGTGTGACGCTCGCCGACGACGCCGCGCGCGTGGCGGCCGCGGGCGTCGACTACATCGGCCTCAACTTCTGGCCATCGTCGAAGCGCTATCTCGATCCGGTCCGCGCGCCGATGATCGCGGCCGCGGCGCGCGCGGCAGGTGCAGTGCAGGTCGTCGGCGTGTTCGTCGACGCGGAGCTCGACGAGATCGTGGACATCGCCGCGAATGTCCCGCTCGATATCATCCAGCTGCATGGCGACGAGAGCCCCGAGGACGTCGCGAAGATCTCCGCACAGACCAAGCGGCCCACGTGGCGATCGATCGCGATGGGCGCGCCCACGGATCTCGAGGCACTCGAAGCGTGGCCCGCAGATCATCTCGTACTCGACACGCCGTCGGCAGGGAAGGGCGGCTCGGGGAAGACGTTCGATTGGACGCTCGCGATCGACGCGCATCGCCGGTATCCGGCGCGACGCTTTCTGCTCGCGGGTGGTCTCGATCCGGGCAACGTCGCGGCCGCGATCGCCGCGGTGTCGCCGTGGGGTGTGGATGTCGCGAGCGGCGTCGAGGCAGCGCCCGGCGTCAAAGATGCGGACAAGCTCGCTGCGTTTGTCGCCGCTGTTCGCGGCGCGTGACTACTCGACGCGTGACCGCAGCCGCCATCGGTCCGATCACCAGCCGGCGTCGTCGTGCGTGGTCCAGCGCGCGAAGCCGAGCGGCGAGTCGATGCTGACGCCGCTCGTGTCCCCGTACGCCGAGCCGATATAGATGCCGCGCGCTGTCGGTGCGATCTGCCACCACTGTCCGCCGCGCGGCTCGCCGTAGTACGTCCACGCGCCGTTCGAATCGCCCATGAACGCGAGGCGCGTACCGCCGCCTTCGTCGATCGCGGCGACGACACCGTCGGAGCACGCGGCCATGTCGTAGACCGTGGCTCGCGAGACGGTGCGCCACTCGCGTCCATTCCACACGCGCGTGCCGCCCGAGGTCCCGGCGACGAGCCCGAGAGCCGGCGACGTGACGAGCGAGTACGTGTAGTCCGCCCACGCGCCGATCAGCTCCCACTCGTCGTCGCGGCGTCGATATAACGACTGGCCGCCGAGCGCCTCGTTCGTGGTCGCGACCACGAGCGCGCCGTCGTAGATCGCCATCGCGACGACGCTGCCCGGCACGACCGCATAGAAGCTCGTGTCGTCGCGCGTCGCGCGCACGATCGTCGACTGCGGCACCGTCGGCACGACGAAGAACATCGTTCCGTTTCCATCAGCGACGAGCGGTCCTTCCACCGGCTCGCTCGTGACGCGGTGCCATCGACTCTGCGCGTAGCGCCGGTAGAGCTGATCGCCCGCGCGAACCGCGTAGCCACCGTCGAGCGCGACGGCGGTCATCGAGCCCCCGACCGGCACGCCCTCGATCGGGCGCCCCCACTCGCCGTCGAACTGAACCAGGCCGTGCGTCGCTTGCGATACGTCACCTCCGCTGGCGTCGCTCGCATCGCGTACGTCCTTGAACCGGCCCACGAGCAAGAGTCCGTCGGGCAGCGTGATCATGTCGCTGATCGCACCGAGGCGGGTGACGGCGAGCGTAGTCGCGGGGATCGAGTGCACGGTGCCGCCGTTGACGCTGGCGATGCCCGCGCCCGGTTGCAGTCCGATGCGCTGGAAGTGGCCGCCGACATACGTGTGCTCGCCGTCGGTGAGGACCGTCGAGATCCGTCCGAACAGATCGCTCGGTGGCGTCATCGCGCTCCAGCCATGCTCGGGGCTCCATCGCGCGAGGTGATACGCGCGCCGCTTCGGCTCGCCCACCCACCCGAAGCGACCCGCGATCACGAGATCGTCGCCGTCGACGGAGATCGAGGTGACCTCCGGCTGGAACGCACCGAAAACGCCGGGCTCGCTCGCGATCACGCCGCCATCGAGCGACCGCCACGCTCCATCGTCGTCGAGGCGCGCGATGCCGTAGCGATCGGTTCCGTCCTCGAACAAGTGCACGAAGCCGCCGCCGTACCACCGGCCATCCGCGCCACGCGCGAGCGCGCTCACCCCATCGAGTGGGGTGTCGCCGAGCTGCGTCCACGTCGAGCCGTCCCAGCAGTGCACGCCGAACAAGAACTGATTGTCTGTCTGCAGGTTTCCGCTCGCGCACAGACCGGCGCCGTCACGCAGCGCGGTCACCACCGTGCCGCCGCTGAGCAGCCCGGTCGACTTCCATTCGCCATCGCGCAAGATCGCGACCGTCGCTGCTGGCAGCTCGAGACTACCGAAGAAGTTGCCGTACACCGCGATGCCGCCATCGACGGGTGTGACGCCATTGATCGTGTAGACCTCGCGCACGACGTACGACCACTGCTCGCCGGACCATCGCGCGAGATACGACGCGGTGTTGCCAGGTCCTTCGAACGGGTCGATGCCGAACATGTCACCGACGGCCCAGAGCTGTCCGGCATCGTCGACGGTGATCGAGCGCACCTGCCCAGGCAATCCCTCGGCGAGCGGCGACCACCGCGTGCCGTCCCAGCGCGCGATGTTCTGCACTGCGATGCCGCTCATTCCGCTGAACCGCCCCGCCGCGATCACCGAACCGTCGGGCATGCGGGCGATCGCCTCGACGCTCGGCGAGAGCCCCGCGGCGCCTGGCGTCACCAGACGCGTATCCCAATGGCCGTCCTCGAGGTGGCCGCACGCGACGAGCTCCGTCGGTGCGAGCTCATCCCCGCACCCCGCGAGAATCGCGCATGCGATCAACCGTCGCCACATCGGGGCGGATTGTACGCCACGTCGCGCGAGGATCGGGTCGAGGATCGGGGCGAGGATCGGGGCGAGGATCGTGGCGTTGCGGATGGTGAGTACGTGTGGCGTCATGGTACGGCAAGGGCATGTCCACCGCGGACGAAGTCGCGCTGCTCGCGGAGCCTATCCGTGGACGCTTCGGCGAGTTTGGCGGCCAGTACGTCGCCGAGACGCTCATGCCCGCGATCGCGGAGCTCGAGCTCGCGTGGCGGGCGGCGCGTGCCGATGCGTCGTTCTGGGCCGAGGTCGATGACCTGCTCGCGAACTACGTGGGCCGGCCGTCGCTGCTCTATCACGCGCGCCGTCTCTCCGACGACGTCGGCGCGCACGTGTACCTGAAGCGCGAGGACCTGAACCACACGGGCGCGCACAAGATCAACAACTGCATCGGTCAAGCCGTGCTCGCGCGCCGCATGGGCAAGCGCCGCTTGATCGCCGAGACCGGCGCGGGCCAACACGGTGTGGCGACGGCCACGGTCGCGGCGCTGTTCGGCGTGCCGTGCGAGATCTACATGGGCGCCGAGGACGTGGTGCGCCAGGCGCTCAACGTCGAGCGCATGCGCCTGCTCGGCGCAACGGTGAACGCGGTCGAGAGCGGCACGCGCACGCTCAAGGACGCGATGAACGAAGCGCTGCGCGATTGGGTCACCAACGTCGGCGACACGTTCTACTTGATCGGCTCGGTCGCTGGTCCGCATCCGTATCCGTGGATGGTGCGCGACCTCCAGTCCGTCATCGGTCGCGAAGCGCGCGCGCAGATCCACGCGCAGGCCGGCCGGCTGCCCGATGCGCTCGTCGCCTGCGTCGGCGGCGGGAGCAACGCCGCGGGCCTGTTCGCGCCGTTCGTGAACGATGCCTCCGTTCGCCTCGTCGGCGTCGAGGCGGCGGGCGAGGGCGTCGATACGCTGCGCCACGCCGCGACGCTCGGCGGCGGTCGCGTGGGCGTGTTGCACGGATCCAAGTCGTACGTGCTCACGCACACCGACGATGCGCGGCTCGGCCAGATCGCGCACGCGCATTCGATCAGCGCGGGCCTGGACTATCCCGGCGTGGGCCCCGAGCACGCCGCGTGGAAGGACTCGGGCCGCGCGGTGTACGTGGCGCGCACCGACGAACAAGCGCTCCAAGCGCTCGAGCGCCTCGCGCGCACCGAGGGCATCTTGTGCGCGCTCGAGACCGCACACGCGATCGCTGCGCTCGACGAGGTCGCGTCGATCGTCGGCACGGACGGCGTGATCATCGTCGGCCTCTCGGGCCGCGGCGACAAGGACATGGTGACGGTCGCGTCGCGCCGCGCGGAGGTGACGAAGTGACGGCGCGGTTGCGTGCGGCGTTCGATGCCGCGGCGAGCGAGAAGCGCGCGGCGCTGGTCGCATACCTGACGTTCGGCGATCCGGATCCGGTGACGTCGACGCTCGTGGTCGAGGCCGTCGCGAAGGCGGGCGCGGATGTGATCGAGCTCGGTGTTCCGTTCTCCGATCCGTCGGCGGACGGGCCTTCGATCCAAAACGCGATGGAGCGCGCGCTCGACGCAGGTGCGAGCTTGCCGGGCGCGCTCGCCGCCGTGCAGGCGCTGCGCGAGCGCGGCGTGACCACGCCGATCGTGCTGTTCGGCTACTACAACCCGCTCTTCGTCATGGGGCCTGACGTGTTCGCCGAGCGCGCGGCACGCGCGGGCGTCGACGCGGTGCTCACGGTCGACTTGCCGATCGACGAGCTCGACGAGCTCGCGCAGCCTCTCGCGAAGCACGGCGTCGCCGTGATCCCGCTCGTCGCGCCGACGAGCACGCCCGATCGCATCGCGCGGCTCGCCCACCTGCGGGCGCCGTTCGTCTACTACATCTCGCTGACCGGCGTCACCGGATCGCGCGCGGCAGCGCCCGTGGATCCCGCGCGCATCGCGCAGGTTCGCGACGCCTCGGGCTCGCCCGTCGCGGTGGGCTTTGGCATTCGCACGCCCGACGATGCGCGGCGATTCTCCGCGATCGCCGACGGAGTCGTGGTCGGAACCGCGCTTGTCGACCGCGTCGCTGCGGGCGATGCTTGGGGCGCACCGGATCGCGTGGCTGCGCTCGTGCGTGACCTCGCGGCGGCGATGCCGCGTTGATCGACGCTTCGGCGTAGTGACGCTTCGGCGTAGTGACGCTTCGGCGTAGTGACACTTCGGCGTAGTGACGCGGCGGCGGTCGTCGTCGCTACGCGGTGCTACCTGGGCTTCGTGCAGAACTCGTCGGTGTACAGCGGGTCGGGAGTCATCGGGCCTTCGCCGCCGTACTCCTCGCGCTGCGCGGTCGTGAGCGCGCGCGCTTTGGCGATCTCGCCGAAGACAGTGGCGCCTTCGGTCTCGGTGCGCGCGAACGTGGTGCGATCGACCGCGTAGAGCCCGAACTTCGGCACGTAGCCTTCGGCCCACTCGAAGTTGTCGGTGAGGCTCCAGTGGTAGTAGCCGCGCACGTCGGCGCCAGCGGCGCGCGAGCGCTCGGTCGCTTCGAGCACGCGCACCACGTTCTCCGCGCGGCGCTTGCCGGTGGACGTGGCGATGCCGGCTTCGGTCACCGCGAGCGGCAGCCCCGGATACCGCTTCGCGTGATCGACGATGATCTTCTCGATGCCCTGCGCGTAGCCCTCGTAGCCCATCGTCGGCACGCAGTACGTCGGATCGAGCGCGGGGAGACACGAGCCCACGTCGAAGCCGCCGATACACGGCGTGAGCGATGCGGGCGCGGGGATGAGCGGGCGATCCGCGGAGACGCCGGCGCGGAAGTAGTACTGGAGGCCGAGCCAATCGATCGTGTTGGCCCACTCGGGGTGCTGCTCATCGGGCACACCGTCGACGTCGCTGTCGAACGTGCCGTTCAGCGCGGCGTCGACGAACATGTAATGCATGATGTACGTGATGCGCTCGGCGGCGGCGATGTCGTCGGGATGCGTCGACGGTTTGTTCTGGCGCGCGGGCTGCCAGCTCGCGACGGACATCGACAGGCCGACGTCGGCGGCGATGCCGTCGCCATCGGCGTCGATCGTGTCGTTGGCTTTGATCGCCTTGTACATCGCGGCGTGCGCGGCGACGTAGTCGCGAACGGCGGGGAGGAACTCGGGCAGGTTCAAGATCGTGTTCTTCCCCGGCGGGAAGTTGCCGATGCCGTACGCGGCGAGCATGTAGATGAAGGGCTCGTTGACCGTGCCCCACTCGTCGACGAGATCCCCGAAGCGCTCGGCGACGAGCTTCGCGTGCGCGCCCATCTCCTCGACGATCATCGCGCCGCCGGGACCGCCCAAGCCGCACAGGTTGGTCGGCTGCGGACCGCCGGCGCACGTGGGCTCGCGCGGATCCATGACCCAGACCGGGTTCGAGAAGTGATGGAGCGTGACGAGCGGCTTGATGCCCATCGCGGTCATCGTCTCGAGCTGCCGGCGATAGTGGGCGAGCGCCGCTTCGTCGATCTGATCCTTCACCGGCTCGATGCGCGCCCACTCGATCGAGAAGCGATAGCTGTCGAGGCCGAGCGACTTCACGAGCGCGAGATCCTCGTCGAGCTTCGAGTAGCCCTTCACCGCGTCGCCGACGAACGTGCCTTTGCCGAGCCCGCCTTCCGCGACCGGCTGCGTCCACAGATACCAGTCCGTCGCCGGATTCATGTCCTCGATCTGCGTGGCCGCGGTAGCGGCGCCGAAGCGAAAGCTGCCCTCGCCACTCGGCTGGGTCAGAGAGCCCATGGCGCCGTACGTGATCGCGGGGGGAGGATCGTCACCGCAGGCGCTCGAAGAGGCTGCGAGGAGGACGACGAGAGTGAGAGCGGTCTTCACGCGGGACATCGTCGCCGATCTGGCGTGCTCGAAGGACTGGATGTGCTCGTGGAGGAGACACGTTGGTTGACATTCGAGATCGCACTCCTATAGTGCGTCGCTTTCGTCATGGCCAAGCTCCCCCCATTTGCGGTTCGCCTCGTCGACCTCCCGACGCATCGGGTGTTCGATGTCGGCCCCGATCTCGTCGGTGAATGGCTGCGCGGCATGCCAATGCGCGACGCGCTCGGTGCCCCGGCCGACGATCCGAACGCGGGCCACGGCCACGCGGACCTGGAGCTGTACAGCGAGGGCTCGCATGTCTTCGCGAGCGGCACGTTCAAGGGCGAGCTCACCGTCGCGTGCAGCCGCTGCGTCGAGCCGGTGAAGCTGCCGATCGACGAGCGCTTGATGGTCACGTTCATGCCGAAGCACGAGATGCCGGCAGACGACGAGGACGACGCGCCTCGCAAGGGCGGCAAGGGTGGCGGCAAGGGTGGCGGCAAGGGTGACACGGGCGGCGACAAGGGTGGCAACGACGAGCCCGAGGGGCCCGAAGTGGCCGCCGAGGATCTCGATCTGTTCCCCTACGAGGGCGAGCATGTCGATCTCGAGCCCCTGTTCCGCGAACAATTCGTGCTCTCGGTGCCCTATGCGCCGTTGTGTCGCGAGGACTGCAAGGGCCTGTGCCCGCAATGCGGAATCGACCGAAATGCAGGCACTTGCACGTGCGAGAAGCCCATCGATCCCCGCCTCGCTGCGCTCGCCAACCTCAAGCTTCCATCCTCTTAGAGCGAATCGCGCTACGGGCTTGAAACGGCCCGCCAAAGCTGGCACATAAGCCCCCCCGGAGATTTGTCATGGCACTTCAGAAACGACGTCGCGGACCGACCCGCACCCGCCAGCAGCGCTCGGCGTGGATGCGCAAGTCGGGTGCGAACCACATGATGGTTCAAGCTTGTCCTGATTGCGGAGCGCCGCGCATCGCGCACCGCGTCTGCATCAGCTGCGGTAAGTACCGCGGCGAGCAAGTTCTCGCAGCCAAGTCGGCCGAAGAGTAACCACGGTTCGACGAGACCATGCCGGTCGTCGTCGCGACCTTCACCACCTTCACCATTAGCAACAGCACGACGAGGCCATGAAGGTCATCGTCGATGCGATGGGCAGCGATCGCGCGCCGCGACCCGAAGTCGACGGCGCGCTTCGCGCGTCTCGCGCAGAGAAGCTCGAGGTCGTCCTCGTCGGCGACGCCGCGCGTGTCGACGCGGAGCTCTCGCGCGCGGGACGTCGCGACGATGATCGCATCAGCGTCGTGCACGCGTCCGACGTCGTCACCATGCACGACCATCCGGCGCACGCGTTCCGTGCAAAGCCGGATTCGTCGATGCGCGTCGCGGTGCAGCGCGTGGCCGAGAGCCTCGGCGACGCGGTCGTCAGCGCGGGCAACTCGGGCGCGATGCTCGCGTGCGCGATCTTTGTGCTCGGCCGGCTGCCTCTCGTCGAGCGCCCTGCGATCGTCACCGTGCTGCCGACACCGTCGGGGCCGCTCGTTCTCTGCGATGCAGGCGCGAACACCGAGCCCAAAGCATCCCAGCTCGCGCAGTTCGGTCTCCTCGGTGCCGCCTACGATCGAGTCGTTCACGCGCGGGCGCGCCCGCGTCTCGGCCTCTTGTCCAACGGTGCCGAGGAAGGGAAGGGGACGCCGCTCA
>JAEYYV010000268.1 GCA_023428295.1 Pseudomonadota bacterium
GATCACGAGCGCCACGGCGCTCGGACTCGGCGAGAAGAAGACGATCACCGCGAGCGCATCCGTTCCCTCGACGCCGTCGCTCGCGTACTGGCTCGCGAAGCCCGCGCAGGGTGGGCACTACGTCGCCGACGCATCGCTCGTCGGTGCGCCGCTCGGACCTGCGCCGCTGTCGTCGACGATCGACGTCGCGATCGGCGGTCGCGTCGTGCGCTTGATTCGCCCCGTCGTTCACGCGTGGACGGATCCCGTGCAAGGCGAGCGCGTGCGGCCGTTCACCGTGGTGCCGCCCGCCACCGTCACGCCGCTCCGCGATGCGGTGCTCGCACCGGGCAAGGCGGGGCCGCTCGAGGTCCGCGTCCGCGCGGGACGTGACGCCGTCACCGGCACCGTCGAGCTGACGCTGCCGACGGGCTGGGCCGCGAAGCCCGCGAGTCACAAGCTCGCGCTCGCCAAGACCGGCGACGAGGTGACCGTGCGCTTCGACGTGACGCCGAGCGCGAAGGCGAAGGCGGGAGACGCGACGCCGCTCGTCCGCGTCGGGACCGAGACGTGGTCGCTGCGCGAGGACACGATCGATTACCCGCACATTCCAGTGCAGCTCGTGCTGCGCCCCGCGACCGTGCGGCTCGTGCCGATCGATCTGCGCGTGTCGAAGCGGCGCATCGGCTACATCCGCGGATCCGGCGACTCCATCGCGAGCGACCTCGCGCACGTCGGCTTCTCCGTCGAGGAGATCGATGACGAGACGCTACGTAGCGGCAAGCTCGGGGCGTACGCGACGATCATCCTCGGCATTCGTGCACACAACACGCGACCGGCCGTGGTGCGCTCGCACGCGCGGCTCATGGACTACGTGAAGGGTGGCGGCACGTTGCTCGTCCAGTACGTGACGCTCGGCGAGACCGGTCCGCTCGGCCCGTTCCCGCTCGAGATCGGCCGCGATCGCATCACCGACGAGACCGCCGCACCGACGCTGCTCGCGCCGAAGCACGCACTCCTCACCAAGCCGCACGAGATCACCGCGGCCGACTTCGACGGCTGGGTACAAGAGCGCGGCATCTACTCCGCCGTGAAGTGGGACGCGCAGTACACGCCGCTCCTTCGCTTCAGCGATCCGGGCGAGCAGCCGATCGACGGCACGCTCGTCGTCGCCAAGCACGGCAAGGGAACGTTCATCTACACCGGGCTCGTCTTCTTCCGGCAGCTGCCAGCCGGCGTGCCTGGCGCGTATCGTTTGTTCGCGAACCTCGTTGGAGGTGGCACGTGACCGACGAGCGCGAGCCGCCGCCATTCTGGGGGAGGTGGGGCCGCATCTATCTGTTCGTCGGCGGCCTCCTGCTCGCACAGGTGATCGCGTTCTACGCGCTCACGCGATGGACGTCATGACAGGGCTCGCTGTCCTCGATTGGGTGGTCCTCGTCGGCACCATCTCCGCGATCGTCATCTACGGCGCGTGGCGCTCGCGCAACATTCGCGACGCGACGAGCTTCGTGCGCGGCGACGGCTCGCTGCGCTGGCCCACCATTGGCCTCTCGATCATGGCCACGCAGGCCAGCGCGATCACGTTCATCTCGACGCCAGGGCAGGGCTTCGAGTCGGGCATGGCCTTCGTGCAGTTCTATCTCGGCCTCCCGCTCGCGATGATCGTCATCAGCGCGGTGTTCGTGCCCGCGTTCTATCGGCTCGAGGTGCGCACGGCGTACGAGTACCTCGAGCATCGCTTCGACGTCCGCGTGCGCTACCTCGGCGGCGCGCTGTTCCTCCTCGGACGCGGGCTCGCCGCCGGGATCACGATCTACGCGCCCTCGATCATCCTGTCGCAGATCCTCGGTTGGCCGCTGCAGCCGATGATCCTCGGCATCGGCGGGCTCGTCATCGTCTACACGATCACCGGCGGCACCCAAGCCGTCAGCATTACGCAGAAGCACCAGATGATCGTGATGATGACGGGCCTCGTGGTGGCTGCGGTCATCGTGATCGCGAAGCTCCCCGACGATGTCTCGCTCGGCGGCGCCGTGCAGCTCGCGGGCGTGCTCGGTCACATGAACGTCATCAGCTTCGATCTCGACTTCACGAGTCGGTACAACTTCTGGTCGGGCCTCGCGGGCGGATTCTTTCTCGCGCTCTCGTACTTCGGCACCGACCAATCCCAGGTGCAGCGCTACCTCTCGGGGCGCTCCGTCGGAGAGAGCCGCTTGGGCCTGCTGTTCAACGGGATCTTCAAGATCCCGATGCAGTTCCTCATCCTGTTCACGGGCGTGATGGTCTTTGTCTTCTACATCTTCGCGCGCCCACCGGTGCACTTCGACGCGCCCGTCCTCGCTCGCGTGCAGGCCGCGCGTCCCGCCGAGGTCGCGGCGCTCGATCAGCGCTACGACGAGCGCCTCGCCGAGCAACGCGCCGCCGCGCTCGCGTTCCTCACCGCGCGCGACACCGCGCGAGAGGCCGCTGCTCGCGAGGCGTTGCAGAAGGCGCACGCGGGCGTCGCCGAGGTTCGCGCCGACACGAAGAAGCTCATCGCGGAGGCGCTGCCATCGGCGCAGACCCGCGACACGGATCACGTGTTCCTCTCGTTCGTGCTCGCGCATCTGCCGATCGGAATCATCGGGCTCCTCGTCGCCGTGATCCTGTGTGCGGCGATGAGCTCCGTGGCGAGCGAGCTCATCGCGCTCGGCACGACCACGACGATCGACTTCCACCTGCGCATCCGCCGGGCGCTCGGTCGCTCCTCGACGACGTCGGATCTGCGCGTGTCGAAGATCTACACGATCGTATGGGGCGCCTTCGCGATCCTGTTCGCGAGCACGGCGCAGCTGTTCGACAACTTGATCGAGGCGGTGAACATCCTCGGATCGATCTTCTACGGGACGATCCTCGGGCTGTTCGTCGTCGCGTTCTTCTTGAACCACGTGCGCGCCACGGCGACGCTGATCGGCGGGCTCACCGCGCAGACGTTGATCGTGATCCTGTTCTTCGTCACCGATCTCGGCTTCCTCTGGTTCAACGTGATCGCGTGCGTGACCGTGGTGATCGTGTCGCTCGCCGCGCAGGTCCTCGTCGGCGATAAGCGGGAGTGACAGTTCGGCAGCACGCGGGTGCTGCCGAGCGTCTCGTTGGCGTAGGCTGCCGTTCGGCGGCGCGGAATTTCGGGAACTTTTCGAGGCACGGCGGGTGCAATTCGCGCTAGCTCGCCGGGGCGGAGACATATGAAGACACGTTTGCTCGCAATGGTCGTGTTCGGAGCAGTGGTCGCGTGCGGAGCGCCGCAGCCTTCACGGACGGCGTCCGCGCCGCCGGCAACCTCGCCCGAAGGGCCGGTCGCCGAGCCCGGGACGCCGGCCGCGCCGTCGGAGCCGCTGCTCCCCCTCGATCCCAAGATTCGCGTCACCACGCTGAAGAACGGGCTCACGGTGTACGTGATGCCGCATCGCAAGCCCGAGCAGCGCGCCGCGCTGTGGCTCGCGGTCAACGCGGGCAGCGTGCAAGAGGATGACGATCAGCGCGGACTCGCGCACTTCGTCGAGCACATGGCGTTCAACGGAACCAAGCGGTTCGCGAAGAGCGCCATCGTCGATTACATCGAGAAGATCGGCATGCGCTTCGGGCCCGACGTGAACGCGTACACGTCGTTCGATCAGACCGTGTACATGCTCACGGTTCCCACGGACAACGCGGAGCAGATGGCGACGGGCCTCGACATCCTGCGCGATTGGGCCGGGGACATCTCGTTCGATGCAGGCGAGGTCGAGAAGGAGCGCGGCGTGGTCACCGAGGAGTGGCGGCTCGGACGCGGACCGTTCGCGCGCATCAACGACAAGCAGTTCCCGGTGCTCTATCAGGGCAGCAAGTACGGCGTGCGGTTGCCGATCGGTTTGCCCGAGATCCTGAAGAACGCGCCGCGCGACGCGCTCGTTCGCTACTACAAAGATTGGTACCGCCCGGAGAACATGGCGGTGATCGCCGTCGGCGACTTCGATGCCGAGGCGATCGAGAAGGAGATCGCGTCGCGCTTCGGAAGCCTCGTCGGCGATCCCAAGCGACGCGTGCGCCAGGTCGCGCCGGTGCCACACGATCACCCGACGCTCGTCTCGATCGCGACGGATCCCGAGATGCCGTTCTCGCAGGTCGAGATCGTGAGCAAGATGGATCATCGCCAGGAGGGCACGAAGAGCGACTACCGCCGCTTCATCGTCGAGGGGCTGTATCACGCGATGCTGAACGCGCGCTTCGCGCAGCTGGCGCTCGATCCGGAATCGCCGTTCACGAACGCGGGCTCGAGCACCGGCGGGTACACGCGCGTCGTGGACGAGCTCGATCGCTACGCGAACGCCAAGCAGGGGCGCACGGCGGAAGCGCTGACAGCGCTCGTGCGCGAGCTCGCGCGCGTGGAGCAGCACGGCTTCACGCAGGCGGAGCTCGATCGCGCGATCGCGACGCAGCTCGCGCAATCGGAGAGCTCGGCAGCAGAGTGGGAGAAGACGCAGTCCGGCGCGCTCGCCGACGAGATGACGCGCCACTTCTTCGAGGGTGAGCCCATGCCGGGCCGTCCGTTCGAGCTCGCGCTGAACCAGGAGCTCCTGCCCACGGTGACCCTCGCCGAGCTGAACAAGCTCGCGGCGAGCTGGGGCAGCGAGAAGGGCCGCGTGATCCAGATCTCCGGACCGGCGAGCGCGAAGCTGCCGACGGAGGCGGAGGTCCGCGCGCTGTACACCGACGCGTCGAACGCGAAGGTCGAGCCGTGGAAGGACGAGCCCGCGCGGCCGCTGATGACCTCGGTGCCGGCGCCCGGCAAGGTCGTCGAGACGTCGCGCGATGAGGCAGCGGACGCGACGGTATGGAAGCTCTCGAACGGCATCAAGGTGATCGTGAAGCCCACGACGTTCCAGAACGATCGCATCGAGATCAACGGTTGGAAGCCGGGCGGCACGTCGCGCGTCGACGACGTGGTGCACGCGCGCTTCGCGACCAATGTCGTCGAGACCGGTGGGGTGGGCGACCTCGACGCCACGGCGCTGCGCAAGGCGCTGCAGGGCAAGGTCGCGCGGGTGAACCTCTGGATGGGCGAGCTCTCGGACACGGTGCGCGGCTCGACGCGTCCCGCGGATCTCGAGACCGAGCTCCAGCTCTTGCACCTTCGCCTGACCGCGCCGCGCGTCGACAAGAGCGCGTTCGAGGCGTGGAAGCAGGATCAGCTCGAGTGGGCGCGCAATCGCCGCATGCTGCCCGAGGTGTCGTTCTTCGAAGACATGACCATGGTGTCGACGAAGAATCACCCGCGCAGCCAGCCGACCACGCCCGAGCTGTTGGCCAACGTGAACCTCGAGAAGGCGCACGCGATCTTCGCGCAGCGCTTCGCGGACCTCGGCGCCATGACGTTTGTCATCGTCGGCAACGTCGATCCGCAGACGCTGCAGCCGCTCGTCGAGAAGTACCTCGCGAGCCTGCCGAGCAAGACCAAGGGCAAGGCCAGGGATAGCTGGAAGGACATCAAGATGACCTACGCCACCGGCAAGGTGACCAAAGAGATCATCCAGGGCAGCGAGCCGAAGAGCTACGTGTCGATGTCGTTCTCCGCGCCGGACAAGTGGACGCGCGAGTCGAGCGCGGATGCGCGCGTGCTGTCGATGGTGCTGCAGATCCGCCTCCGCGAGGTGCTGCGCGAGGACATGGGCGGCGTCTACGGCGTGCGCAGCTGGGTCGGCATCTCTCGCCAACCCACGGTGCGGCGCACCGCGAGCATCTCGTTCGGCTGCGATCCGGACAATGTCGAGAAGCTGCAGAAGGGCGCGATCGACGTGATCCACGCGATCCAGAAGGATGGCATCGGCGCCGAATATCTAGCCAAGGTCAAAGAGCAGCTCCGCCGCGGCCGCGAGACCGACGCGAAGGAGAACTGGTGGTGGGTGAGCCAGCTGCGCGACGCGTACTGGTTTGGCGAGAGCTTCGCGGACACCACCGACCTGTCCACGGTGATGGCACGCGTGACGAGCGATCGCGTGAAGGCGTCGGCGAAGCGCTTCTTCGACGAGAAGCACACGGTGTTCGGCGTGTTGCGTCCCAAGACAACGACGCCACCCGCGCCCTAGGCGACGACGAAGCGACGACGAAGCGACGACGAGAGCGGCGGTCCGAGCGCGCGCCTGCGCAGTGTGTAGCGGCTTGCGCATCTGTATCAGCAATTTCGCGCACCTGGATCTTCCTGTCAGGGCTTCCCTCGACGAGGAATGCGTGGGAAGAACCAGCCGATGAAGACGGTGCTCCTCTTCCCCGGTCAGGGCTCGCAGCGCGTGGGCATGGGCCGCGATCTGGCGCTGACGTTCGACGTGGCGAAGCGCACGTACGACGAGGCAGACGAGGCACTCGGCTTTCCGATCAGCAAGCTGTGCTGGGAAGGTCCGGAAGACGACCTGACGCTGACCAAGCACACGCAACCCGCGATCCTCACGACGAGCATCGCGGTGTTCCGCGCGCTGAAGGACAAGGGCCTGTCGTTCGATCTCGTCGCGGGTCACTCGCTCGGCGAGTGGAGCTCGCTCGTCGCCGCGGGCGCGATCACGTTGCGCGATGCCGTGAAGCTCACGCACCTGCGCGGCACGTACATGCAGGAGGCCGTGCCGGTCGGGCAGGGCGCGATGGCGGCGCTCATGGGCCTCGATCTCGAGAAGACGAAGGCCGTGTGCGCGCAGGCGAGCGCCGATGGCGAGCCCGTCGAGCCCGCGAACTTGAACGGCGGCGGCCAGATCGTCATCAGCGGTCACGCGAACGCGGTCGATCGCGCGATCCCGCTCGCGAAGACCGCAGGCGCGAAGATCGCGAAGAAGCTCGCGGTGAGCGCCCCCTTCCATTGCTCGCTCATGAAGCCCGCGGCCGACAAGCTCGCGGCGGCGCTCGCGGACATCGTGATCTCCTCGCCGAGCGTGCCGGTGATCGCCAACGTGACCGCCGAGCCGACGCAGGATCCCGCGCGCATCAAGGAGCTGCTCGTCGCGCAGGTGACGGCCAGCGTGCGCTGGGAGGAATCGATCCAGCACGCCGCCAAGCTCGGCGTGACGCGCGCCTACGAGCTCGGCTCGGGCGCTGTCTTGAAGGGCCTCGTCAAGCGAATCGCCGACGGCATCGAGGTCACTACGATCGGCGAGCCCCACGAAGTGGACGCATTCGGAGCATAGCGATGGCGATCAACGACAAAGCACTCGCAGGAAAGGTCGCGCTCGTGACGGGCGCATCGCGCGGCATCGGTCGCGGCATCGCCGTGGCGCTCGGTCGTCGCGGCGCGAAGGTCATCATCAACTACGCCGCGCGGGAAGATGCGGCGCGCGAAGCAGCCGCCGAGGTCGAGGCCGCGGGCGGTCAGGCAGCGATCAGCAAGTTCGACGTCGGCAACAGCGCCGAGACCACCGAGGCGATCAAGGCGCTCGGCAAGGAGCACGGCTCGCTCGACATCCTCGTCAACAACGCGGGTGTCGCGGTGAACGGCATGCTCATGCGCTTCACCGACGAGCAGTGGAAGAAGGTGATGGACATCAACCTCGGCGGCGCGTTCCACTGTCTGCGCGCGGCGTCGATGTTGATCCTCAAGGCCAAGGAAGCCGGCCGCATCATCAACATCACGAGCGTCGTCGGTGAGAGTGGCAATGGTGGCCAGCTCGCGTACTCGGCGAGCAAGGCCGGCCTGATCGGCCTGACGATGACCACCGCCAAGGAGCTCGCGTCGCGCGGCGTCACCTGCAATGCGGTGTCGCCGGGCTTCATCGAGACCGACATGACCGCCGAGCACCTCCCCGAGGCTGCGCGGGCGAAGCTCATGGAACAGATCCCGCTCGGCCGGATCGGCCGTTCTGAAGATGTCGCGAACGCCGTCGCGTTTCTTGCCGGACCCGAGGCCAGTTACATCACTGGCCAGGTCATCCGTGTAAACGGCGGAATGTTGATGTAAAAGGAGCCCCCATGTCGCCCGAAGAGATCGAGACCAAGGTCAAGGAAATCATTTGCAACCAGCTCGAGGTGTCGCCCGAGCAGCTACGTCCCGAGGCGTCGTTCATCGACGATCTGAAGGCGGACTCGCTCGCGGTCGTCGAGCTCGTGCTCGCGTTCGAGCAGGAGTTCAAGATCACGATCCCCGAGGAAGACACCGAGCAGATCAAGACGGTCAAGGACGCGACCAACTACATCAAGACCCACGCGAAGTGATCGCGTGATTGGTTCGCCGTCCTTGTCGCGCTAAGGAGCAGCTATGGATCGTCGTCGCGTTGTCATCACTGGCATCGGCCTCGTCACTCCCCTCGGCAACGATGCGGAGTCGACGTGGTCGGCATTGCTCGCAGGAAAAAACGGCGCGGGCCCCATCACGCAGTTCGACACGACGCAGTACGCGACGAAGTTCGGCTGCGAGGTGAAGAACTGGGACGCGTCGAAGTGGTTCGACAAGCGCGAGCTCAAGCACGTCGATCGCTTCCTTCAGTTCGGCGTCGCCGCATCGATGATGGCGCTGGAGGATGCGGGCCTCGGTGCGAAGGTTCCCGAGGGCCAGGAAGAGCGCTGGGGCTGTTACATCGGCTCCGGGCTCGGCGGCGTGAAGACGATCGAGCAGACCTACGAAGCCACGCAGCAGAAGGGGCCGCGCCACGGCTTCTCTCCGTACTTCGTCACGGACATCATCATCAACGAGGTCCCCGGCATGGTGTGCATTCGCACCGGCGCCACGGGCCCGAACTTCTCGCACGTGTCCGCGTGCGCGACGGGTGCGCACTCCATCGGTGAAGCGATGCGCGCCATCCGCCACGGCTATGTCGACGGCATGATCGCCGGCGGCACCGAGGCGACCATCTCCATTCTCGGTGTCGGCGGGTTCAACTCGATGCGCGCGATGTCCACGCGCAACGACGATCCCACGCACGCGAGCAGGCCGTTCGACAAAGACCGCGATGGCTTCGTCATCGGCGAAGGCGCCGGCGTGGTCGTCCTCGAGGATCTCGAGTCGGCCAAGAAGCGCGGCGCGCGCATCCTGTGCGAGCTGATCGGCTACGGCGCCAACAGCGATGCACACCACGTCGCGGCGCCCGCACCCGAGCACCGCGGTGCACAAGCGTGCTTCCGCCTCGCGGTCAACGACGCGCGCATCGACGGCTCGGCGATCCAGTACGTCAACGCGCACGGCACGTCGACGGACCTGAACGACAAGAACGAGACGCTCGCCATGAAGAAGGTGTTCGGCGAGCACGCTCGCAAGATGGCCATCTCGTCGACCAAGTCGATGACGGGCCACACGCTCGGCGCGGCCGGCGGCATCGAGGCCGGCATCACGGCGCTCGCGATCGCACGCGGTGTCTTGCCGCCGACCACCAACTACGAGACGCCCGATCCCGACTGCGACCTCGACTACATCCCCAACACGGCGCGCGAGCAGCGCGTCGACGTGGCGATGTCGAACAGCTTCGGCTTCGGTGGCACCAACGCGGCGCTCATCGTGCAGCGCTACAAAGGCGACTGAGGTCTCCGCGCGTGGCGATCAAGTGGTACGCGGGTAGCGATCATGCCGGCCTGCCGCTCAAGCGAGCGCTGGTCGCGCAGCTCCGCGCGCTCGGTGACGAGGTCATCGATGTCGGCACCGACAACGAGACGTCCGTCGATTACCCCGCGTTCGGCGCCGAGGTCGGTCGCCGCGTCGTCGCCGAGAGAGGCACGCTCGGCCTCGTCGTGTGCGGCTCTGGCATCGGCATCTCGATCGCTGCCAACAAGGTCCCCGGCGTTCGCGCCGCGCTCGTGCACGACTCGTTCACCGCCGAGATGGCGCGCCGCCACAACGACGCGAACGTCGTCGCCATGGGGGCACGCGTGCTCGGTGTGGGCGTCGCAGAGCACGCGCTCGCCACGTTCCGCTCGACGGCGTTCGAGGGCGGCCGCCACCAGCGCCGCGTCGATCAGCTGAACGAGCTCGGTCCTCTGGCCGCGATGCGCGCGCTGGATCGCGAAGGCATCTGATGCGCTGTCCCTTCTGCGGCGAGCTCGAAGACAAGGTCATCGAGACCCGTCTGTCGAAGGATCAATCCGAGATCCGTCGGCGCCGCGAGTGCGAGAAGTGCACGCGTCGCTACACCACGTACGAGCGCATCGAAGAGTCGATGCCGCTGGTCGTAAAGTCCGACGGCCGGCGCGAGCCGTTCGACCGCACCAAGATCGAGCGCGGCCTGCAAGCCGCCGTCGCCAAGCGCAAAGTCTCGCGCCAGCAGATCACGGCGCTCGCGCTCCAGGTCGAGCGCGAGGTCGGCGAGCTCGGTGTCTCCGAGATCGCCGCGCGCGCCATCGGCGAGCGCGTGCTGCCGCGCCTGCGCACCGTCGACGCGGTGGCCTACGTGCGCTTCGCGTCGATCTATCGCGACTTCCGCGACCTCGAGGGCTTCGCGAAGGAAGTCGAAGCGCTGCGCAATGAAGAGGACACGGGCCGTCACAAGCTCGACAAGGTCGCCGCGGCCGCCGACGCCGACGCCGCGAACGAACGCGCGGGCTAGTCGCATGCGGTGGGTGCTCGTCGTGCTCTGCGTCGCGGGGTGCAAGAGTCGCGACGACGCACCACGTTCGTCGCCATCGTCGTCGAGCGGGGCGGCGACTTCGTTGTCGTCACCGTCGGTGACCACCGCCGGCCCGTCCGCGCCGATTCCGTTCGCCGCCGATGCGCTCGCCCGCGTGACCGCGACGATCACCTTCCGCAACGAGACCGACGCGCCGATGCTCGTCTCGGCCATCGCCGCTGGCAACATCACCGTGACGCAAGTGACCTGCGATGGTGCCGCGCTCGTCGCGTCCGAGTCCGCCGTCGCCACGCCGAAGGACTCCGCGATTCGCGAGCTCGCGCCCGGCGCCTCGCTCTCGTTTCCGCTCGACGGCATCCGGACGCTCCGCGACGACATCTCGATCGACTACCCGCTGGCCAAGCCGGCCGTATGCTCGGTCCGCCTCCGCTACGAGTACGGCGGCGCCGACCCGCGCGCGAACCTGTTCCGCGGGCCGATCCATCTCCCACCATTTCTCCTGACGGTTCGCTGACGGTCTCTCGTTCCTCGTGACGTTCCACTGAGCCATGCCTCCGATCTCCGCCGAACAACGCGTCGCCGACGACCGCTACATGGCGCGGTGCCTCGAGCTCGCGCGCCGCTTCGAAGGCCGCACCTCGCCAAACCCGATCGTGGGCTGCGTGATCGTCGATCGGTGGGGCAAGGTGCTCGCCGAAGGTGCGCACGCTCGCGCTGGCACCGCGCACGCCGAGATCGTCGCGCTCGCGAAGGCGGCCAAAGCCAACGCAACGCTCGCGGGCGCGACGCTCTACGTGAACCTCGAGCCGTGCAACCACACCGGCCGCACGGGCCCCTGCGCACCCGTCGTCCGCGACAGCGGCATCGCGCGCGTCGTGGTCGGTATGGAGGACCCGGTCCCGGGCCACAGCGGCGGCATCGCGCTCCTGCGCCGCGCCAAGCTCGACGTTCGCGTCGGCGTGCTGCGCGCCCAGTGCGAACGCGCCAACCTCGCGTGGACAACGCTCGTCACGCAGAAGCGTCCGGCCTTCTCGCTCAAAGCCGCGATCACGCTCGACGGCAAGATCGCCACCGTCACCGGCCACTCGAAGTACATCACCGGCGAAGCCGCGCGCGCCGACGTGATGCGCCTGCGCGACACGCACGACGCGATCATGGTGGGTGTGAACACCGTGCTCGCCGACGATCCGTGGCTCACCACCCGCGGCATCAAACATGGCCGCGATCCGATCCGCATCGTCCTCGACAGCAAGCTCCGCACGCCGCCCGACGCCCACGTCCTCGCCGCCACCGCACGCACCATCATCGTCTGCGGCCCCGACGCCCCCGCGTCACGCGAGAAGGCCCTCGCGGCACGCGTCGACGTCTGGCGAGTGCCAACGCACGCGAGCGGCCGCCTCGATATCCGCGAGCTCGCGAAGCGTCTGGCCGACGAGAACATCATGTCCGTGCTCGTCGAAGGCGGCGGCGAAGTGCACGCCTACATGATCGACAAGCGCCTGTGCGACCTCGTCTACCTCTACATCGCGCCCAAGGTCATCGGCGGCCCGGCGCCCACGTGGGTCGGCGGCAAAGGCCTCGCGCACATGGGCAGCGCCGTGAAGTTCGTGTTCGACGAAACGATCGAAGACTTCGCCGGCGATCTCCGACTCACCGGCCGCCTCGCGCCGAGCTCCTGACGATCGTCTGCCGGCGGCCGGGCGAGCCCCACCGATTGACCCACCCTGCGATTTCAATCTGACCCTGCCCGATACGAGCGGGGAGTGGTAGAAGCTTCCGCATGTTCACCGGGTTGGTCGAAGACACGGGCACCATCGCGCGCGCCGATCGCCGCAGCGATGCACTCGTGCTGTCCGTCCGGCCCTCCAAGATTCCCCTCGCCGAGCTGACGCTCGGGGAGAGCGTCTGTCACGACGGCGCGTGCTTGACCGTCACCGATATCGGCCGCGACGCGTTCACCGTCCTCGCGGGCGCGGAGACGCTCGCGCGAACCACGCTCGGTGGCGTGCGCGTCGGCAGCAAGGTGAACCTCGAGCGCTCGCTGAAGCTGGGCGACCGGTTGGGCGGACATTGGGTCACCGGGCACATCGACGGGACGGGCGAGCTGGCGTTTCGGCGCGACATGGGCGCGAACCTGGTGCTCGGCGTTCGCGTCGCGCCCGCGTTGGGCAAGTACATCGTCGAGAAGGGGTCGATCGCGATCGCGGGCGTGAGCCTGACGGTGAACGCGGTGGACCAAGAGACATTTAGCGTCGCGATCATTCCGCACACGCGCGATCACACGACGCTCGGCGCGCTGTCGATCGGTGATCGCGTGAATCTCGAGGTCGATATTCTGGCCAAGCACGTCGAGAAGCTGCTCGGAGGAAAGTCATGAACGCCACCAATGCGATCGATCGTGTCACGCGCGCTCTCGACGAGATTCGCGCCGGCCGGATGGTGATTCTCGTCGACGACGAGGATCGCGAGAACGAGGGCGACCTCGTGTTTGCCGCGGAGCTCGTGACCCCGGAGCTGATCAACTTCATGGCCACGCACGCGCGCGGCCTGATCTGCTTGGCGATGGACGACAAGATGATCGATCGCCTCGAGCTGCCGATGATGGTGCGCGACAACCAGGCGTCGCTCGGCACGGCGTTCACGGTGTCGATCGAGGCGCGCCACGGCGTGTCGACGGGCATCAGCGCGCGCGATCGCGCGACGACGATTCGCGCGGCGATCGCGGATGACGCGCGCCCGCAGGACGTGGTGTCGCCGGGGCACATCTTTCCGCTGCGCGCGCGCAAGGGCGGCGTCCTCGTGCGCACCGGGCAGACGGAAGGCTCGGTAGACCTCGCGCGGCTGGCGGGCCTCAAGCCGGCGGGGGTGATCTGCGAGATCATGCGCGACGACGGCGAGATGGCCCGGCGCCCGGAGCTCGAGCAGTTCGCGCAGAAGCACGGCCTGATGCTGCTGAGCGTCGCGGACATGATCGCGTATCGCTTGCAGCGCGAGCAGATCGTGCGGCGACAAGGGCAGGGCGCGCTGCGTCCGGGAAGCTTGCCGCCGGGCGAGCCGTTCACCGCGTACTACTACGACACGCACGTCGAGGACACCGAGTACCTCGCGCTCGTTCGCGGCGACGTCGCGGCGGCCGCGGCCAACGGCGAGACGGTCCTCGTCCGCGTGGCCGCGATGGAGCCGCTCTGCGATCCGTTCGCGCTGCGGCCCGACCTCGACGCGGCGATCAGGGCGATCGACGACGCGGGGGTGGGCGTGCTGCTCTACGTGGTGAACCGCGGTCGCATGCGGCTGCGCCAATCGTTCGAGCGCGTGACCGGGCTCGCGCAGCGGGACAGCTCGATCTCCCTCGGGAATCCGTCGAGCGAGGCGCTCCGCGACTTCGGCTTGGGCGCGCAAGTCCTGGCAGACCTGGGCCTCAAGAAGATCCGCCTGATGATCCACTCGGACCGCAAGATTGCAGGTATCGAGGGATTTGGGATCGAGGTCGTGGACCGCGTACCTATCCCGCGCACCGCGTTCCGTAATATCAAGGCGCAATGAAAGTCTCGCTCGTCGGCGGGGTCCGGGAAGCCGCCCTTCGTCCCGCGCTTGCCACTGCATCGCCCGGCGAGCACCAGTTTCACGATCGAAACAAGCTCGCGTGGGTCGCTCTCGCGGATGCCACCGATGCAACGCTGTCCGCGATCGCGTCTGCTGCAGGCACCGCGATCACCGTTCTCGAGGTGAACCTCGGCGACAAGTCGACCGCGTCCAAGCGCGTGTTGCCGGGCAAGGACAAGCCCGTGGATCTGTCGAAGACGGCGAACGAGATCCTCGATCAATGGGGACCGATCGATCCGGAGAGCGGCGTCAGCGACGCGGATCGCGCGCGGGACGTCGCGCTCGCGCTCGCCGAGGATATCCAGCCACCACCGCCGCCGGCCGCCGTGCCGACGGGCAAGGGCGGCGGAATGCCGCTCAAGCGCAAGGGCACGGGTGGCCCGCGCGAGAAGCCGATGCACGCCGTGTGGGCCGAGGCGATGATCGAGCACCTCACGCGCTCCGAGGGGATCGAGCTCGGTGGTGATGCGCCGATCGGTCGCCTCGCCGGCCTCTTGATGAAGCACGACATCGACAACACGCTCCCCGCGAACTTCGGCACCACGCTGCTCGACTTCCTCGTCGACGACCCGTCGATCGAGGAAGTGTTCGCCGACGAGGATGCGCTCGCGGCGATCGCGCGGAACACGCGCCCCAAGCAGTAGCGGGCGAACGCTCGACGCCCGGGTGTCCTGGTGTATAGATCGGGGCCCATGCCCCAGACCATCGAAGGGACCTTGTCGGCCAATGGCCTGCGGTTCGCCATCGTCGCCAGTCGCTTCAACGGGCTCATCGTGGAGCCGCTCGTCGCGGGCGCACTCGACGCGATCGTTCGCTCGGGTGGCAACGCAGACGCGGTCACCATCGTGCGTTGTCCCGGCGCGTGGGAGCTGCCGCAGACGACGCGCATGGTCGTCGCGCGCGGCGGCATCGATGCGGTCATCGCGCTCGGCGCCGTGATCCGCGGATCCACACCGCACTTCGATTACGTCGCCGGTGAAGCGGCCAAGGGCATCGCCGCGGTCGCCGCGAACAGCGATGTCGCCGTCAGCTTCGGCGTGCTGACCACGGACACCATCGAGCAAGCGCTCGAGCGCGCGGGGACCAAGGCGGGCAACAAAGGCTTCGACGCGGCGCTCGCCGCGATCGAGCTCGCGACGCTGTTCGAAGCGCTGCGCGGCGGAAAGTCGAAGAAGTGACACAAGGCGTTCGCAGAACAGGTCGCGCGTATGCGCTCCAGCTCCTCTACGCGCGCGACGGAGATCCGTCGACCGACGTGACCGGCGCCGCCGTGAGCTGGGCCGACATCTTCGAGCTCGAGATCGATGCGGCGGCGCAGAGCTTCGCGCGCAACCTCGTCGCGGCGGCCACCGAGCGCAGCGCCCAGATCGACGAGTTGATCGCGAGCGCATCCAAGAACTGGCGCATCGACCGCATGTCGCGCGTCGATCGCAACATCTTGCGCCTCGGCGCGGCCGAGCTGCTCGCGTCGCACGACGTGCCGGTCAAGGTCGTCATCAACGAAGCGGTCGAGCTCGCGAAGCGCTTCGGCACCGCGGAGTCGAGCGCGTTCGTCAACGGCGTGCTCGATCGCATCGCGACCGCAGCGGGTCGCAGCGCCGAGAGCTAACATGGCGCTGTCCGTTCTGCCGCTCGATCTCGCGCGCTGGGACGAGACCTCGCGGGATTGCCTCGTGCTCCCCGTGTTCAAGGACGATCGCCCGCTGCGCGGTGCGGCGGGGCTCGCGGACTGGCGCTTGTGCGGCCGGCTCTCGCGCCTGGTCAAAGCGAACAAAGCGACGGGCGAGCAGGGCGAGTCCATGATGCTGCCGCCCGGGCGTCGCCTGCGGTTCGCGCGCATCTTGTGGTTCGGTCTCGGCGACGCGAAGGGCTACAGCGACGCGCGGTTCAAGAAGGACCTCGCGTGGATCCTCGACGTCGTGAGGAAGGCCAACGTCAAGGACTGGGCACTCCAAGCGCCCGGCCGCGCGTCGGGCCTCATCGGTGCGCGCCGTGCGGTCGAGCTGATGCTCGAGAACGAGACGCTCGCCGATCCACGCGGCGACCTGCCGATCGTCCTCCTCGAGGATCCGACGGGGCAGAAGGACATCGCGGAGCTGCTCCGCAGTCAGCGCGAGCGCGCAGCCGCTACGTGATCCAGTGCCAGATCTTCGAGAGCACGTGGATCACCACGTTGCCGAAGATGAAGAGCAACGCGATGTCGACGAGCAGCGCCGCGTGACCGACGACGATCCACACGCCGTCGCGCTCGAGCACGCCGATCGCGTAGATGAAGATCGGCACCAAGAAGATCATGTTGGAGCCGGGAATCGGTAACGGCAGGGCGAGGCCGAGCGCGAGGAGCGTGATGCCGAACCCCACGAGCCGCGTGCTGATCGACCACTCCCACCGCCGGCGTGTCGACTTGGCGATCCACTTCGTGCGGCGCGCGAGGATGCCGGCGACCTTGTCGAGCATGGTCATGGACAGCTCGCGCTTGCGGGCGCGCTGAGGAAGCCACGGCTTGGTGCGGCCGATGACCATCTGGACGCCGACGAGCGCGATCGCGAGCCCGAACGGCGTGGACAGGCCGAAGAACGGAATCGCGATCAGCGTGAGGATGCCGACGAGGAAGCCAAAGCCTGCCTCCGCGGCTTTGTCGACGAGCTCGCCGACGGTCAGCCGCTCGGGGCGTGGCGCGTCGTACCCATCGCCGTCCGGATCGCGCGCACCGAGCTCGTCGAGGAGCTCGTCCATCCGTAGGCGTCGCGGCTTTGGCGGAACAGGTGCATCACCGGTGGTGATGGTCTCTGTGGCCTGTTCGACTTCCACTCCGTGACCGTAGCAGGGCTAATTGCGCGCGAGCATCACGGCTGTCTGCGAATACGCCGACGACATCCAGTACTGGGACAGCGCGTCGATCTTGTCGGTCATGTCGCCTTCACGCGCGATGGTCGCTTGCTGGTACGCGAGCTTGGCCTGCACCGGGATCGAGCCGGTCGCGATGCGCGCCGCACGTGCGCTCGAGCGCGCACTGCGCTCCGCTGACGCGAGCATGTTCATGAACGCCTTCTCGTGCTCCACGCCCGAGGCGCGGCCGGTCGTAGGATCCGTCTTGAGGCCGAGCGAGTAGTACTTCGCGATCAGCTCGGCCGAGTGGTAGTACGCGAGCTCGGAGCCCGCGAGCATCATCAGGTTCCACTGCGGCGAGTTCTCGCCCAACATGAGCTTCATGTCCTTGGGCAAACCGTCCACCTGCTGCAGGTGCGAGAGCATGTACGCGACGAGGTAGTTCGGCTCGCTCATCGCGATGCGCGTGCGCGCTTGATCGAGCGACAGGCCGAACTGCTTGGCCGCCGGCTCGACGAGCAGCGTCTCGAAGTAGTTCACGCCGGCGGCGCCGGCCGATTGGAACGACGTCGCGAGGCGCTTGATGTTCGGGATCGAGCACATGTAGTTCACGCTCTTCTCGGTGAGGAACTCGAGCTCCTCCGACGCCATCTGCGCGGACGCGACCGTCTGGCCGATGAGCAACACGGTGGGCATCACGCGCTCGACGATCGCTTCGGCGACCTCGGGGGACGCGAGCTCCTCGCGCGTGCGCGTACCGAGTGCAGCGAGCAGCTCCTTGGTGTTGCCGAGCGAGTCCTTGGCAAACACCTTGAAGCCCCAGCTGCGCAGCGCGGCTTGATACGCGGCGATCATGAGCAGGTGGCCGCCGAGCGTGGACGGCTTGATCGCGCCGATCTTCTTGAACACGTCGACCGTTTGCTGATCTAGCTGGTCGAGCGAAGAGAGATGAGCGACGGCTGCCACCGAGTCGCCGTTCTGCACCTTGGTGACGATGCCGTAGATGTCGGTCGCGCTCGCGGCGTACACCCACGCGGTCAGCATCTTGGCGTACGCGCCTGCGATGAGACCTTGCTTGTAGAGCTTCTCCGCCTTCTCGGCTTGCTCTTGCGCGACGAGGCCGAGCGCGAGGAGGCGGCGCGGCAAGCGACCCGATTGCTGAAGCTCGAGGAGCACCTTCCACTCGTCGGCGAGGCGCTTCTGCCAGCCCTGGTACTTCGCGCTGATGCCTTTGACCGTGTCGTCGTCGAGCGTCATCTCGGACTCGGGCACCGGGACCGGCTCGGGCAGGTTCTTGCCCGTGAGGAGCTTGTACGCCTCCTGGACATTCGCGATCTCGACGGCCTGCGCGCCCTTGTCCTTCGCGAGCTGGACGAGGTCGACCTCTTTGCCAGTCGCTTCACTGCGCGCCCAGCGCATGCCGATCGGATAGCCGAGCTTCTTCTTGCCCTTCTCGATCGAGCCGATGAACTTCTCGGGGATGCCGCTGACGGGACCGATGGTGCCGTCGGGATTGATGATGCCGGTCATGGTCACGCTCGGATCGATCGCGACGCCGGTCATCGTCGCGAGAAAGCCGCCGGCCATGAGGCCCGACGCGCTCGCGCCATCGATGTAGCCGCCGCTCGCGGCCGAGAACGCGAAGTCGGTGAGGTCCTTGTTGAGCGTGGATGCCGCGACGAACGCGCTGACCCACACGCCGGCGCGCCACTGATTGCCGGTGCCACCCGCGAGCTCTTCATAGACGCCGACCTGCACGGAGCCATCCTTGTTCGGCTCGGTGCCGAGCTTGACGGGCGTGGAGCCGCCGGTCGCGCCTTTGGGATCGAGCTTCACGAACATCGCGTCGACGAGACCGCGCGTCGGTGTCAGCGTGAGCGGTAGAACCGTCGAGCCGTTGCGATCGTCGGTGCCGAGGATGACGGCTTGGTTCGCGGCCTTCGCTTCGTCTTTGATCGTGAGCGGCGCGAACGTCTTCGTCGACGTGCCAGGCAACGTCTGCGTGGTGGTGGTGGTCCCACCACCGCAAGACATCGAGAGTGCGAGTGTTGTGGCGAGGGCGGTGCCCTTGCGCAGGTTCCCCATAGACCAAGAATCGTAACGCGTTGCCGGATCACTTGGCGCGCGGATGGTGCTTCTTCACGAGCTCGATAACCCGGGCCTGCCCCACGTGGGTGTAGACCTGCGTTGTCGAGATGTCGGCGTGGCCGAGCATCGCTTGCACCGCGCGCAGATCTGCATCGCGTTCGACGAGGTGCGTGGCGAACGAGTGACGCAGCTTGTGCGGCGACACACCTCCGCTCGCAGGCAAGCGAACGTCCGCCTTCTTCGCGTAGGCACGCAGCAGCTTCCAGAACCCCTGACGCGTCATCGGCGCGCCGCGCTCGGTGAGAAACAGCGCGCGCTCCGCGGGATCCTTCACCCACGCCGGGCGATCCTCGGCGAGATAGCGCGTGATGCGCTCGAGCGCGATCGTGTGCACCGGCACCACGCGGGTCTTGTTGCCCTTGCCGGTGACGCGCACGTAGCCGAGGTTCGTGTTGACGTCGGCGAGCGGCAGCGACACGAGCTCGGAGACGCGCAGCCCGCTCGCGTAGCACAGCTCGATCATCGCCGCGTCGCGACGCCCGCGCGGCGTGTCGGGTGGCGCCGCGATCAGGCGCGCGACCGCGTCCTCACCGAGGACGCCCGGCAAGCGGCGCGCGGTCTTGGGCGCATCGATGAGCTCGCTCGGATCCGCATCGAGCCACCGCTCGGCGACGAGGTGCTTGCACAGCTGGCGAACCGCCGCGAGTGTCCTCGCGCGGCTGCGCGGCCCGAGGCCATCCTGCGCGAGGAGGCCCAGGAACTCGGCGACGTCGAGCGGCGTGACGTCGTCGATGTACTCGCGACCACGTTGCTCGAGGAACGCGACGAGCTTGCCGAGGTCGCGGCTGTACGCCTCGTACGTATTCTTCGACAGGCCGCGGTCCACCCGGACGCTCTGGAGGTACGTGTCACGTGCCTCGTCGAGGGTCAGCTTCCGCGCCATGCGCTACGAGCATCGGCGATCGGAGCTTTCGCGCAAGTTTTCAGGGGTTGCGCGCGCCTAGGCAAGACGCCATAGTCCACAGCGGCCGTGGACCTCTCCGTCGAACAGATTCGCTGGATCTTCATCTACCTGTTCGTCCTGATCGTCTCGATCGCGTTTCACGAGTTCGGTCACGCGTGGATGGCGGTGAGGTGCGGTGACAAGACGCCCGAGCGCGAGGGGCGCGTCACTCTGAACCCGATCGCGCACATCGATCCGGTCGGCACGCTGCTCCTCCCGGTCGTCGGCGCCATCTACGGCGCGGCCAACGGCACGGTCGGCGGCTTCGGGTGGGGCAAGCCCGTGTCGTGGCAGCCGCATCGCATCAAGCGCGGCATGAAGATGTCGACGGCGCAGATCCTCGTGTCGATCGCGGGTCCGTCGATGAACCTGTTCCTCGCGTTCACCATCTCGCTCGTCCACGTGATCCTGCTGAAGCAGAACGTCATCGCGTGGAGCGGTGATGCCTCGCAGATCCTGTTCTTCGCCGCGGGCACGAACATGCTGCTGTTGTTCTTCAACATGCTCCCGATTCCGCCGCTCGACGGTGGTCACGTGGTCGAGCAGTTCGTCCCCACCAAGCACCGTGCGCGGTTCGAAGAGGTCTTCAAGTACGCACCGTTCGCACTGCTCGCGGTTTTGATGATTCCTCCGATCCGGAAGGTCTTCACGGTTCCCGCGCAGTGGTGTACAGAGCGCATCTACACGCTGTTCTTGAACCTGTTTTGAACGATCAAGCCGGATATCAGGTCGCCCTCGACGTCTTCGAGGGCCCGCTCGATCTGCTGCTTCACCTCGTGAAGAAGCACGAGCTGTCGATCCTCGACATCCCCATCTCGTTCGTCACGGAGAAGTACCTCGACTACCTCGACGCGATGGCAGGGCTCGATATCGACGTCGCCGGCGAGTACCTCTTGATGGCGGCCACGCTGTGTCACATCAAGTCGCGCGAGCTGCTCCCGACGCAAGAGCCGCTCGAGGACGAAGAGACGGAAGGCGGCGAGGGCGTCGCCGAAATCGAGATCGATCCACGCGCGGACCTCATCCGCCGCTTGCTCGAGTATCAGAAGTACAAAGAGGCGGCGAACCAGCTCGGCGATCGTCCGGTCGTGGGTCGCAACGTGTGGTCGCGCGGTGCGCCCACCGAGGACGCGGTCGGCGAGGGTGTCGACCTCGACGCCATCGCGCCGCTCGCGCCGTTCCCGGTGCACAAGCTGATCGAGGCCTTCGATCGCGTGATGCAGCAGGCGAAGGTGAAGGTCGCGCACAACGTCCTCATCGATCGCCTGAGCGTCAGCCAGAAGATCTCCGAGCTGACGGACCGCCTCGAGACGGAAGGCCGCTTCACCTTCACCTCGATGTTCAGCTTCCTGCGCGACGGCGTGGAGCGCTCCTTCGCGGACATCAAGCACGAGGCCGTCGTGACGTTCCTGGCCCTCCTCGAGATGGCCAAGCTCCGCCTGATCACGGTGGCACAACCCGGTGCCGCCGTCGGCGACGAGGAGATCGTCATCGAGCGCGCAGGAGACGATCTCCGCGCCCGGATGGAGCGCGGGGTCGCGGGCGGCAGCGAAGACTATCGCTGACTCGAATGTCGGACGGCCATGTTAGGACCGTCCCGTGAGTCGTAAGCGCAAGAAAGCACACAAGGCCAAGGCATCCGTCAAGACGCCGCCCGAGGCGGTCGTCGAGGAAGAGATCCTCGCGGAGGGCTCCGGCCCGCTCGTGTCGGACGAGGTGCTCGCTGCGGCCGCCGCAGCTGCCGAGGCCGGCGCTGCAGACGTCGGGGAAGATGTCGCCGCAGACGTCGGGGAAGATGGGGAAGATGGGGAAGTCGGGGAAGTTGGGGAAGTTGGGGAAGATGTCGCGGCAGACGTCGCGGAAGACCACGCAGAGCCGGTCGTGACGTCGGATTCGCTCGACGCGCTCGAAGCGCTCGAAGCCGCAGCTCACGCGGCGCTCGATGACGTCGAGCCCACGGACGCAGAGCTCGATGCCATCGAAGCGGAAGCGGCGCTCGAGGATCCCATGGCCGAGGAGGTTCTCGAGGCTGCCGCAGATGCTGCGGGTACCGAGGATGCTGCCGATGGTCGCGATGCCGGCGACGCCGGTGAAGCTGCCAGTGACGCCGTCGAAGCAGCCGGTGATGTCGTCGATGCCGTCGAAGCAGCCGGCGAGGGCGACAGCGAAGGCGGCGAGGGCGGCGAGGGTGGCGAGGGCGCCACGATGCCCGCCGCTGCGGCGGGCATGGATGCCGCCGAGCTGAAGCTGCTCGTCGAAGCGCTCGTCTTCGCGTCGGACAAGCCGGTCACCGTACAGCGCCTGCGCCAGCTCACGCGCGTGGCGGACACCAAGCGCCTCGAGGCCACGCTGGTCGAGCTGCAAGGTGATTACGAGAGCCGCGGCTTGATCCTGACGTCGGTCTCCGGCGGCTGGCAGTTCCGCACGCAGCCGCGCTTCTCGACGTGGGTGCAGCAGCTCATCGCGGGGCGCCCGGTGCGCCTCTCTCGCGCGCAGCTCGAGACGCTCGCGATCGTGGCGTACCGCCAGCCCATCACGCGCCCCGAGATCGACGACATTCGCGGCGTCGATTCGTCGGCCACGCTCAAGCTCCTCCTCGATCGCCAGCTGATCCGAGTGCTGGGCAAGAAGGAGGAGGTGGGGCGCCCGATGCTCTACGGCACCACGAAGGAGTTCCTGGACTTCTTCAGCCTCGGTGACCTGCGCGAGCTGCCCACGCTTCGCGAGTACAGCGAGCTCTCCGACGAGAGCCGCCGCGTGATGTCCGATCGCTTGGGCATCGAGCCCGACTCCGTCGATGCTCGTGGCGACACCGTCGCCGACGCGGATGCCGACGCGGATGCGATGTCCGCGACTGCTGCCGATGCTGATGCCGATGCTGACGCGATGTCCGTGGTTGACGCCGACGCCAACCTCGACGCAGACGCCACTGC
>JAEYYV010000379.1 GCA_023428295.1 Pseudomonadota bacterium
GCCCGGCGATGTGCCGCTCACGTTCGCGAGCATCGAGAAGGCGAAGGCGCTGCTCGGGTACGCGCCGGCGACGCGCATCGAGGAGGGCGTCGCGACGCAGTGGGAGTGGCTCGCGCCTCAGCTCGGCGCGCCGCGACCGATGCCGTAGTACGTGAAGCCGTTCGCGCGCGCGTCGGGGCCGTTCCACACGTTGCGCCCGTCGAACAGCGCGAGCGTGCGCATCGACTTCCTCAGGCGCTCGAGGTCCGGATCGCGGAGCTCGTGCCACTCGGTGATCAGCACGAGTGCATCGGCGTTGGCGGCGGCGGAGTACGCGTCGTTGACGAGCTCGATCTGCGCGCCACTCGCGGCGATGTTGGGCATCGCGGCCGGATCGTAGCCGACGACGGTGGCGCCGGCGGCGCGCAGCTGCTCGAGGAGAACGAGCGCGGGCGACTCGCGGATGTCGTCGGTCTCGGGCTTGAACGCGAGGCCCCAGATCGCGATGCGCTTGCCCGTGAGGTTGCCGCCGAAGTGCGCGATGACGCGCTCGCCGACGATGCGCTTCTGCTGTTCGTTTGCGCGCTCGGCCGCGTCGATGACGCTGACGGGAACGTCGACGGAGCGGGCGGTGTGGATCAGCGCGCGCAGATCCTTGGGAAAGCACGAGCCGCCAAAGCCCGCACCCGCGAACAGGAACTTGGGTCCGATGCGCGGATCCGAGCCGATGCCTTTGCGCACGTGCTCGATGTCGGCGCCGACGACTTCGCACAGGCGCGCGAGCTCGTTCATGAACGAGATGCGAACGGCGAGCATGCAGTTCGCGGCGTACTTGGTGAGCTCGGCGGACTTGATGTCCATCACCTGGATGCGATCGTTCGTGCGCAGGACGCCGCGATACAGCTCGCGGAGGAGCTCGATGGCTTTCGGGTCATCTGCACCGACGACGACGCGCGCTGGCTTGAGGAAATCGTTGACCGCGTCGCCCTCTTTGAGGAACTCGGGGTTCGACGCCACGGCGAACGGATGCTTCGCGGTGGAGCCGACAGCCGCGCGCACCTTGTCGGCGGTGCCGACGGGGACGGTCGACTTGGTGACGACCACGGTGAAGCCCGTCATCGCCGCGCCGATCTGCTTGGCCGCCTCGATCACGTACGAGAGATCCGCGCTGCCATCGTCGGAGCTCGGCGTGCCGACCGCGATGAACACGATCTCGGCGCCCGCGACCGCTTCGGCGGTGGACGTGGTGAAGTGCAGCCGATCGAGCTTGGTGTTGCGCTTGATGAGGTCGTGCAGGCCCGGCTCGTAGAACGGGACCTCGCCCTGGCGAAGCGTGGCAACGCGCGCCGGGTCGATATCGACGCAGGTCACGTCGTGACCGAAGTCAGAGAAGCCGGTTCCCGTGACGAGTCCGACGTAGCCCGTACCGACGACAGCGATCTTCATGGCCGCCTCATAGCATGGACATCGTGGGGAACGGGAATGCACATCCCGGCACCTCTGGTACAACGAGACATGCGTTGGGCCATGCTGGTCGTAGGGGTGCTCGCCGGTTGTGGTGCCTTCAAAGTTGCCGCATCACCCCCGGCGACGGCGACGGCGACGGCGACGGCGACGGCGACGGGGACGGCGACGGCGACGGCGGCGACTACCGAGGCTGTCGCGGACACCACGACGCGAACCGGTGTCGGGTGCGTGGAGGTCGGCGTCACCCGTCGCGGCGACCGCGAATTCGCGCCCGTCGTGCGGTACGCCGTCGAGAATCACTGCGCGCAGCCGGTCACCGTGGATCTCGCGTGGGCGTCCGTGATCGGTCGCACGGCAGAAGGTGGCGAGATCGCGTTAGTGCCGGCATCGACCGCGACCGCGACCGCGACCACGCTCGCGCCGGCCGGACTGCACGAAGCCACGATCGCGTACTCGTCGACAGCGTCGATCGGTCAGCTGTGCGTCGACGTGGCGTCCATCGCCAACGTGCCCGACGCGGTCGCGGCCACGTGGCGGTGCTTCGGCAACGTCATCAGCGTCACGATGCGCTGACTCACGGCTCGCATCCTGTCTGCGACAGCAGCGTCACGTAGTCACCATTGCCCGTCATCGCGATGTCGAGCGTTCCGCTGTGATCGAAGTCGGCGAGCGATAACGCGGTCTGGCCGCCACCGGTTCCATACGCGAGCGGCGCGCGATAGGCGCCCGACGTGTCGCGACGGAACAGGCGAACCGCGCCCGCCGCGCTGATCGTGAGGATGTCGCGTAGCCCGTCGCGATCGAAATCCGCGACGCGGAGGTCGCTGCGGAAGCTCGGCTGTCCCTCGAGCGGGATCGCGTCGCCAAACGTTCCATCGCCGTTGCCGTAGGCGATCGCCGTCGGAGATCCCGAAGGACCGGGGACGAACCCAACGAGATCGAGGTGGCCGTCACCGTCGAGATCCGCCACGGCCGCGGGCTCGACAGGTAGAGGTGCGGGGGCGGCGAACGTTCCATCGCCGTTGCCGAGGCGAAGATGAAACGCCAGCGGCGTCATCGTGGTGCTCGTGAGTAGATCGAGATGCGAGTCGTGATTCACGTCGACGAGCGCGTCGACGCGAAGCACATCGGGGAACGCTGTCGGCGCGTACGTCCCGGCGTTGTTGCGGACCACGGCCCAGCCTTGCGCGCCGGCAACGACGAGATCGATGTCGCCATCGCCGTCGAGATCACCGGTGCGCGCAGAGCCGAGGTGCAGCGCGTCGAGCCCCAGCGTGAAGACGCCCCAGCCCGCAGACGTGTTTCGAGCGATCGTGTTGCCAGCCACGAGGTCCGGCCGTTGATCACCATCGATGTCCGCGACCGTGAGGCCCGGCGAGAAGTACTCATCGCCGGTCCCGAGATCGATGGTATCGGTGATCGCGAACGCACCGCCCGTGTTCGTCGCGATCGCGATCGAGTATTCGTTGCGGTTGTTCACGTAGAGCGTCGCGAGATCCGCGTCACCGTCGAGATCGAAGTCGATCGCGGCCGTCGAACGTGTCTCGACGAGCGGGCCCTCGAGCGGAACGAAGCGCTGCAGCTCGCGGACGTTGCCGCCCGGCTCACCGCGATGGACGTCGATTCCCGTCGTGTAGATGGAGAATGCGATGTCGCGATAGGCATCGGGATCGAAGCGCCCCACGGTGAGGTGCGAACCCTCTTGTCCTGCGAACGCGCGCGGCGCGGCAAACGTTCCATCGCCTGCGCCGTCACGGATCTCGAGCGTCGCCTCGGTCGCGTCGGTAGTGACGAGATCGAGGTGGCCATCGCCGTTGACGTCCACCAGCTGCACGACATCGAACAACCCGGTCGCTACCTTCACGGCCTGTTGGAACGTGCCGTCGCCGTTACTTCGCCACAGCGACACGGAGCCCTTACTCGTGACCACGTCGTCGTCGCCGTCGCCGTCGATGTCGACTGTCGCGTCGATCCTCGTGAAGGTCTCCAGCGTCAGCACCACGGGATCCGCAAAGCCTTCGCCCTTGTTGCGATATGTCACGACCCGACTCCGATCCGCCACCACAAGCTCGCGATCGCCATCGCCATCGATGTCCGCGAGCGCGACAGACTGTGGCGCCTCGCCGACGTTGGCTTTCCAGGTCTCGCCACCGGTGAACATCACGGCGATCTGCGTGGGGGATGCCACCGCGAGATCGAGATCCCCATCGCCGTCGACATCTGCCACGGTGAGCTTCACCGGATCGTCGATCGTCGCGATCGGCTCGCCCTCCGCGAACACGCCGTTCGTGTTGATCAGCACGCGCACGAGATCGTTGGCTCGATCGAGCGACAGGAGATCGGCATCGCCATCACCATCGATGTCGGCGACGCGAAGCACGTCGAACACACCGAACGTTGGATGCTGCGTCACCGCGAAGCTGCCATCGGCCTGTGTCAGCAACACGTGAATCAGACCATCGGACACCGTCGCGATATCGTCATCATCATCACCGTCGAAGTCCGCACTCACGATCTCGAGGATCCCGGGCACGTCGGTAATCGGTCGCGACGGCACGAGCGGTGTGCCGTTGCATGGCGGACCGGGCTCGGTCTCGGGTGGAACGACGGGTGCGTCGGAGCCGGCGTCGTCGTCGGCATCCATTCCCGCATCCGTGCTCGGGCTCGACGGAGATCCACACGCGCACAACACGACCACAAGAAGACTGCAGCGCATGCATCGTGATTACACGCTCGCTGCGCGGTCGAGCGAGCAAATCACTCGTTGTTCACGCCGAAATACCCATAATAATCGCTAAACTGGACCATTCGTAGTCATGCGCACGCGATGGCCACCTGCAGTTATGTGAACTAAATCTCGATCTCGTCACCTTCGCGCGCGGGCACGACTTCGATGTTCGCACCTCCGCGCGCGGCGAGCGCAGCGCGGCAGCTCGCGACGAGCATGTCGACATCGTCGTCCGTGTAGTCCTGATCGTAGTGGAACGTGACGAGACGTTTCACGTTGGCCGCGATCGCAGCGGCAGCCGCGTCTTCATATGTCGAGAATCCGCGATTGCGACGCGTCGCTTGATCCTCGGGGCGATACGTCGTGTCGTGCAGGAGGACATCGGCACCGCGATAGAACGCGACAGCCTCGGCAGAGGGGCCCGCACCCTCGACGGGCTGGCCCACGTCGCTCGCGTAGACGAACACGCGGCCCGCTTCCTCGATGCGAAACGACAGCGCGGTGGTCGCGCCGTGTGCATGCTCTTGCGCCGTGATGGTCACGCCCTCGGTCTCGAACGTGTGGCCGAGCTCGGCCGCGCGCACGTCGAACGTCGCCGAGAAGTTCTTCAGCGTTTGCAGCGGCGAGAAGTTGGGATCCATCTGTCCCTCGAGGATCTCCTCGAGGAGGCCGGCCGAGCCGTACGGTCCGGGGCCCCACACGGTGAACTCGTTGCCGCCGACGAAGACAGGCGCGAAGAAGCCGAGGCCTTGGATGTGATCCCAGTGCGTGTGCGAGAGGAGGATCGATGCGCGGCCCGCACCTTTGCCGAAGGCGCCGCCCATCAGCGAGTTGCCGAGGTGCATGAGGCCGGTGCCCATGTCGATGATGACGAGGCCGCCGCTCGCGGTGGTGATCGACACGCACGACGTGTTGCCGCCGTAGCGAATCGTGTCGGGCCCCGGCGCGGGAATGGATCCGCGAACGCCCCAGAACCGAAGCTTCATTGCTCCCCCAATGCGAGCTCGAGGCCCTCGAAGGCGCTGACGAGATCGAACGTGTCGCCTTGCGCGGCAACCACGCCGCGGTACTGCGCGAGGATGCGATCGTTATCGTCGTCGGAGCGCATCGGCGCGTGGTGGAACAAGCAGAGGCGCTTGACGTTTGCTTCGCGCGCGACGGCGATCGCGTCGTCGGGGTGCGAGTGTCCCCAGTGCGGGCGCTGCCGATACTCTTCCTTCGTGAACTGCGTGTCGTAGATCAGCAGATCGGCGTTGTGCGCGAGCTCGATAACACCTCTGCGCATCGCTGCGAGCTCGGCGGCGACGTCGGGCGCGAGCGGCTCGTCGATCGACAGCGACGTCACGAACTTCGTGCCGAGGAGGACCTCGGTCATCGGCGCCGTGTCCGAGCAGTACACGACCGACGCGCCGTCGACTTCGACGCGATACGCGATCGCGATCCACGGATGGTTCAGCTGCGTGCAGGAGATCTTCGCGTCGCCGATCTGGAACTTCGCTCCCTCGAGCACTTCGTGAAAGTGCATCTCGGCCTGCATCGCAGAGAGCGGCACGGGGAAGTACGGCGCACGATTCTGCGCGCTGAACACGGCCTCGAGGTGCATGTCGCGCTGACGCGCGAAGATGTCGACCTCGTTCCCCGCGCGATAGAGCGGCGAGAAGAACGGCAGGCCCTGCACGTGATCCCAGTGCGTGTGCGAGATGAGGATCGAGGCCTTGCCCTTCCCCTCACGGAACTGCTCCTCCATCAGGGATTTGCCGAGGCGGCGCAGTCCAGTACCGGCATCGATGATGATGGGCGCGCCATTTCGCGGGCGGACCTCCACGCAGGACGTGTTGCCGCCGTAGCGGGCGGTCACCTTCCCTGGAACAGGGATCGATCCGCGAACTCCCCAGAACCTGACCTTCATCGTTTCGCGCTAGCCGGAACCTAACGTTGTTCTGGTAGCGCTGCTAGAACACCTTGCGCGAATCGAGAAGGATGGTGACCGGCCCGTCGTTGACGAGCTCCACCCGCATATCCGCAGCGAACTCGCCGGCTTCCACGCGCGAGACGCCCGCTGCCCGAAGCGCGTCGAGCGACTGGAGATAGAGCGCCTTGGCCGCCGCTGGCTCGAGTGCTCCCGTGAATCCTGGGCGGCGACCCTGCCGCACGTCGCCGAGGAGCGTGAACTGCGAGACGACGAGCACACCGCCGCCGACGTCGAGGACCGAGCGGTTCATCTTGTTGGCGTCGTCGGCGAAGATCCGGAGGTGAACGATCTTGTCGACGATATACGCGAGATCGGTCGGACCATCCCCGGCTGCGGCACCGAGGAGAACGAGGAGGCCCGCGTCGATCTCGCCCGTGATGCGATCACCGACCGTCACGGAGGCTCGGGTCACTCGCTGCAAGACCGCACGCATGTGCTCGATTTATCACTGATCGGGATGGCGTCGGGCAACCCGGGCGCCTTGCCTCGGGTCATACCCGCCGCTAGGATGCCCGCGCTCATGAGGTTCCCGCTGATCGTCGCCGTCGGTATCGCCGCACTCGCAGGTTGCGGCAAAGAGATCGGCGATGCTTGCTACACGAACACGGAGTGCGATCCCAACGCGGGTCAGCGCATCTGTGCGCGGCAGGGCGGCGAAGAGGGCGGCTACTGCACGATCCTTGGCTGTGACTACAACACGTGCCCCGAAGAGTCGGCGTGCATCCGCTTCTTCACGGGCGGCTTCACGAACCGGCCGTGCAACCACCTCACAGAAGATGTGTACGCACCGGGCGCGACCACGCCTGCATCGGACGATTGCTCGCTCGACGAGCTGTGCTCGCTCGAGGGGCTGTGCGTGCCGCGTAGCTCCGAGTCGCGCTACTGCATGGCGACGTGCTCGGATGATGGCGACTGTCGCGATGGATACGAGTGTCGCGACCTCGAGCTCATGATCGCGCACGGAGGCGAACCGGTGTTGGCACCGGGCAAGCCAGTCGACAAGTCAGCGCCGAAGTTCTGCGCGACCAAGCCGCTTAAGAAGTAACTCGGCTGCTACGCTCGACGCGTGTCGATCGGGTCGTTCCTGCTGCGCCGCCTCGGCTCGGGACTGATCGCGATTCTCGGCGTGTCGGTGCTGGTCTTCCTGTTCCTGCACCTCGTCCCCGGCGATCCCGTCGATCACCTCGCCGGTGGCGAAGCGACCAAAGAACAGCGCGAGAAGATCGAGAAGTGCATGGGCCTCGACAAGAGCAAGCCCGAGCAGTTCGTCGCCTTCCTCGGCAACGTCCTCGACGGAAGCCTCGGTCATCAGTGTCCGGATCCCAAAGGGAAGCCCACGGTCGCCGCGCGCATCTTCCGCGTGTTCCCGAACACGGTGTGGCTCGCGGTGTGCGGAATGCTCGTCGCGATCGTGCTCGCGTTACCGCTCGGAATGCTCGCGGCGCTCAAGCGCGGCACGTGGATCGACACGCTCGCGACGACGACCTCGCTGTCGATGGTCGCGCTACCGCAGATGATGTTCGCGCCGCTCCTCGTGTTCTGGTTCTTCGTCACCCTCGGCTGGTTCCCGGGACCGACGGAGACCGGGCCGATGGCGATGATCTTGCCGGCGATGGCCGTGGGCACGCACCTCATGGCGATGCTCGCTCGCATGACGCGCTCGTCGATGGTGGACGTGCTCGGCGAGGACTACGTGCGCACGGCGCGCGCGAAGGGCTTGCCCGAGGGTCGCGTGATGTTCGTACACGCGCTGCGTAACGCGCTGTTGCCCGTGATCACCGTGGCGGGCCTGCAGTTCGGATCGCTGTTGTCGGGCGCCGTGATCATCGAGAACGTGTTCGCGCGACCGGGCCTCGGCACCACGCTGCTCGACGCGATCCGCGAGCGGAACTACCCGGTGGTGCAAGGCACGGTGCTCGTCATCGCGGGCATCTATGTCGTCGTCAACATCCTCGTCGATCTGGCCTATGGCCTCGCGGACCCGAGGATCCGCCGCGCATGAGGATCCTGCCGCCGAGCAAGTGGAAGCTCTCGCCGAGCGCGTGGGTCGGGCTCGTGATGCTCTCGGTGTTCGTCTTCGCCGGCATCTTCGGTCCGTGGATCGCGCCGTACGACGTGGGCGTCGCGTCGCTCGATCTCGCGCATCGCTTCGAGGCGCCGTCGAGCGCGCACTGGCTCGGCACCGACTCCAAAGGCGCGGACACGCTGAGTCAGCTGCTCAACGGTGCGCGCAGTGCGCTGCAGCTGTCGTTCATCGTCGTCGCGATCTCGAGCACGATCGGCATCGCGATCGGCACGATCGCCGGGTGGTATCGCGGCTGGGTCGATGAAGTGCTGATGCGCATCGTCGACATCTTGATGGCGTTCCCGGGCATCTTGCTCAACATCGCGATCGTCGCCACCGTCGCGCAGCCCGGCATCGGCGTGATGATCATCGCACTGTGTGCGAACGGCTGGGTCGGCTACGCACGCGTCGCGCGCGGTCAGGTGCTCGCGCTGCGCGAACGCGACTTCGTCACCGCGGCCGTCGCGCTCGGCGCATCGAATCGCCGCGTGATGTGGAAGCACCTCGTGCCGAACATCCTCGCGCCGTCGCTGGTGCAGATGACGTTTGGCTTTGGCTCGATCATCCTCGTCGAAGCGTCGCTGTCGTTCCTCGGCCTCGGACCGCAGGTCGATTACACGTGGGGTGCGATGCTCGATCAAGCCCGCACGTTCCTGTGGAAGAGCGATTGGGTCCGCGTCTACGCGGTCGTGCCGGGCTTCGCGATCATGTGGGTCGTGCTCGGTGCCAACCTGCTCGGCGACGGGCTTCGCGATCGCTTCGATCCAAAGCAGCGCGGGAGATCGTAGTGGCGCTCCGCGTTCGCGTGTGTCGCGTGAGCGACGTGCGACCCGACGAGGTAAACGCGTTTCGCGTCGGCGGAGTGACGTGGCCCGTGATCGTGACGCGCATGCCCGACACCGGCGAGCTCGTCGCCACGCCGGGCGTGTGCCCGCACGAGGACGTGAGCCTGGCCGATGGCTATCTCGACGGGAACACGCTCGTGTGCCCGGGGCACGGCTATGGCTTCGATCTGCAGACGGGAAAGTGCCGGCACGACGCGTCGCTCGTCCTGCGGCGCTATGTCATCACGGTCGTGGACGACGAAGTCTGGGTCGATTTGCTATAGCCAGGCGACATGAGTGACGTCGAGCCACGTCCGGTTCCCAAGCTCCTCATCTGGGGGCTCGTCGCTGGCTTCATCATCTTCGTCTGCATCCTCGTCGGGATCGTGCTCGGTCGCGAGCGCGGCGATCCGACGCCCACGCCGGTGCCTCAAGCGAGCGAGTCCAAGTCCGAGTCGCCGCCGCAGTAGAACCATCGCTGCGAGTCGATGAAGCGGCGATCGCCGCCCGCCGGGATCATGCACAAGAACGGCTTGCCCTCGCGCTCGACAAAGCCCGCGCGCAGCATGCCGCGCCGGCGCGCATCGATCGCGAACAGCTTGATGCTCGCGACGCGTGCTCGCGTATGCAGCGCCCCGTGACGCGCGATCGCGCGCAGACACGTGTGCCACGCACCACGCACCGCGCAGAGATCCACGATGTGGAGCTCCTTGCCGTCGTGCAGCGACTCGAGCGCGCAGGCACCGATCGCCTTCTCTCCGTCGAGGATCACGTACGCGATCTGCTTCTGCGCGGGCGCGTCGCGGAAGCGCCATTGATAGAACGCCGCGTCGCGCACGGCGGCGAGGCGCAGAACGCCGCGTGTCTCGCGCCACACGTCGTCGACCCGCGGATCGTTTGGCGCCATCGGCTCGAGTCGCGCACGCCCGAGCCCGGCCAGCGGTAGTGGACCCGCGCGTAGCGGGCGCACCCATCGCGCGACATCGCCGAGCTCGCGCGAGCCTCCATGCTTGAGCGGCGTCACGTTCATCGCGCCGGGCGCGCCGTACATGCAGCCGATCGCGTGTGCGGGCATACCTCGGCGAGACGCGTCGTGGAGCAGGCCGCCGAGCCCTCGCCGACGAAACGCGGGGCGCACGTAGCCGTCGCCGCCGAGCGCGCCGCGGACCTCGGCGCCGTCGAGCCACAGGCGAAACGGAAAGAACGACGTGCAGCCGGCGACCTCGCCGGTGGGCGCGATGGCGAGCCACGTGAGCGCACGCCCGCCGGGATTCTGCTCGTACATCCAGCGCCAGCGCGCATCCACGTCGACGCCGGGGATCATCTCGGCGATCAGGGCGCGAAGCTCCGGCTCGTCGGCGATGGTCGCTTCACGGACCGAAAACGAAACAGGGTTCGGGGCCATCGTCCCGAACCCTAGCTCTCGCTGTCCGCGTTGCCTCGCCGGCGCCGAGCGGACTAGCGGTGTTCTCACCTATTTGTAGTCAGGCTCGATGAGCTTCACGTCCTTGATGCCGGCGTCGGCGAACGCCTTCTCGAGCTGCTTGCGATCGCCGAGGAGCACGATGACCTCGTTGTTCGGGTCGAGCTCCTTCTGGAGGATCGCGCGCAGCTGCGCGGGCGACGCCGCGGCGACCTGCTGGAGCAGCGTGTTGTAGTAGTTCGGCTGCAGGCCGTGCATCGCGATGAAGCCGAGGCGCGCCGCCAGCTCGCCGGTCACCGTGGACTCGCCGAGGAGGTTCGACAGGATCTTGCGGCGCGCACGCACGAAGTCGATGTCGAACTGCTCGCCGCCCTGGCGGAGGATGTCCATGCCCGCGCGCATCGCTGCGATCGACTCGCCGGCGCGCGGTGCGTCGACGGTGCCACCGATCTGATACGCCGTCGGGCCCTTCTTGGTCGCGCGGCGCGCGTACACGCCATACGTCGAGCCGAGCTTGAAGCGAACGTCGCCGACGCGCGTGTTCATCATCTCGCTGAGGATCATGCGGGCGCCTTGCTGACCGTCGACGCCGGCGGGAGCCGGGTAGCCGATCGACACGGTGACCTGCGGCTCTTCCTTGCCGATGACGCCGATGTACGTGGGGCCCGAGCGCTTGAACGGCGTCGGATCCACGGGCTTGTCGACGTGGCCTTTGCCCCAACCGCCGAAGGTGTCGCGCACGAGGCTCTCGGCCTTCTTCGGCTCGAAGTCGCCGACGATGACGAGCGTGGCGTTGCCCGCCGAGTAGTGCGTCTTGCGGTAGCTCTCGAGCGTGTCCTTGCTCACCTTGCCGATCGCGTCGGAGGTGAGGATCGCCGTCTTGGTGTACGGGTGATCGGGGCCGTACAGCGCCGTCGCGACCTGACGCGTGTACTCGTTGCTCTGTTGCGAGGACTGCGTCTTCAGCGACTCGCGGCTCGACTTCTGCCACGCCTCGATGCCCTCTTGCTCGTACGTGCCCGCCTTGATCAGACGCTCGAAGCCCTTGAGCATGACGTCGAGATAGAGGCTGATGCCGCCCGAGTAGCAGATCGTCGCGTCGTCGGTGGATTCGCAACCGACGCCGACGCCGGTCTTGCCGAAGGCTTCGGCGTCCAGCGGCAGGTTGAGGAATGCTGCCGCGAGTCCCGGCACCGCGGGGCTGTCGGGTGCGAGCGCGTCGCCCGTGTTGTTGAAGATGAGCGTCGTCGAGATGATCGGCATCGAGTTGACCGGGAGCATCACGACGTTCATGCCGTTGCCGAGCGTGAAGCGTTGGGCGGCGTCCATCGACTTGAGCTTCGCGGCGACCGTGATCGGACGCTTCGCCTCCTTGGGATCGACATCGGCGACGACCTCGTCGTGCGTCTTCGGGCTGAACTTGATCTTCGTGGAGCGCGTGTCGCCCTTGAGGCCTTCCTTGTTCGGCTTGAAGACGGTGATGCGCGCCGCGTCCGGATCGAAGTACTTCTTCACGACCTTGCCGACGAACTCGCCGTCGAAGCGATCGAACTTCTGCAGTTCGTGGATGAAGTACGGGTTGCTCGAGTCGAAGTCGTTGTCACCGAACTGGACGAGCGAGCCCATCGCGTTCGTGCGCGCCTGAAGCGCCTCGAGGGACTCGATGTACTGCGCCTTGAACCGGTTCTTGATCTCCTCGGTCTGTTCCCACGTTCCGGCATCGAAGCCGCGGTACGCCTGCTTGAGCGCGTTGTTGACGAACTCGACGGCCTCGTCGACTTTGCTCATGCCCTTCAGCTCGACGATGATCGAGTACGCGGGCGCGAGCTCGCCGCCGAGCATCTGCGGCACGACGGAGTACGCGAAGTCGTAGCGGCGGCCCTTGGACGCGACATCGCCGAACGCGCGGAACACGCCGAAGCGAGCGGCCTCGCCCTCGCGCGTGTTCGAGGGCGGCAGCGGGAACGTCACGGCCAGAACGGGGCGCTCGATGTCGAGATCGAACGTCTTCTTCTCGCGCGTCGTGCTGATCGGCTGCACCGCAACGCGCGGCGCCGACGTGCGCTTCTCGAGCTTGCCGAACCACTTCTGGATCGACGCGATCGTCTGGTCGATATCGAAGCCACCGGCGACGATCAGCGTCGCGCGCTCGGGCGTGTAGTAGTCCTTGATGAACTTGCACGCGTCCTCGAGCGTGATCGACGTGAGCTGGCTGTCATCGCCGCCGACCATGCGCTCGTACGCGTGGCCCTTGGGATAGATGCTCGAGAGGATCAGCTGCGGGATCTGGCCTTCGGCGGTGCCGGTGCGCTGACGGATCTCGTTGCGAACGACCTCGCGCTCGCGCTCGAACTCTTCCTTCGAGATCGTCTGGCAGCCGTAATAGAGACGCATCGCCTCGATCTTGAGGAGACCATCGAGCGCTTCGGCGCGCGCGGTGGTCATGTAGTGCGTCATGTCCCAGATCGTGTACGCGTTGAAGAACGTCGAGATGTCGTTGATGGTCTGCATCAGCGGCGGCGTCGTCGGGCCGTCCGGCTTCAGCTGGAACATCATGTGCTCGACGAGGTGCGCGATGCCGGCCTTGCCGGGCGGATCCTCCTTCGAGCCGACCTCGTAACGAACATCCACCTCGACGAGCTCGGTGCTCGGATCGGGAAGCAGCACGAACTTGAGCCCGTTCGATTCGAGCCGACCGCGCTTCTCGGCAGTCTTGAACGCGAATCTCGGCTGTTCGGGATTGCACGCAGTGAACAGCATCACCGCTGCCACGGCCCACCAGGTCTTCGACATGGGAGCTGTTTTCCGCCCGACACCGGCAATTTGCAAGCACTGTCGTGGTGCCAGTCTCCTCGGGAATGTTGTGATTTCCGCGGTGCGCACGCCTCGGTGCGACTTGCGCACGTCGCAGGTGGGAATGGCCGTTGGTATCCGAACGGAACTCGTACTAGTGTCCGCCACCGACATGGCAGACCGCGACCGCGCATTCCTCGGGCACCCGCTCGGCCTAGCCAATTTGTTCTTCACGGAGATGTGGGAGCGCTTCTCGTACTACGGCATGCGCGCCTTCCTGATCTTCTACTTGGCCGCGCCCAAGGACGCGGGCGGTCAGGGCATGTTCGATGCGCTCAAGACGACCGAGCCGAGCGCGTCGGCGGGAGCGTTGGTCGGAATGTTCGGCGCGTCCGTGTATCTGCTCGGTCTGCCCGGTGGCTGGATCGCGGATCGCTTCCTCGGTCAGCGCAAAGCGGTCATCGTCGGCGGCATCGGTATCGCCGTCGGCAACGGCATCCTCGCCATCCCGGGCATCGGCGACCTGTTCTATCTCGGACTGGTCGTCATCGCGATCGGCACCGGCTTCTTGAAGCCCAACATCAGCTCGCTCGTCGGTCAGCTCTACAAGCCCGGCGATCCGCGTCGCGACGGTGGCTACACGATCTACTACATGGGCATCAACATCGGCGCCTTCTTCGCGCCGCTGGTCGCTGGTTACTTCGCGATGTCGGACACCTTCCGCGCGTGGACGCTCGAGAAGGGCATGGATCCCGGCATCTGGTGGAACGTCGCGTTCGGTGTCACCGCCATCGGCATGGTGCTCGGCCTGATCCAGTTCATCGCGATGAAGAGCTCGCTCGGCGGCGCCGGCGAGCACCCGACGGTGCCGAGCGATCCCGTCGAGGCCAAGCGCGACATCACGGTCCTCCAGCTCGTGATCGCGGCGTTCGTCGGCATCGGCGTCCTCGTCGCCGTGTTCAAGCCGTCGGGCGATCTGATCAAGGAGGCGATGGGCATCGGTCTGCTCGTCGGCTCGGTCGTGCTGTTCACCATGCTCTACAAGGGAGCAAAGAACGACAGCGAGCGCCGCGGCATCCTCGCGATGATCCCGCTCTACATCGGCGCCATCGCCTTCTTCGCGATCTTCGAGCAAGCACCGACGACGCTGAACATCTTCGCGGACACGCTGACGCGCGACAAAGTCCTCGGCTTCGACTTCCCGACCACCTGGTACCAGAGCGTCAACTCGGTGTTCATCGTCACGCTCGCGCCGCTGTTCGCGTGGCTGTGGGTGTTCTTGAACCGCAAGGGCAAAGAGCCGTCGAGCGTGAACAAGTTCGCGATCGGCATGGTGTTCATCGCCGTCTCGTTCCTCGTGATGCTCCCCGCGGGCGATGCGCGTCCCGCCGTGAAGGACGCGGCCGGCAACATCATCGACGCGGGCAACCTCGTCTCGGGCTTCCACCTGATCGCTCTCTACTTCTTCTACACGGTCGCCGAGCTGTGCATCTCGCCGGTCGGTCTGTCGTCGATGTCCAAGCTCGCACCGAAGCGCCTCGGCGGCATGGTGATGGGCATCTGGTTCCTCGGAACGTCGATCGGCATCTACCTCGCGGGTCGCGCCACCGCGATCTCGAGCGGCCGCGGCTTCAACTTCCTGTTCGTGTTCCTCATCATCGCTGCGCTCCTCGTCGCTGCGGCGCTGTTCGCCGTTGCACCGAAGATCAAGAAGATGATGGGCTCCGACGAGCCGGGGCCGGCCGACAAGAGCGCGAAGGCGGAGCCCGAGCCGCTGCCCACCGCACGCGTCGTCGACAAGGAATGATCTAGATCGTCGGCCACGCCGCGTAATACGCGCGCAGGTCCGGCGGCAGCTGCTCGAGCAGCCACGTCCACGTCGCTTCGCGGATCAGCACGAAGCCGTTTGGATGCCGCGGGTGCAAGCCGATCGGCGGTGGGATCGTCGGTTCGCGCCGCGCTTCCATCAGCAGCTGATCGAGCGGCGAGCCGTTGCCGATGAACGCGAGTGGCATCGCGCGCCATCGCTTCGCCTCGGGGACCACGTCGGGCGACAGGCGCACCGGGATGCGCGTGTACCAAGCGATCATGAACATGATGTGCCGCTCGGGAACGATCACCACGTCGCCGGGCGGCACGTCGCCCGACATCGCTTGCACCGCGGCGATCATCGCGGGGTGGGCGACGATGCGGCCCGCGACCCGACGCGCGGGCATCGCGACGAGAACGACGATCGCGATCACCGACAGCACCGCGTGCGGCGCATACGCACGAATGCCGCGCGATGCGTCTTCGCCGGCCGTCGCTCTCGCGCGCGCTGCGTCTTCGAGCGCGCGATGGATCGCACCGGCGACGATCGCCGCGCATAGCGACATCGGGATGAACGCGACGACGCGCAGGCGAAACGCGAGGCCCTGCGGATCCTCGACGGCGAGCCACGGGAACGCGATCGCCATCGCGAGGCCGATCACCATCCACGCGACCACACGTGCGGGACGCGCGATCATCGCCGCGCGATCGAACGAGAGCAGCGCGAGCGCGATCCAGCCGAGCGCGGCGCCGATCAGCGCCTCGTGACCCATCGAGAGCAGCGTGCGCCCCTCGCGCGCGAGGGCAGGGGCGGCGAGCTCGGCGTGCGCCGAGAAGGCGTCGCCGATCAAGCGATGACCGAACGCGAGGCCGCCGATCACGAGCAGCGCAGCGAGCGCGCCGGTCGCATAGATCAGCCGTCGTCCCCGAAGCAGTCCGCGATCCGAGATCGCACCGAGCACCGCGGGCGCGCCGATGACGATGACGAACGCGCCGGCGAGCTTGTGCGTCGCGAACGCAGCGAGGACGAACACGACCGCGACCGCGATGCGCCCTCTCGACGAGGAGCGCGACGACGAGGCGGTGTCCGCCGCGCGGAGCACGAACCAGATCGCCGCGAGCGCGAGGGTCATGCCGATGCCGTTCTTGACGAACTCCATCGCGAGGTACATCGAGCCAGCGCTCGTCGCGGCGAGCGCGGCAGCGACGAGGCCCGCGCCGACGGACCTGCCGAGTCGCGCGCCGACGCCAAAGGCCGGCAGCACGATCAGCGCGCTATAGAACGCGGCCGCGAGCTTCGCTCCGACGAGTGGATCCGTTGCTGCCGCGAACGGCGCCATGAGCAGGAACGCGAGCGGAACGTCGGGATACGCGAGCTCGTGTCGCTCGAGGAGCGCGCGGAGCTGCGTCGGATAGAAGTAGCCGTCGATGCCGACGGGGAACGGGGACTCGTCGAGGATCTGCCAGCGTCGCCAGAACGACCACGCGACGAGCGCTACGAGCGCGAGGCCGATCGCGAGCAGCGAGCGCTTCTTCGCGGTCATTCAGTTCGGCGCTGGAGACAACAACCCGTTCAGCGTCGGCTGCGGCGAGAGGACTCGGATGCGTCCGACGCCGCCGCCACCACCTCCGCCGCCGGCTTGATCGTTCTGCCCGGAGCCCGCGTCTGCGGCGGCGGATGCGCCGCGACCGCCTGCACCACCCGTGGGCGTGTCGTCACCCTCGCCGCCTTGGAGCGGGTTCGTAGGATCGCGGCCCGGGCCACCGTTGTTCGTGTTGCCTCCACCAGCTCCTCCTCCGCCGCCGTTCGCGAAGATCTGCGCGCTGATCGTCACCATCACCGTCGGCGCCGACAGCACGATCATGCCGCCGGATCCACCGCCACCGGCGCCCGTGCCGGGCATCTCTCCACCGCTTCCTCCCGCGCCCGAGGCGTTGACGAGTCCGTCGATCCGGATCTGCGTTCCGGCGACGAGATAGACGGCACCACCGCCATCACCGCCAACGTTCACGGCGCCGGGCGCACCCTTTCCGCCCTTGCATCCACCGCGGAGAACATCGCCCACCATGACCGACTGTGCGACGCCACCGGGGATGCCCTGAAACGTGCCGCGTCCGCCGGCGCCACCGACCGAACCGAACGATCCGCCCGCACCGCCGCTGCCCATGGTCCCGTTGCTCGTTCCATTGCCGCTGGCGCACGAGCTGTGATTGGCGGCGGGGCCGCGCGTGCCACCTTCGTGACTGGCCGCATCGACCATCCCCGCGAGCGAGATCGTGAGGTCGTTGCGCGCGAGCAGCACGAGCGGCCGCGCACCGACCACCGAGACTCCCGTCGAGATCGTGATGTTCTCGCGGATGACAACGCACCAGTTGCGCCCGCCCGACGTGTCGACGAAGTCGCAGGTGAGTGCGTTGCTCGTGTCGATCGCACCGGTGACTGGCATGACCCCGTTCGCCGCCGTGGGACACACCTCGAACGGAGCGACGCCATAGCACGCCATGAAGCCATCGCTCGTCGCATCGACGGCCCCGTCGTCGGGCGCATCGATGTCGCTCGCATCGCGCGCAGCATCGCTCGTTGCGAGGACGCCTTCCTCGAGGCCGAGGAGGCCCTTGCAGCCGGTACACGCGATCACGATCGCGAGCGCGAATCGCATTTCCGGAGGCTAACACGCTGACGGCCGCGCTCGCCCGGCGTAAAGCAAGGCATGCCTGCTGCTGTCGTGTTGCTCTCGGGAGGTCTCGATTCGACGACCGCACTCGCCGTCGCGCGCGACGCGGGGTTCGCGTGTCACGCGCTCACGGTGCGCTACGGCCAACTTCACGCGGTGGAGCTCGAGGCAGCGCGCCGCGTGGCCACGGTGTTGGGCGCCACGGCACATCGCATCGTCGACGTGGATCTCTCGCCGCTCGCGCAGTCCGCGCTCACCGACGCGAACATCGCGGTGCCCAAAGATCGCTCGCTCGCCGAGATCGGTGCGCCCGGCGACGTTCCCGTCACGTACGTCCCCGCGCGCAACACGGTGCTGCTCTCGCTCGCGCTCGCGTGGGCCGAGTCGATCGGCGCGCGCGACATCTATGTCGGCGTGAATGTCCTCGACGCGAGCGGCTATCCCGATTGTCGCCCCGAGTTCGTGCGCGCGTTCGAGGGGCTCGCACAGGTCGCCACGCGCACCGGCGGCTTCCGCATTCACGCGCCGCTGATCGAGCTCGGCAAAGCGGACATCATCGCGCTCGGCATGCGCCTCGGCGTGGACTACTCGATCACGCACAGCTGCTACGACCCGCGCGATGGCGCTGCGTGCGGCCGCTGCGATGCGTGTGCGCTCCGGCGCAAAGGCTTCGTGGAGGCCGGCGTCCCCGATCCCACGCGTTATGCGTAGTACAGTGCGGACGTGAAGCTCGGCACGCTGCTGCTCCGCAACGCCGCGATCGGGCTCTCGCAACTCGAAGGCGCGCTGCGCAACCAGGTGCTGTACGGCGGGCGCCTGGGCACCAACCTCGTCGAGCTAGGCTTCATCGATCTCGAGCTGCTCTCGAGCTACCTCGCCGAGCTGACCGGCATCCCGATCGCCACGCCCACGCTCCTCGACGGCGCGGACCCGGCGCTGTTGCAGAAGCTCGGCTCCGACGACGCGCATCGCCTGCGCGCGATTCCGCTCGGCAAGCTCGACGAGGACGGTGGCGCGATCGCGGTCGCGATGGTCGAGCCCAGCGATCGCGGCGCCCTCCTCCAGCTGACCGATCGCCTCGGCGGCACCATCAAGCCCTACGTCGTCCCCGAGCTGCGCGCTCTCTACTATCTCGAGAAGCTGTTCGGCCTCCCGCGGCGCGCTCGCTTCATTCGCAGCGGCCGCAAGCGCGACGACGAGACCGCGCCCGAGCGCTCGGAGAGCTCCGAGCGCCGTCGAGAACAGCCCGCGCAGGGCATGGTGATGCCGCCCTCGTTCACGCTCGAGCCACGCCGCCGCCGGCAGTCGTCGCAGATGCCGCTGCGCCCCGACGTCTCGCACGCGGTCACCTACGGCGCGGCCTGCGAGCGCGTCGACACGGCCACGCACCGCGAGCAGATCGCCGAGGCGCTGACCGAATACGCCAAGGGCCGCGTCGACGTCCTGCTCCTGTTCATCGTTCGCGACGGCAACGCGCTCGGCTGGCGCGGCTACGTGGCCCCGCCGCTCACGCCGCACCTGCCGATCGACGAGATCTCGCTCCCGCTGGGCGGCGCCTCGTCGCTCCAGTCGGCCCACGACACGGGCGAGACGTTCCTCGGTCCTCCACCATCCGCAGCCAAGCCCGTCGAGAGCCAGCTGTGGTCGACCCTCGGGGTCACGGTCGAGCCGGTCGAGTGCCTGGTCGTCCCCGTGATGGTCAAGCAGCGAGCGGTCAACCTCATCTACGTCCACCAGATCGGCGCGACCCCGTCCCCCCAACTCATCACCGAGCTGTCCGATCTGGCGGCTCGGGTACAAGCATCGTACCTGCGCTTGATCAAGGCCGCGCGCGGCTCTTGACGCACTTTCTTGGCACACCGGTTGCGCTGTAACCCAGTAATATCACTAGCTAAGTAGGCTGCTCCCGTTCGCCAATGGGGGAACTTGCTTTCGGCCCGAAAACGGCGAAATTCGCCCTCGTGCCGCAACGCATGAGTGTGTCGAGCCCGACCTGCAAGGTTGGCCTCGGAACGATCGCAGCCGCTCTCGCCGCCTTCTCCATGGCGGTCCTCGGTCACTTCGTCCTCTGAGCTGGCTGTGCGCTCGCACTGCTCGAGTTGCGCACGAATGCGCTGCTAGGCAGCGAGGTGCGCGTAGCAGCAAGTGTGAGGAGCGTCGAGGAGGGCCCTCGGCGACCCGGTGATATCCGATCTCCATGATCGAGATCGAGGTGAAGAGCGGGCCTGCGCCCGAGGCGTTGGCGGAGTTGATCGCGGCCACCCTGCATGGCCAGCCCACGGATGACGCGATGGCCACGACCGGCAAGCTGGTTCGCGAGCAGCAGGAGCAGGCCGAGCTCGCGCGCCCGTCGGTTCACGACATGGAGACCGTGAACTTCCAGACGCTCGACGACGAGATCGACTTCTCCGAGGTCTGAGCTACGGCTGCTCGCGCCAGTAGCGCATCCAGTCCCCGTCGGGAATCAGCGTGCCGTGCTTGGCCGCGCTCGGATCTGCGAGCGTGTAGATCCAGGTCCAGATCTCCTCGCCGCTGGCGAGCGTGACGAGCTTGATCACGCGTGCGAAGTCGTCGCTCTCGTACGCGTCGAGCAACCCGAACGTGGCGGGCAGCTCGGTCAGCCAGATGACCTCACCGTGCACGATGCCGGTCCCGCCGTCGGTGAAGCCGGGGTAGCCCATCGGGAACGCGTAGATCGATCCGCTCGTGTGGGCGAGCTCGGTCTTCGTGATCTGATTCGCGATCAGCGACCGCGCCGTCTGCCCCTTGCGAAGCGTGCCGTACACGAAGAGACGATCGAGCACCTCGTGCGATCCGGTGGTGCGCTCGGCCTCGAAGCTACCGGTGCGTCGCCTGACGTCTCCCACTGGCCCAGAGGCTAGCTCCGAGCGGCGAGGGCCGCCACCTGATCGAGCAGGGGCAACACCATGGCCGCTCCGGTCCCCTCCCCGTGACCGAGGCCCACCTCGAAGATGGGTGCGAGGCCCAGGTGCGCGAGGATGCGCGGCTGCGTGAACGTGCCTGCGTGCGCGGCGATGAAGTAGCCCGTCACGTTCGGCGCGAGCTTCGCGGCGACGAGCGCGGCGGCGCACGTGGCGTATCCATCGAGGACGATCGGCACGTTCATCGACGCGGCTGCCAGGTAGAGCCCCGCGAGCACGGCGGTCTCCGGTCCCCCGAACGTGGCGAGCTGCTCGAGCCCGCTCGCACCGGCGAGCTCGGCTCCCTTGGCTCCCGCCGCCTCGGCGACTGGATCCGCGAAGCCCGTCGGCGGCGCACCGAGCGCGGCGCCGAGGAGCGCGAGCGAGCTGACATCCGCGCCCACGCCGAGCGCTCCGACCGCGAGGACGTCGAGCCCGGCGCGCTGGCCTTCGCCCGCGAGATCGGGGCCCGGCTCGGAC